>JAABPW010000148.1 GCA_011391785.1 Verrucomicrobiota bacterium
CCCGTCTCGACTATATTCATCGTTATGCGGCGACGCCGGTCGCGGCGGTTATTGATCAAATTGAGAAGGCAATCCGGGAAACCGGAAGAACCGGATTTCATTTTATCGATGAGGCCCTCCCGCCGGCCTTATGCCGGGCACTTTCAACCGAACTCCTCGCGCGAAAAATCAGAATCTCATGGTGGGGGAATGTCCGCTTTGACAGGGCTTTCACCCCCGCTCTTGCCTCCCTCATGGCCAAGGCAGGCTGCATTGCCGTGACCGGCGGGTTGGAGGCAGCAACCAACCGGTTGCTGTCTTTTTTGGATAAAGGGTTCACGCTGGAGCAGGCGGCAAGGGTCACCCGCTCTTTCGCCAACGCGGACATTCTGGTTCATGCCTACCTGATGTATGGCTGCCCCTCCCAGAACGAGCAGGATACCGTGGACTCACTCGAATTTGTCCGGCAATTATTCGAAGCTGGAAACATCCATTCCGCCTACTGGCACCGTTTCGCCCTGACCGTCCATAGTCAGATCTTTCAGGATCCTGCCCGATACGGAATACGCCTCGTGAAGCAGCCCAAACCCTCCTTCGCCTGCAATGAGGTCCCCTATGTGGACTCCACACCCTGTGACCACGACGCCATGGGCCGAGGCCTTCGGAAGTCCCTCTACAATTACATGCGCCATGCCGGGCTCGATATGGAGCTCCAAGCGTGGTTCGACACACCGATCCCGGCCCCCACCCTGCCCACCGATTTTGTCTCAGTTGCTGGAATGTTGCACGACGCGCCCAAAATGAATACAGTGCGTAGAAATTCTTAGAGGGGAATATCGGTATGCGATATGCAGTCATCATGGCGGGGGGATCGGGAACACGGCTGTGGCCAATGAGCCGCGAGACTCAACCCAAACAACTCATCCCCTTCATCATGGGGAAAAGTCTCGTCCAGATCGCCGCACACCGTTTGGACGGGCTGGTCCCTGCCGCTAACCGGTATATCTGCGCCGCTACCAAACAGGAACCCTTGATGCGTGAAGCACTTCCTGAACTCGGTCCTGCCCAATTCCTGGGGGAACCCTGCGGGCGCGACACCCTGAACGCGGTGGGTTTCAGTGCCGCCGTCCTGGCCAAAACCGACCCGGAGGCGGTGATCGCCGTCTTCACAGCCGACCACATCATTGAGCCCATCGACACGTTCCTCACGATTGTGGATCAGGGATACGGTCTTGCCGAAAAGAACCCTGACACGCTGGTGACCTTTGGCATTGCGCCTACCGCACCCGCAACCGGTTACGGCTATCTGCAACTGGGCCGGCCCTTGGAAAACAATGCCCATATCGTGGATCAATTCAGGGAGAAACCCGCCGCCGAACTGGCGAACGACTATTTCAAAGCCGGTCCGACCCGCTACCTCTGGAACAGCGGGATGTTTGTCTGGCGCGCCAAAACCCTTCTGGACTGCATCCGTCGCTACCACCCGGAAAACCATGCCGGCCTGATGGAGATTGCCCAAGCCTGGGGTACACCCAACCAGCAGGAGGTCATAAGCCGGGTTTATCCCAACCTGAAGAAAATCAGCGTGGACTTTGCCGTCATGGAACCCGCCTCCCGCGACTCCAGCGTCAAGGTGGCTGCCGTACCCATGCCGTTACAATGGCTGGACGTCGGCTCCTGGCCCTCGTTCGCGCTCACCTGCCCGCAGGATGGGCAGGGAAATTCGACGGGGAATGGGAAATCGTTGTTGCTGCGCAGCGAAGGCATGCTGGTCGCATCAAACGACCCGCAGCACCTGGTGGTTGCCGTCGGATGCAAGGATCTGATTGTGATCCACACCCCCGAAGCCACCTTGATCTGCCCCGCCGATCAGGCTGAAACTATCAAGGAAGTTCAGAAACTTGTAGCTGAGAAGTTCGGAGCCGGCTATGTCTAGCTGTAAAGATATCCGGAAACTGGCGGAATCTCTATTGTCCGCCCAAATGCCGATCCAGCAACATCCCTGAGAGCGGGACTGTCTGGGGGGCTAACTGAAGGGTACCAAAGGCAAGCCTCGCAATTTTTTCAAGCGCCAAACTATTCCATGCCGCATCCCTCACGGTCTTGCCCCAGCTGATGGCGCCATGTCGAGCCACCAAAATCCCCGGCATATCCACTGGATCAAGCCGGGCAAGGCGCTCGACAATCACACCCCCGATGCTCTTCCCGTAGTTCCTCTCAACTTCAGGTTTACGCAAGGCGCGCGTCACAGGAATCTCACCCTTGAAATACCCCGCATGAAGCACGCCCAGGCAAGGAATCGGGCGCTCCGCCTGGGCAAACAGGGTGGCATAACGCCCATAGGTCGTGGCAATGCCGCCAAGCTGGGGATATGACTGATAGAGGGCCAGATGGGTAAGAGTATCAGGACTGACGCTCAGGGAGCCGGCAACCCTATTGCCCGCCAAATCCAGCACCAGCATATCATCGGGAGTTAGACAGGCATGAGGGATCTCCATCGGCTTAACCACAACCACACCCTGCGCCCGGTCAATGGCGCTGGCAGCCCCCTTGTCCAGAAACAAGAGGTCATTTTTCTCAAGCTGCTTGTTGGCCTCGCACACTTCTGCACGAATATCATTGAATTTCATACCGTCAACCCTCCGCCTTATTGCCACATTCCAAAGCCCGCGATTATAGAAGCCCGTCAATTGATCCGTCAACATCTGGATGTCCCGCATTGACACCACCCTGCCATTTTTCTACCCTTCCGCCCCCAATGGACAACGCCATTACATCTGAAATCGCCCGGCGCCGTACGTTTGCGATCATCTCGCATCCGGATGCCGGTAAAACAACGCTTACGGAGAAGCTCCTCCTCTATGGCGGCGCCATCCAGCTTGCAGGGTCCGTCCGCTCTCGGCGCGACCGAAAAAATACGACTTCCGACTGGATGGAACTGGAAAAAGAACGCGGCATCTCTGTATCATCCACCCTGCTCCAGTTTGAATATGAAGGGTGTGTGATCAACCTGCTCGACACCCCCGGGCACAAGGACTTCAGCGAGGATACCTACCGCGTACTAACCGCCGTTGACAGCGTGATCATGGTGATCGATGCCGCCAAGGGCATCGAGGAACGTACCCGAAAACTGTTCGAGATATGCCGTTTGCGCGGGATTCCCATCTTCACCTTCATGAACAAGATGGATCGCCCGGCACAGGATCCCCTTGCCCTGGTGGATGAACTGGAGAAAGTCCTGGGCATCGGCGCTTTTCCCGTGACCTGGCCACTGGGTAGCGGGACGGATTTCAAGGGCGTCTACGACCGCCTTGAGAAGAAACTCCACTGCTTCGAGCGTACCGCTCATAATGCTCACCGTGCTCCGGTCCTGGTGTCCGGCATACATGACTCCCAACTCCTGAATGAAGTTCCCCCGCATATCCGCGATCCCTGGCTGGAGGAGCTGGAAATGCTCGGTGGTGCCGGGGAAACGTTTGATGAGAAACAAGTGCTGGCCGGGGAAATCACCCCCGTCTTCTTCGGCAGCGGCATGACCAATTTTGGTGTACAGCTATTGCTCGATTATTTCGTCAAGCACGGTGCCACACCCCAACCGCGGCAATCGGCCAACGGCCCCATCGCCCCCGACTCCCCTGATTTTTCAGGCTTTGTCTTTAAGGTCCAGGCCAACATGAACCCGCGCCACCGCGACCGCCTCACTTTCGTCCGTGTCTGCTCGGGACTTTTCAAGAAGGATATGGTGGTGACGGACCCCGAAAGTGGCAAGCCCGTCCGGCTCTCCTATCCCCAGAAACTGTTCGGCCAGGACCGGGAATCCCTCGATGTGGCCTATCCCGGCGACATCGTCGGCCTGGTTACCCACAAGGCGTTCCGGATCGGCGACACCCTGACCACGAATCCGGCCATCCGCTATGATGAAATTCCGCGCTTCCCGCCCGAGGCCTTTGCCTATGTTCGTAATGTTGGCGCCGCCAAGCACAAGCAGATGCGCGCAGGACTTGACCAGCTACTGGAGGAAGGCGTCATCCAGTCCTTCGAACTCGTGGATGGGATTCAAACCGCACCCCTGCTTGGCGCCGTTGGCCAGCTCCAGTTCGAGGTGGTCGCCTACCGCCTGACGACCGAATACGGCGCTGAGCCCAGGATGGAACCCGCCCCCTTCACCCAAATCCGCTGGTGCGATCCGGGCATCAAGAAAAGCGAGATCGAAAGCATTTTCCTCGGGACGGGAGTCAGGCTCGCCACCGATATGCGCGGACAGTTCGTAATCCTCTTCCCCGACAAATGGGCCGCCGATTATTTCATCCGCGAACACCCCGCCGTGAAACTCCACAACGTCTCGCCTCACGCAATCGTTTAAGTTGACGGCAGCAGGATTCTTTTGAAATCGGGAATTTCAGTTTCGATAGCTTCTGCCAAACCCTCCCAGAACCCACCGCCGGCAACCAGCATGACCCCCATGTACAGGGCCACTTCACGGGAAGGAAACTTGGCGCCTACAGCCCGAACTCCTTTGATAAGTGAGTCCTTGCCCGGACACGTCACATCATCCGCCAGAATACCATCAGTATGAGCCAGCCCCTGAGCCTCGACAAAACAGATCAACATCGCGCTCTTCCGGGATGCCACCCAGGAGCGCAGGACATGTTCGCATACATGTCTTAAGGTCGGCGAATCCACAAGCCTCCGCAAATGACGGGCCTGTTCAACAGGCTTGATCCGCTTCAGGAACGACTCCCTGAATTTCAAGGCATCCGCCATCTCCCTCAGAATTCCGGGCCGGACATCACGACTGAACGTGTCCCCCCCCTGCATGAGCGCCAGACATGCATCCTCCCGCTCCTCGGGCTTCATCGCCATCCACAACTCTCTCGTCGTAATTTCAATCATAAGCTCCTCGATTCCTCTTTTCAGCTTCTGAACACTGATCGCTCAAATCCGAACACGCTCCGCCCGCCCTACTCCTCCGGCATCGACTCCAATTCCAGTGACACCTTTTCCCATGCCTCGACGGTATCAGCCAGGGTAGCCTGGATCTCATGCAGACGGCGGTTCAGTGTCGCATAGTCGGTTCCGGGTGCCGGTTTCATGAGTTCACCGGACAGCTGGTCCTGCTCCTTCTCCAGCTCGGCAATTTTCCGTTCGGCAGACTTGATCCGGTTTTCCAAAGGCCGGCGAACCTTGCTCAATTCCTGCCGTTTCATCGCCCGCTCTCGCCTCAACGCCTTCTTGTCCCCCCCGCCATCATCGCGATCTGAATCCGCGCCCTGGTTCCTGTCTCCTGAATTCTGACTCCTGGCCTCGGCCTCCATCTTTTCATGATAGTAGTCATACCCGCCCGGAAACCGCCGGACAGTGGGTGGCGTCATCGCCAGGATGCTGGTGGCCACATGACGGGTGAACTCAATATCATGACTTACGATGCAGACAGTCCCCTCGTAGTCATGCAACGCATTTTCCAGTGCCTCCCGCGAGGGAATGTCCAGATGGGTGGTGGGCTCATCCAGAAGAAGGAAATTCGGAGGATTCACGAGGAGGCGGGCAAAGGCCACCCGCATTTTTTCCCCACCGCTCAACACGGCGATTTTCTTGTCCACGGCATCCCCGGAGAAGAAGAAGCCGCCCAGCAGGCCGCGAACCTCTCGTTCCGACAAACCCGGTGCCGCCGCCTTTACGGTCTCCAGCACGGAACGCACGGGGTCCATCATCTCGGCAAAATCCTGGGCCTGATAGCCGATCACAACATTATGGCCCATCACCCGCCGTCCCTCATTGGGGGGTAGCTTGCCGGAGATCATCTTGAGTAGCGTGGTTTTCCCCATGCCGTTCAAGCCAACCAATCCTATTTTTTCCCCGCGCTCAATCCTTAAATCAAGACCGCGCAGCACCCAGTTAACCCCGTCATACGTGATCCCTGCCTGATCCAGCCGCATCATCTCCACTCCGCACAGGGGTGGCTTGGGAACCCGGATCCGCGGTGCCCGCATCACGATCCGGGGAACCTCGATCTCCTCCATCTTCTCCAGCATCTTCATCCGGCTCTGGACCTGGGAGGATTTTGTGTTCTTGGCACGGAAGCGCTCGACAAACCGCTCGATCTGTTCACGCCGCCGGTCCTGGTTGTCACGAGCCGCTTCCAGTTGCATATGACGCATCCGGCAATCCTCTTCATACTTGTTGAAGTTTCCGGCATACCGCGTCACCATGCCGCCCGCCACTTCCATGGTCACCGTGGTGAGCGAGTTCAATAGATAACGGTCATGGGATATGAGAACCATGGTTCCCTTATAGTCGCGAAGGTAACGCTGGAGCCATTCAACTGCGGGGATATCCAGGAAATTGGTAGGTTCATCCAACAGGAGCAAATCCGGGTCAGCTACCAGGGCGCGGGCCAGCTCGGCCCGCATCTGCCAGCCCCCGCTGAACGAAATGAAGGGGGCATGGAAGTCTGAAACCTTGAATCCGAGACCACCCAGCGCGGCCTTCGCACGGCCACTCAAGGCATACCCGCCCTGATGCTCAAATTCCGACTGGAGCACTCCCAACCGGCGAACGATCCGTTCCCTGGCACCCTCATCCGCCTTGTCCAGATCGGCTTCCAGCGCCTCGATCTCGCGCTGGTTCTCGATCAGTGAGGGAAGAGCATTCTCGGAATACTCCAGCAGGTTGATATCCGGTGCCGCCGGCTTGAGCTGCTGCCGGAGATGGCTCACCCGGATATCACGGGGCAGAGTGACATCCCCCTTGTCAGGCACAGACTCATCCGTCAGGAGCGAAAATATCGTGCTCTTGCCCGCTCCGTTGGGGCCCACAATCCCCACCCGCTCGCCGCGGTTGATACGGAACGAAACGTCATTCAGCACCTGCTGAGCGCCAAATCCCACAGAGACATTACGGAAATCAATCATAGAAGCGCGAAAGATTACCCTGAAAACGATTAAAAGAAACATAAAAAACACAAATTGAGTAAGAGGTCAGTTTCAGGGGGCGTCCCCGTGGCCTTGTGCCACGGGGCACAAAAAGGCTCGGCGCCCCGCCACACAAGGTGGCGGGGCACCCCTTTAACTGAACTAATACGAGTAATGAACGATTTCCATTCCAGAACAATCATGCTAGTGTAGCCATTCAAAGAAAGGAAAAATCACCATGACCTTGAAAGAATTGTCCCATGACGAACAACTGGCGCTCGTTGCGCTGACAGAGGTCGCCATCATCAGCGACCGCACTATCACGGACAACGAGATTGAACAGGTCGAGGTGATCGCGGACGAGCTCGGTGAAGAGACGTTCCACCTGCTTGCGGACGAAGCCGAACAACGATTCCCTGACCGAGCCACGTTGAAAACTTTCCTTAAAACCATCACCAATCCCGAAGCCCGCGAATTGATTGTAGGAACCGTTCTCGCAGAAACCCTTGCCGATACGCTTCCCCATGAACAGGCTGTCTTCATGGATTGGCTGGCCGGCGAATGGGATGTCCCGGTTAAAGTAGAACCGGCGCCTTAACTCCCCTACCCCCCCATGCGAGGACGCGACACAATAGATGCCTTGGCCAGCGGATTGGCCGTTTTGGCTGATGCCATCGCAATTTTCGGTGGTTTCCTAGTCGCAATCTGGATCCGGTTCAACAGCGGCCTGATCACCGTGGACAGCATGCCGCCACGGCTTTATTTCATGTACGGCTGGGGGGCGGCCATCGCCACGATCATCATCCTGTTCATCTTCCGTAGCCTGGGACTCTATGTCCGTCCCCAACAGGGCCGTTTTTCCGGAAAAATCCCGCGCTTGATCCGCGCCACCGCCATCGGCATCCTGATCACCACCGCCCTTGCCTTCGCTATCCGGCCGGAAGATTTCCCTCCCTTCTCACGACTCGCCTTGGCGCTGGCCTTTCTGACCATCCTCCTGGCAGTCATTGTCGAGCGGTATATTCTCTTTAAACTTGAAATTCATCTGGCCAAAAAAGGCGCCCATACCCGGCGGGTTCTGATTGTGGGCACCGATGACGTCGCCGCCCACCTCAAGCGGGGACTGGAATCCGACTCCCGCCTACGGGCCACCGTGACCGGCTTCATCCGCACCCGCGACACGGATACAACACCGACAGTCCCCGCCGAACTCATCAGGGGTGAACTCCGGGATCTCGAAAGTATCCTCGACACCCATCCTGCTGACCAGATCATCCTGAGCGACAGCAACCTCGGGCACCAGCGGATCCTTGAAATCATCCTGGCTTGTGAGCGCAACATGATTACTTTCAACATGGTTCCCGACATGTTCCGAATCATGACCGGCAGCATGGATATGCAAACGGTGGACGATATCCCTTTACTGGGCGTCAGCCGATGGCCCCTCGACTATTTCTGGAACCGGGTCCTCAAGCGACTCGAGGACATAGGCGGATCCTTTATTGGACTGCTTGTCATTGCCCCTGTGCTCGCACTTGCCGCCGTGCTGGTTAAGCGATCCTCCCCCGGCCCCGTGTTCTACAAACAAAAGCGATGTGGTGAAAACGGCAAGGAATTCACCATCTACAAGCTCCGGACCATGCGGATTGATGCCGAAAAGGAGACCGGCCCCGTCTGGGCGGTGGAAAACGATCCGCGCCGCACAAAACTAGGCTCCTTCCTTCGCAGCAAGAACATTGATGAGCTACCTCAGCTCTGGAACGTACTGCGGGGAGACATGAGTTTGGTCGGTCCGCGCCCTGAGCGCCCCCACTTTGTTGAGAAATTCAAGGACGATATTGACCGCTACATGCGACGGCACGCATCAAAACCCGGAATAACCGGCTGGGCCCAGGTAAACGGTTTGCGCGGCAATACCAGCATTGAGGAACGCATCAAATACGACCTCTATTATCTTGAACACTGGTCACTCGCCTTTGACTTCAAGATCCTGCTGCGAACCTTTTCCGCGAGCAAGAACGCTTATTAAAAAGTGGTTTTGGGTTGACCGACTACCCGGAAATAACGATTATCCATAGTCTATGCACTTGGATGTCGGACTGTTTTTCAAGTCTCCCATTTTCTGGTCGGCTTTTACCGCTTACATCGGGGCGTCTTTCCTGAAAATATTAGGAAACCTCCGCAGAACCCGCAAGGTCGACTTCCAGTATCTGACAACCCTGGGCGGCATGCCAAGTGCCCATTCCGCCATGGTCAGCGGGCTGGCAACCTCCGTTGGGCTCAAGGATGGATTTGACAGCACGGCCTTCGCCATCACCTTCGCCTTCGCCGTGGTGGTCATGTTCGACGCATCCACAGTTCGCCGCGCCACTGGGCTCCAGGCACGGCTTTTGAACCAGATCGTCGACGAGGTCTACAAGAACCACCATCTTTCAACCCAGAAGCTTATTGAAATTCTGGGTCACACCCGCCTGGAAGTATTCGCCGGAATGTCTGTTGGAATTTTGGTTGGCTTTTTCATCTGCAAGATGATGCTGGGGTAGTCCACGGTTGATCCAAAAGCCGGCCTACCAAGCCGATCCGTATTTTATTCCTGGTCGTAGACCATCCGTAGCTCAAGCCGTAGGCGCAGAGCGAAGGATGGTGGAGCGAACGAGGCTCGAACTCGTGACCCCCACGTTGCGAACGTGGTGCTCTACCAACTGAGCTACCGCCCCTTTGAAAAAAGGAAACATTCGTATACCTGAATAACAAAACCGTGTAAAGCACCGAAATGCTCTTTACCCCAACATTGTGTTCAGCGACAGGATCGGAAGCAGCACGGAAAGGGTTACCAGAAGAACAAAAAAGCCAATACCCAGTATAAGTACGGGCTCAAGCCAGCTCATCGTCCGTGCCACAAACCGGTTCCACTGGTGCTGGTAACTGTTGCCTGCCGTATCCAGCAGCTTCTCCAGCGAACCACTGGCCTCTCCTGCCTGGATCCAGGAAGGTAGCGAACCGGCCAAAGGAGGAATGCGGCGAATCGCATCCGCCAGGCTGCTCCCATGGCGTACGGATTCAGTCTCCGCATCCGTGAGATGGGCTACCCAAGCGCTTCCCGTTGCCCGTCCTGCCAGGGCGAGGGAATCAACCAGTCCCACACCGCCTTTCAAAAGAATGGCGAGTGTCCTGGAAAAACGCAGGTTCACCACGATCGTATACCCTCGCCCCACTAGCGGAATTGTCAACACCCCCCGATCAATCCGGCATCTAAAAGATGATTCAGTCGCCATCTTGTGGCGCATCCACTGGCGTCCCGCCAGTACGCCCAGAATCAGCACCGGCAGGCCAACCATCATCACGCGTCCCGTGCCCACCATGATGCGCGTCAACAAGGGGAGCGCGATGTTGCCCTGCTCCGTGACCATCTCCGCCGCCCTCGGCACAACAAAACCCAGCAACACAACCGCCACCACAATCGCAAATACCAGAATAATCGCCGGATAAATCAGCGCCGACACAATCTTTTCACGTAGATGACCCTGCTCCTCGACGAAAAGGGCCAACCGCTCCAACATGCCCTCCAAATCGCCGGACTTCTCTCCGACCTCGAGAATGGCCCGCTCGTAAGGCTTGAGTTGCGGCACAGCGGCACCCAGCGCGGCAGCCAGGGAGGAACCCTCCCGGATCCTGTCGCGGACCCCGGCCAACAGGGTGGCAGACACACCCAGTTCAGGAGACTCCATCAGAATCTCCATGGCACCCACCAGCGGCAGCCCGGCCCCCAGCAACACACCAAGCTCCCGGTAAAAAGCCACCCGGCTCTCGGTCTTGAATGCCGCTCGATCGGAGCCTGAAAAAATGGAAACGGGAGATGTACCGGAAGGGGTTACGTCCTGTGGCAGAATCCCCCTGGCTGACAATTTCTCGCGGGCTTCCTTGAGGTCCTGGGCCTCGATCAGTCCCCGCCTCACGGCGCCTGAACTGTCAAAACCCTTATATGAAAATGTACGCATGTCTAGGCCCCGGAAATACCGAGCGCATACAAGATTTCGGCCAAACTGGTTTCCCCGGCCAGAACCTTCTCAATCCCATCCTCAAGCAGAGTGCGGCGGTAATTCCTGCCTGAGAGCGTCTGCAAGGCTCGCGCCTCCGAAGAGCCGCCCCGGATAATCGCCTCCACCTCGCTGTCAACCACCAGAAGCTCATAAATTCCCAGTCGTCCACGATAGCCACCCAGGCAGGACGGACACCCTGCCGGTTCATATAGCGTCACCCCTTCAAGCCGTTGTCCCGCAACTCCCAGAACGGACAATTCACGGGAGGAAATCATCACTGGCCGGCGACATGTCGAACATAGCCGCCGCACAAGCCGCTGCGCCAAAACGCCCCGCAGGGCTGAAGCCAGCAGATAGGGTTCAACCGCCATGTCCATCATCCGCACCACGGCTCCGGCGGCATCATTCGTGTGAAGGGTTGTAAATACCAGATGCCCAGTCAAGGAGGCCCGCACCGCAATCTCCGCCGTCTCATTGTCCCGGGTTTCTCCGACCAGGACAACATCGGGATCCTGACGCAGGATGTGCCGCAGACTCCTGGCGAATGTCAGGCCGATTTTGGGCTTCACCTGCATCTGGCCGATATCCGGCAACTGGTACTCCACGGGATCCTCAATGGTCATGACATTTCGTCCCTTGGTGTCGAGCTGGCGAATCGCCGCATAAAGCGTCGTGGTCTTGCCGCTCCCAGTGGGGCCGCAGACAATGACCAACCCGTTCGCCTCATGCAGGAGGGCATCGAACGAACGGAACATCGTCGAGGGCATACCCAGTTCACCAAGCGTCATCACGGAGGAATCACGGTTAAGAAGGCGGAGCACCACCCGCTCCCCTTCCGCCACGGGAACCGAGGACACCCGGATGTCGATTTCCCGTTCCCCCACCCTCACCCGCGCCATACCGTCCTGCGGCAACCGTTTCTCGGCAATATCGAGATGCGCCATCACCTTGATGCGGGATACAAGCGCACGTTCCATGTGCTTAGGAGGAGAAGCCTGTTCATAAAGAACGCCATCCACCCGGTAACGAACTCGCAATCGTGACTGAAAAGGCTCAAAGTGAATATCGGACGCCCTCGATTTAACGGCTTCCAGAAGAATGAGATTTACAAGCTGCGTGACCGGGGCATCGTCCGAGGTCTTGAGCAGATCATCAGACCGAACCTCATCGGACTTTATGCCGCCCTCCGTCTCACGATCCAGATCCCGCAGGAAATCTTCCGTCGACTCCCGCCGGCTGAAATAACAGCGCTCTATGCACCTGAGAATCACCTTGTGGGGCGCCACCACGGGGCGTAGCTCACTTCCCACCAGCAGGGCAATATCCTGATGCTTTTCGACCGAAGCGGGATCGGCGGTCAACAGACAGAGCACGCCCTCGATCCGGACGGGAAGCAGGCCATGGGCGCGTGCCCATTCCACTGGAATACCGCGCACCAGGGAGGGATCAAGCGATTCATCCGCCACATCGGAGTGGAACGGCAACCCGAACTCAAGCGCCAGACTCCTGGCGGCTTCAATGTTGTCGACAGGGGCTTCCATTACGGCCACCGGGTTTTGGCAGGAACCGGGGCGGATACGGAGGTATCCATATTCGTGGCATTCAACCCCGTTCTCTGACTCCACAGATCTGTCGCTGCCTTCGCCGCCAACTCCCCCGACATTACCCGGGGTGTGACAAAAATAATCAGATTCGTCCGCTGCTTGCTCTCCACGGTATGGCGGAACAATATACCGATCACCGGAATGGACCCTAGGATTGGAATTTTCCGGACTATGTTAGCCCGATCCTCGCGAATCAACCCGCTAATGATAATCGTCCGGTTGTTGGGCACGGTCACCGTGGTCGACACCTCCCGCTTGGCAATGGTCGGTGTATATTGACCGGCCGTGCCGGCATCAATGATCGCCTCGATGCTCGGGTTGAGCACCATGCACACCTCGTTTGAAGGGTTGACGTGGGGGGTGAGCTTGAGCTTGATCCCGACATCCACCCGCTCAATGTTCTGGATCACGTCACGGGACGTTCCGGAACCACCCTGGATGGTCGACTTAAGCATGGGAATATTATCCACCACGCTCACACTGGCTTCCTTGTTATTCTGCGCCACCAGAGGGATGCTGGACAGGATCTTGACCTTGCCATTCTTCTGTAGCGCATTCAGGCTGATCAGTCCAGGGTAGCTGGAAACAATATTGCCGCTACTATCCAACCGGTTACCCTTGGCCACGCCAACCATGATGCCCCGCGGGAAAACACCGTTCTGGATGATATCATTGATACTGCCGGGATTATCGCTTAGCCGCGTGCTTCCCTGAATAACGGAATCACCGACATTGGCCGGGGAATTGAGCGCCGTCAACTCGACCCCCACATCCAGGGATTCATCAGCACTGACCTCGGCAATCACAACCTCGATCAGGACCTGATCCTGGATCTTGTCCAATTCCTCCACCAACGTTTTCACCAGCTGAAAATCGAGGGGCGAGGCATCCACCAGGAGCGCGTTGTTGGCGGTGCTGGCCTCGACGGAAATCCGGCGACGGTCTCCCGCCTTGGGCGGATCCTTGCCAAGCGACCGCTCCAGCAGGGCGTTCAGACTTTTGGCCGCCTCATCCGAGGCAATGTACTTCAGGAAAATAACGTGCAGGGTGCCGCGTCCGGCGGTGGTCTCAACATCCACCAGAGCCAGGATCTTCTTCACTTCAGCAATCGCGGCCACAGGCCCGATCAGGATGATACTGTTTGCCTGCGGCGACGACATCATCACCAAATCGCTTCCACTCCGGGTTGTAACGCCTTCACGAACCATCACGCGCTGGCCGCTGGCCGCCTGGTTGTATTGCTGGACAAACTCCGCGGCATCCACGTGTTTCAGGAAGACCACCTCGCTGGTGGTGCCTGCACCAGCTTTGTCAATCTCGGCAATCAGCTGCTCAAAACGCCGCACCGCATCCGCCGAATCCGTCATGATAATGTGGTTCGAGGATTCCAGGATAGCAACAGTTCCACCCTTCTCGCGGCCCACCAGCGTGTCCATCACCTTCCGGAGATCGGCCACATTCGTGTTTTTGAGACGAATCACCCTGGTCACCAGGCCATTGCCCGTTACGGTTCCGTTTTCCCCGATTACTGGAGCTGAGGGAACGGTTCGGGCGGGCAACACCACGATACGGTTGAGATTATCGCTCTCCACCACGGAACATCCGACGGACTCCAGGATCTTGACGGCCAATAGATAGACTTCCCCGACAGGAACCCGGGGGGCAATTACGGTGACTTGCCCCTTCACGGCCTCATCTACGATAAAACGGCGACCAGTCAACTCCCCAATTACCTTGATAAAGGCACGGACATCAATTTGATTGAAGGTAAAGTTGACGGTTGCCTGTGGAGATGAGATCGCAACCGGGCGGTCATCCACCGCCGCCACCAGAGACGCTGGCAGGATCAAGGCCAGCAGCACAGGCCCGACACCAAACACCCACCGTCCAAGATCCATGCGTGGAAAAGGCCTTTGCATAGTGCTCCCAGCCCTGTGGCCAACCGTCACTTGATAATGCCGCGCTCCGACGACTCAATGAACTTGATCAAACGCTCGATCTCCGGCGACATGGGCAATTCAGCGCGCATACGTTCCAACGCCTGTCGAGTAGACAGCCCGTCCCGGCACAGCATTTTAAAGGCTTTTTTGATCGTTGACTGGGTTTCCGCGGGGACATTCAACCGCTGCAACTTCACGGAATTGATTCCATGGATACCGGCCGGCACCCCGTCCACCAGCATGAAGGGCGGGACATCCTGCGTGATTTTCGCCATGCCACCCACCATCGCGAATCCGCCGATCCGGGTAAACTGATGGATGCCCGTCATGCCCCCAATCACCACATCATCCTCTACCAGGACATCACCGGACAGAGAGGCGCAGTTGGCCATGATCACGCGATCCCCAACCTTGCAACCATGCGCCACATGGCAATAGGACATGATATGGCACTGGGAACCAACCCGGGTAACCTCGCCGTCAGCGGTGCCGGAATTAACCGTCACATACTCACGAAGCGTCGTTTTGGCACCGATTTCAACGTAGGTTGTACCCCCCTTGAACTTCAAGTCCTGAGTCTGACTCCCAATACTGGCAAACGGGAAAATCACGCACTCAGGACCGATGGAGGTATGCCCGTCCAGGAAGACATGCGGCATGACCCTCGCGCGATCACCCAGTTTGACATTCGGGCCGACAATGCTGTACGGGCCAATCTCAACGTCCACCCCGAGCTGGGCGCCTTCATGAATAATCGCCGTGGGATGGATTTGACTCATGCCGTCACCTTCTGATCGGTCAGCATGCACATCAAATCAGCCTCCGATGCGACTTCGCCGTCCACCAGCACCTTGCCCTTGAACTTGGCTACCCGCGACTTCAAAGTCGTGATTTCGATCTCGATGCGCAACTGGTCGCCGGGCTTCACAACGCGTCGGAACTTGGCATTGTCAATGGACATGAAAAACGGAACCCGCTCACCCGCATTCGCGATGCGGTTGATCAAAATGCCGCCGGTTTGCGCCATGGCCTCGATCTGGAGTACGCCGGGCATCACGGGCACGCCTGGAAAGTGCCCCTGAAAAAAAGGCTCGTTCATGGTCACGTTCTTCAAGCCCACAATGCGCTTCTGCTCGTCGCACTCAATGATCCGGTCCACCAGGAGGAACGGGTAGCGGTGCGGAAGCAACTTCATGATTTCCTGAATATCCATCGTAGCCATAAGCAAATCCCTTATTCTTAATTTATTCCGCAAGCCCGGAAATGATTATACCGCCGCCTGCAATGCCTTGACCTTGTCCACGCGTTCCCAGGTGAACGAATCCAGATGATCCGTTCGGCCGAAATGACCGTAGGACGAAGTGGCTTCATAGATCGGGCGAAGGAGGTCGAGCTGACTGATGATCTCCGCCGGTTTGAGTCCGAACACGGCCCTGACGGCCTTGACAATCGCGGCATCCTTCACGGTCCCCGTGCCGAATGTGTCGACATGCACCGAAACGGGATCGGCAAATCCGATGGCGTACGCCAACTGGATCTCGCAACGGCTGGCTAACCCTGCGGCAACAATGTTCTTGGCCACATAGCGCGCCATGTAGGCCGCACTGCGATCCACCTTCGAGGGATCCTTGCCGGAGAAAGCACCGCCCCCATGCCGCCCCATGCCGCCATAGGTGTCCACGATAATCTTGCGACCTGTGAGGCCGCTGTCCCCATGAGGCCCCCCGATGACGAACCGGCCTGTCGGATTGATCAGGTAGCGGGTACGCTTCAACAGCTTCGCGGGAAGCTCCTTCTTGACGACTTCCTCGATGATGGCCTCTTTTAGGGTCTTGTACGAAACATCCGGGCTGTGCTGGGAAGATACCACAACGGTATCCACACGCACGGGCTTGCCGTCCTCATACGCAATCGTAACCTGGGACTTGCTGTCCGGGCGCAGGAAAGGCAACAACCCGCTCCGGCGAACCTTCGCCAGGGTGCGGGTCAAACGGTGGGAAAACATGATCGGCATGGGCATCAACTCACGGGTTTCGTTGCAGGCATACCCGAACATCATGCCCTGGTCGCCGGCGCCCTGCTCCTTGAAAAGCCCCTTGCCCGCCGTGACACCCTGCGAAATATCAGGAGACTGGCGGTCAATGGAAACCATGATCGCACAGCTGTCGGCCGAAAAGCCAAGCGCCGCATCCGTATAGCCGATCCGGCGGATCTTATCGCGGGCGATATCCGAAAAGTTCACAATTGCCTTGGTGGTGATCTCACCGGCGACAACCACCAGACCCGTGCTCACAAGCGTCTCGCAGGCCACGCGGGCCTTGGGATCCTGGGCAAGATTGGCGTCCAAAATAGCATCCGAGATACCATCGGCAACCTTGTCGGGATGACCCTCTGAAACCGATTCCGATGTAAACAAATAACGATCTGACATGTTTTCCCCTTTGTTTATAATAAGCGCCGGGCTATCGCCCTCACACAGAAAGATTAATTATTACCTGAATCACTTGACCAATTCAAGTATTTCAGGCGCGACCCGGGCGGTCAAGTCACGACAGTAACCAAGCACCTCTGCCGCCGTCTCGGCGGAAAGGGATCGCCGCGCAAGACGCCGTGCTTGAACGCGGGTCACGCTGCGGATCATTTCCTTCACGGCCGGCACCGAGGACGGCGCCATGCTCAGCTCGTCGATCCCCAGCCCCAGCAACAGAAGCGTCATCAGGGGATCCCCTGCCATCTGACCGCATACCCCGACCCAAAGCCCGTGCGCATGTCCCGCCTCGATGGTTGTCTTCATCAAACGCAGTACCGCCGGATGGGTGGGTTCATAGAGATGAGCAACCCGGTCATTCACCCGGTCCACCGCCAGGGTGTATTGCACGAGGTCATTCGTTCCAATACTGAAAAAGGAGACATGCCGGGCCAGGACGTCAGCCGTGAGGGCGGCGGAGGGGATTTCAATCATCACACCCACTTCAATTTTCGCATTAAAGGGCATCCCTTCGCGACGAAGCTCCTCCTTGCATTCCTCAAGAATCAGGTTGGCGCGTATGACTTCCCCTACATTGCTGATCATGGGATACATGATCCGGACCTTGCCATGGGCACTGGCACGCAGGATGGCGCGTAGCTGGGTTTTGAATATTTCCGGCTTGGCAAGACAGAAACGAATCGCCCTGAACCCGAGGAACGGGTTGATTTCAGGAGCCATTTTGACCGAGGACGCGAACTTATCCCCTCCGAGATCCACCGTGCGGATAATGACGGGATCGGGGGCAAGCCGGGAAACCACGCCGCGATACGCCTTGAGCTGCTCAGCTTCCGTGGGCAGATCCTGTCGTGCAATAAAAAGGTATTCCGAGCGAAAGAGCCCCACGCCCTCAGCCCCGAATTTCCGGACCTCGTCGGCCTCTTCGAGCAACTCGATGTTCGCCGAAAGCACCACGCCATGACCATCCTGCGTTTCCGCAGGCTGGTCCCGCAATTGCGACAAGCCGTACTGGATGGTTTTCCGCTGCCGGGCCTGCTTCCTGCTCTTCCTTAAGCTTGCCGCGCTCGGATGCAGCAGGACGACCCCTTCCGTACCATCCATGAGAATCCGATCCCCGGAAACGACACGACTGGTCACATCGCCAAGGCCGACTACGGCAGGAATTCCCAGCGCCCGCGCCATGATCGCCGTGTGCGAAGTAGTGCTCCCCATGTCGGTGGCAAAGCCCAGCACAAGGTCGCGCCGGAGCGTTGCGGTTTCAGAAGGCGACAAGTCAGCCGCAACGACAATACTCTTGCTGGATAGCCCGTCGAGGGCATGGTGCTTGACGCCGGCCAAAACCCGGATCACGCGCCGCGCCACATCCCTGACATCGGCCACCCGTTCCCGCAAATAGTCATCCTCCACCGCCGACAGGACCTCGCAATAGCGGTTCGTCACGCCCCGGACAACCGCCTCGGCATTGAGGCGATCCTGCTTGATCTTCCTGATGGTCTCCTCGAAAAAAGCGCCATCCTCCAAAACCATCTTATGCATGTCGAAAATGTCGGCATCATAGGCACCGACGGCGCCCCGGAGGCTCTTTTGGATCACGTCGATTTGACGGCGGGTCTCGCGGACGGCTTTCTTGAACCGGGAGATTTCCCTGGGAATCTCATTGGACTTGAGCAAACGCTCGACAGCGGGACCTTCATCCGCACTGACACGGTAGACCGTAGCGTAAGCCAGTCCCGGCGAGCCTCCCACGCCCCGTAAGATTACTTCCGGCTGGCTGCTGGTGCTTTTTCGAGGCACGGTGTTTACCCTTCAAAGAACTTGTTATCAACGAGTTTTTGAATCTCATCCAACGCCGCTTCGGCATCCGGCCCCTCCGCCGCAACCACGAACGAACACCCCTGCCCCGCTTCAAGGGTCATCAATCCCATGATGCTCTTCCCTGAAACCTCATTCCCACCCTTTTTAACAGTAATGTCGGAGACAAACCGACTGGCCGCCTTCACGAAAAGAGCCGCTGGGCGTGCATGAAGGCCCAGCTTATTCAGGATCGTCATCTCCCGAACTAGAATCTGCGAAACGGCTCCGTTTTTTTTGCCCCCATTACTCATCCGAATGATTCGCTCCCGACAGGACAGAGATAAGCTTCTCGTCAAGCTCCTTGGCGGCATCATGCCCCAGACGCTTCAACATCTGGTCAAGCGCCGCCACTTCAACGATATTCGCAACATCCCGGCCCGCCGCTACTGGAATCTCAATACTGGGAATGTCGACCCCGAGAATAGTCCGCTTAACCGCATTTTGCCCGCTGCGATCCTCCGTAGTGATCATGTCGGGACTGCTCAACGTGATCACCATGTCCAGTTTCTTCTCGTTGCGGACTGACGCCACCCCGAACAGGCTCGGAACATGGATAATCCCCAGCCCGCGGATCTCCATGTGGTATCGCGTCACGCCAACGGGAGAACCGATCACCGCCCCGGTGCTGTCCACGCGCATGGAGGTCACATCATCAGACACCAGACAATGCCCCTTCTTGATCAGAGCCAGCGCGGTCTCACTCTTCCCGATGCCGGGCTTACCGACCAGAAGCACTCCCACTCCGAGGATTTCAACCATGGTTCCCTGCATCACCGTGCGGGGCGCCATCAGGTTCTCCATGACGATGGTCGCACCATTGATGAAATGCTTGGTGATCAGGTTGGTCCGAAGCACACAGGTCTTGTATACTTCAGCCCACTTCAACAATTCAGGCAGAACCCGATGCCGCCTTGTCACCACGATACACGGCACATGGCGCTCAAAAAGAGTCTTGATGCGCTCATCCCGGTCAGCCTCCGAAAGCGAAGCCAGATAAGCCATCTCGGAATGCCCCAGGATCTGGATCCGGCGGGGTGCGAAATATTGGTAGAATCCGGTCAAGGCCAAGCCTGGCCGGTTCATGGCGGCTTCATCTATCCGCCGCCCCGATCCGGCCGTCCCAGCCACCAGCTCCAAGCCCAACCGCTTCCCGCCAGCCTTCAGGAAGTCGCCCACCGTGACGACAATTTTTTCCCCGGGATTATCGGCCATGTTCAGCCCTCCGGTTTCGGCTCGAGATCGCGCAATTTGGCATTACCCTTGTGATCATGCCGCTTCTCGAGGGTTTTCCTCAACTGGGCTTCAACCTTGTCCACCGCCTCATCAATGGAGGCATACATATTTGCCGAGGTGGTTTTTCCCTCCAGCTGGATATGACCCGCCGCATGGGCGACCACTTCCGCCATGTGGTTGAACTTCTGGATATCCAAGATCGCATGTGCCTTGTCAACGCGGGGAAACTCCGACACCAGCTTGGTCAGCCGCTTCTCGGCGTAATCGCGCATACTGTTGCTCACATCAACGTGCCTGCCTGTAACTTCGATAGTCATGTTAAACCCTCCTTCTAACCCTTACATACTGAATCGCGGTCCCAAATACAACTCCCGACTAACCTCGTCATTGATCAGAAAATCGCGCGTCCCCTCCCTCAGGACCCGCCCTTCACAGATTAAATAGGCCCTGTCCACGATGGAAAGGGTTTCCCGGACACTGTGATCCGTAATCAGGATCCCCAGTCCCCGCTGCTTGAGATTCTTGATGATCTCCTGAACGTCATACACCGCCAGGGGATCCACCCCGCTGAAAGGCTCGTCGAGCAGAATCATGGCCGGATCGGTCACCAGGGCGCGGGCAATCTCGAGCCGTCGCCGCTCGCCACCGCTCAGGGTAAAGGCCATCTGGTTCGCCAGCCCGGAAATTCCAAGATCCTCAAGCAGTTCCGCCTGCCGTTGCTTCCGTTGCCGCGAGCTGAGCTTGCGGGTCTCCAGGATCGCCATGAGGTTGTCGGCTACCGTCAACTTCCTGAAGATCGAGGGCTCCTGGGCAAGATAGCCCATGCCCATCCGGGCTCGCTCGTACATGGCATTCCCTGAGACATCCCGCTCCTTGAAGAAAATCTTTCCACGCGTCGGCTTGACCAGCCCGACGATCATATAGAAGGTCGTGGTCTTACCGGCCCCGTTGGGTCCCAGCAGCCCCACAATCTCGCCGGCGTTCACGTTGACGCTGACCCCCTGTACCACGGACTTGCCATGGTAGGTCTTCACTAAATCCTCAGTTCTGATTAATGGCTCCACGAAATCCTCATTTCTGGGCTTTGGGCGTCGCCTTCGCGGGTTTCAGCTTCGACCCCAAGTCCTCCTGGCCCTTGCCCGGAACAAAGGTTCCTTCAGTGTTATCGATATGAACCTTATCCTGGTCGCGGTAGTAAATGATACGCGACCCGCGCAACGTCATCCCTTCCTGGGTGATCACCGGCTTGTCAGTCAGGACCGTCACCCCCGAGGTGACGCCATACACCGCGCGACCGCAGGTGGCGCGCCGGAAACCCTTCACAGCCAGGTCCGCGCCGGGAGCCGATGCCACGGGGTTCAAATCCTGCTGAATGACCACATGCCCCACCGCCGTCACCATCTCCGGTTCACGGTTCGTATTCATCACCATGGTGATCTGGTCAGCCTGGATCGTCACCCGCGGATCCTTCACCACGACATCGCCATCCAGCACCAGGACATTCCTGGAAATGTCATAATCGGCCCGGTGGGCATTGATATGGGTTTCGTTGGTTCCGCTCCCCATCGTCATCTCGCTACCCATTACAGGGCTGCCGGATTGAATAGCCACGGCCAACCCCGACACCAGTAAACCCCTCATCCATTGCCTGCTTGAAATGCTCATTTCAGTTTTTTCTCCTTCACCAGGGGCCACATTTTGACATCCCCCACCATTACCATATGAAACTTGTTAAGGATCTCGATCCGCTGGCTGTCCGACGCCCATCGGAACCCCTTCCCTGTAATCACCACATTGCCCCGCACAATCTTCACCTCCGCATTGGAGAACGCATTACGGCTCTTGCGGTCAATCGTGCACCGGTCGGAAGTCAAAGTCGCCTCAATCGCATTTTCATTGTTCTTGTA
>JAABPW010000137.1 GCA_011391785.1 Verrucomicrobiota bacterium
TATCCTTACCGATCAGGTGATAGGACGCAGGCCACCACTTTTTGAACATCACGTCATCGCTCAGATAACCCACGGCGCTGATGTAGTTGGTCAGGGCGTCGCACCAGACATAAGCCACAAAATCCTTGTCAAAGGGCAACTCAATCCCCCAGCTCAGGCGACTCTTGGGCCGCGACACGCACAAGTCGGTAAGCTTCTTGCGCAAGAATCCAAGCGTCTCGTTGCGCCGGAAATCGGGCTGGATGAACTTCGGATGGTCCTGGATATACTGGATCAGCCAGTCCTGGTACTTGCTCATCCGCAGGAAATAGTTCGTCTCGCGAATGCGATCCACCGCCCGCTTGCAGTCCGGGCAGGCGCCATTGTCGAGATCCTTCTCCATGAAGAATCTCTCGCAGGGCACGCAATACCAGCCGTCATACTCCGACCGGTAGATTTCATCGCGGTCATACAGGTCCTGGAACAGCTTCTGCACCACGATCTTGTGACGGGCCTCAGTGGTGCGGATGAAGTCGTCATGGGTGATCCCCAGCTTCTGCCAGAGTTCCTGAAACCGCACCACGGTCACATCGGCATGCTGCTGGGGCGTGATCCCCGCCTTTTCCGCCGCCTGCTGGACCTTCTGGCCATGCTCATCCGTACCGGTCAGGAAACGGGTCGGCACCCCCAGAAGCCGGTGGTAGCGGGCCAGGACATCCGCCAGAATGGTGGTGTAGGCATGCCCGATATGCGGCCGGTCATTCACATAATAAATCGGAGTCGTTACATAGAATTTGCTACTGCTCATGGGAAATCACCTCAAGCTCCATAAGGTAACCGGTCATGCCCCATCCATCAACTCTCAAAACAAGGAAGAAAGGACTTCAACCACTAATGGTGGTGAACTCTTCTCTTCCCCGCTAACACCTTGCCGTTATTGGGTGGGTTTTGTATATTTTAAGGATGACCAAATCCAAAGTTGCCATTCTCCGCACTTCCCCGGCTACTGCGCTGGAAGACTACCACCGGCTCATGAACCTTGCCGGCTACCAGGATGTCATTTCCAAACAGGCCGACACCGCCCTCAAGGTGAACATCAGCTGGCATTTTTTCTACCCCGGCAGCTCCACCACGCCCTGGCAACTCGATGGCGTCATCCGCGCCATGAAGCGCGACGGCTATTCCCCCGACAATATCCATGCCTGCCATAACCGCACCGTCGTCATCGACGCGCATCTCGGCGAGCGCGAAAACAAGCAGCTCAACGTCGTCCAGGCCCACGGCCTGCGCAATGTCCATCTCTACGAGGGCAATGAGCCCTGGATCAACGTGCGTGACGCCGTCGGCCCCATCGCGGACAAGTTCCTGTGCCTCAACCAGGTCTACCCTGACGGGTTCATGATCCCGAAACGGTTTATCGGGGAGAACATCATCCACCTCCCCACCGTCAAAACCCATGTTTTCACCACCACCACCGGCGCCATGAAAAACGCCTTCGGCGGCCTCCTGAACGAGCACCGCCACTGGACCCACCCCGTCATCCACGAAACCCTCGTCGACCTGCTCATGATCCAGAAGAAGATTCATCCCGGCATCTTCGCCGTGATGGACGGCACCTTCGCCGGCGACGGCCCCGGCCCCCGGTGCATGATCCCCCACGTCAAGAACGTGATCCTCGCCTCCTCCGACCAGGTCGCCATCGATGCGGTCGCCGCCAAACTCATGGGCTTCAACCCCCTCCAGGACATCAAGTTCATCCGGCTGGCACATGACCGGGGACTCGGCTGCGGCGATGTTCGCGACATCGAGATCGTCGGTGACCCCGACGCCTTGAAGGAAAACTGGAATTTCGTCGGCCCCTTCAAGAAAATGACCTTCGCCAGCAGGATGCAGCACAAGATCTACTGGGGCCCCCTGCGCAAGCCGATCGAATGGTCGCTCAAGACCGTGCTCGCCCCCTGGGCCTACATCGCCAGCGTCATCTATCACGACTCCTTCTGGTACCCCACCCACCAGCAACTGGTGCACGACATCCTGCACAGCCCCTGGGGCCGCCTCTTCCATAACTGGGACCAGGTCGCCATCCCGCCCGACAACCTGACCGCCCGCGGCTGGGACAACGTCGGCGCCGACCCGCTTGAACTCAAGAAGGACAGCTGGAATCTGTTCAAGAAATCCCTGTCCATCCTGGGAACCTGCATCAAGGAAGCACCGGAGTTTGGGGCAAGCAGGAGAAGAGCGAAGAAATGAGTATTCAGTGTTCGGTATTCAGTATTCAGAATCTTCTTTCTGGAATCTGAACACTGAACACTGAATACTGAATACTATGAATACGAAGAACACCCCGCTGCCCATGTCTGGGAACGAGATGCGGCAGCGCGGCTGGCCCCAGTGCGACATCATCCTGGTCACCGGCGATGCCTATGTGGATCATCCCTCCTTCGGGGTTGCCCTGATCGGACGATGGCTGGAATCACAGGGCTACCGGGTGGGAATCATTGCCGCCCCCGATCCCAATGACGTCGAGGCCTTTCGCATCCTCGGCCCACCCCGCCTGTTCTGGGGCGTTACCGCCGGCAACCTCGACAGCCAGCTCGCCCGCCTGACGGTCATGCGTAAACGGCGGCGCGACGACCCCTACCTGCCCGAAGGCCAGGGCGACCTGCGCCCCCCGAATGCCACAATCGTGTATGTGACCAAGGTCAGGCAGGCTTTTAAATCTCAAATCTCAAATTTGAAATCTCAGATCCCCGTCATCATCGGCGGCATCGAGGCCTCGCTGCGCCGGTTTCCCTATTACGACTACTGGACCGACAGCGTGAAGCGTTCCATCCTGTTCGACTCCAAGGCCGACCTGCTGGTGTACGGCATGGCGGAACAAGCCATCGCCGAGGTGGCGGCCCGGCTGGATCGGGGCGAGGATTTGTCGGGGATTGCGGGAACGGCAGAAATCAGAAAAAAAACGAACATCGAACATTCAACATCGAACATTCAACATTCAACATCAGGTCAACCAGATGAGCGCAGCCCTGTTCAATGTTCAAAGTTGAATGTTGAATGTTCGATGTTCACCGATCTTCCGTCCTTTGAAGAAGCCGCCACCGATAAGGACGCTTTTGCCATGATTATACGTATAATCATGCTAAATTCCGCTTGCGACAAACCCGTTACACTGGTCCAGGCGCATGGCGACCGGCAGCTCGTTGTCCACCCGCCCCCGCCGCCGCTTTCCCCCGCCACCCTGGACAAGATCTATTCCCTCCCCTTCACCCGGCGCCCGCACCCGATGTATGGCAAGGCGAAAATCGCCGCCTATGACATGATCAAGGATTCCATCACCACCCACCGGGGTTGTTACGGTGCCTGCGCCTTCTGCGCCATTGCCGCGCATCAGGGGAAAACCATTGTCTCCCGCAGCCGGGACAGCATCCTCTCTGAAATCCGCACACTTGCGACCACCCCTGATTTCCATGGAACCGTCAGCGATCTGGGCGGCCCCACGGCAAACATGTATGGAACCCGGTGCAAGCGGGGCGGGGTCAACTGCCAGCGCCCGAGCTGCCTCTCGCCGGAGTTGTGCCCCAACCTCGAAACGAATGCCAGCCCGCAGATCGAACTGCTCCGTTCAGCCCGGAAACTGACCGGCGTAAACCATGTTTTCGTGACCAGCGGCATCCGCTTCGATCTCGCCCTGGCCCAGGAACCTTTCGGCTATATCGGAGAACTGGCCGCCAACCATGTCTGCGGCCGCCTGAAAATCGCTCCGGAACACATCGCCGGAAATGTCCTGCGCCTGATGCGCAAACCGACCGCCGACGCCTATCGCCGGTTTGTGAAACGATTCAAGGAGGCCAGCCAGCAGGCCAACAAGCCCCAGCAGGTTGTGGAATACTTCATCAGCGGCCACCCCGGCTGCACGCTGGAGGATATGATTGAACTCGCCCTCTATTTGAAACGGGAAAATATCAGGGCGGAGCAGGTCCAGGATTTCTACCCCGCCCCCCTCACCCTCGCCGCCGCCATGTTCCACACCGGAAAAGATCCCATGACCGGCGAGCCTGTCTATGTGGCACGAACCGACAACGAAAAAGCCATGCAGCGTGCCCTGCTGCTGTTTCACGACCCCAAGTTCCACCGCAAAGCACGTGAAGCCCTGCGGACCGCAGGGCGGGAGGATCTTATTGGGAGCGGGTCAAAATGCCTGGTTCCGCCGGGACCTTAACCCCCTACTGGAGCATGACCACCACATCTTC
>JAABPW010000138.1 GCA_011391785.1 Verrucomicrobiota bacterium
TCCGGATGGCGTCACGGTAGGTGAGCAGAACAAACAGGCAGATCAGCAGGATGGCAAAGGCATTGGTGATGACCGTGATCAGCTTGGCGGGGAGGGGGCGGCGGAAAATCATCTCAAACAGGGCAAAGACGATATGTCCGCCGTCCAGCACGGGAATCGGCATCAGGTTCAGGATGGCCAGATTGACGTTCAGGAAGACCGTAAAGGTGATGGCGATGATGAAGCTCAGTTTGACCAGATAGTAAAAGGCCATGAGGATGGACAGCGGTCCGCCGATCTGCTTGGCGGTATTCCCCGCTTGCCCGCGGGTGGTCAGCGCCTTGAGCGTGTGGAAAATGGTGGTGGAATCATTGATGATCTGCGCGCTGGGCAGGGGATGCACGACCTTGCCGAAATCCACATCAATCTGCTTCGGGTTGAACTCGATCCCGATCCGGACTTTCTTGTAGGCCGCGTCAAAATCAGGGGTGACGGTGGCGGTGATGACTTTTCCGTCCCGGATAAACGTCAGGGGGACGGAGCGTCCCCTGTAGTCCTGGATCATCATGGTGAGTTGTCCGGGACTGAATATCTTTTCCCCGTTGAATGCGGAGATGATGTCGCCCCGCTTCAATCCGGCTCTCGCGGCGCTCATCCCGGGGGCCGTATTGAAAACCATGCAAAGCCCCTTGCAGTCGAGCTTGTCGGGTGAGATGGATTCCTCACCGGGAATGGATACATCAATCGTCCTGGCGTCCCGCAGGACGGTCACTTTGGCGAGGTTATGGCTGAATGCCTTAAGGCGGAACTCCTGCCAGCTTGCCACCGGGAGGCCGTTGACGGTCTTGATTTCGTCACCGCACCGGAGTCCGTTGGTGAAGGACTGGCTTGCCGGGTGGACAAATCCCACCACCGAGCTTTCCTCGGCCGTGGATGCGGGACGGCCATGGAGATAGACGACCCAGGCCAGGATGAACGCAAGGATCATGTTGCCGGTGGCGCCTGCGGCTGAAACGATGATGCGTTTCCAGGGCGGCATGGGCTTGAGATTCTGACGGGGCGCTTCCAGGGGATTGACGGACTCTTTCTTGCCATCCTTGTCCGGCTCGCTGGATCCCTGAACCAGCGCCATGCCCGTTGGGTCGAGCTGGGGAATCGCCACATAGCCACCGAAGGGAATGGCGCCGATCTTGTAGACCACCCCGTTGATCTTGCGCTGCCACAGGGCCGGTCCGAAGCCGATGGAAAAGGTCTCGACCACGAACCCGCACCAGCGTGCCGTCAGGAAATGGCCCAGCTCATGGATGAAAATGGTCATCCCAAAAAGAATGGCGACAATGATGATGGTCAGGATTGTTGTAAGCATGAATTCAGGCTTTCTTTTTTGCGAAGGTTGTCAGGCAGAGGCGGCGGGCTTCCTGCCGCGCCCAGTTGTCAGCGTAGAGAATTTGTTCGAGCGTGGGGGTGGGGATGGATTTGTGCCGGTTCATCACGGCCTCGACGGTATGCCAGATCCCGGAGAAGGCAATGGTGCCATCCAGGAATTCGGCGACGGCGATCTCGTTGGCGGCATTCAGGACGCAGGGCATCGTGCCGCCGGTTATGGCCGCCTTGCGGGCCAGGCCCAGGCACGGGAACCGCAGGGGATCCGGGGCGGAGAAGTTGAGGCTGCCCAGCGTGGCGAGATCCAGGCGGGGCAGGCCGCCGTCCCTCCGTTCAGGCCAGGTCAGGGCGTGCTGGATGGCGAAGCGCATGTCCGGCGGACTGAGCTGGGCGAGCACGCTGCCATCCACGAATTCGACCAGCGAGTGCACGATGCTTTCCGGGTGGATGACGACATCGATCCGGTCGTAGGGGATGCCGAACAGCCAGTGGGCCTCCATGATCTCGAGTCCCTTGTTCATCAGGGTGGCGGAGTCCACCGACACCTTGCGGCCCATGTTCCAGCGGGGATGCTTGAGAGCCTGGGCGGCGGTGACCTTGTCGAAATCCAGATCCCTGCGGTGGGAGAAGGGGCCGCCCGATGCGGTCAGGATGAGTCTCCGGATGGAGGAGGCCGGCTTGCCCTCCAGGCATTGGAAAATGGCGCTATGCTCGCTGTCGACAGGCAGGAGGCGGGCCTTGTGGCGGGCGGCGCAGGCCATGACCATCCGTCCGGCTGCCACGAGGACTTCCTTGGTGGCAATGGCCACATCCGTTCCCTGGCTAAGCGCGGATAAAACGGGTTTCAATCCCGCCATGCCCACCATGGCGCAGAGCACCAGGTCGGCCTCCTTCATGGCGGCGAGTTCCTCGACTCCTTCCGGACCACTATGGAGTGTTGTGCCGCGTGGCAGGACACTCCGCGCGGCTTCGGACGCTTCCGGGTCGGCCACGGCGATATGCTTCACCTTGAACTCGGCGGCCTGTTCCAGGAGGCGGCCACTACTGGTGCGGGAAGCGATGCCGATGACCTTCAGCCACGAGGGAAGGGCGGTGGCGACGCGTAGAGCGTTTTCGCCTATGGAGCCGGTACTACCAAGGATGACGATTTTCTTTTTCATGGGATCAGGTGACTTTGGCAAACCAACGCAGGTAGAAATACAGGGCCGGCGCTGCAAAAAGCAGGCTGTCCAGGACATCCAGGATGCCGCCCATTCCCGGGAAGAGGGAGCCGGAATCCTTCATGCCTGCGGAGCGCTTCAGCAAGGATTCGACCAGATCGCCAACGACACCTATGGCGGCGAGGAAGGCACCGAGGAACAGGGCGTGGCCCCATGTCAGGCTCAGCATCCCGAAGCCGGCCGCATCGATGCCGCCGGAGGGATTGTGCCACAGCCAGTACACGGTCATGCTGGCCGCGATTCCGGCGATGAACCCGCCGGCCAGTCCTTCCCAGGTCTTGCCCGGGGAGATTCGCGGGAACATCTTGTGCCGGCCCAGGGAGCTGCCCACGAAATAAGCGCCGATGTCGGACGACTTGACCACGATGACGAGATAGACGATCAGGGCCTGTGCCGTGGGGCTGAACGGCTGGTTCCAGGCGGTGGGGGTCCAGCGGAAGCAGAGATTCATCATGAACATCAGCAGGATGGGTACATAGGCCAGTCCCAGCAGGGTGCAGGCGATGGTGGGGAGCGGCTGGGGGTTCTCCTTCTGCGGGAACTGCCGCACGAAAATGATGAAGATAATCAAGATCATGATCATGGCGGGGAGTTCCCTTACGGCTTCCGGGACGAGGCCGGCGCACAGCAGGGTGGCGTTCAGGCTGAAATAGCAGGCGGCCATCAGGGCGAGTCCCGCGGCAATGCCGACGTTGCGGAAGGCGGGAATGCCAGCATTGCGCTGGATACCATAGAACTCCAGGAGGGCCAGCATGGCCAGGGCAATCACCACCAGAACCCCGGCGATGGACGGCAGCTTGAAGAGCAGGAGACCCGCTCCCCCCAGCAGGATGACGGCGCTGAAAATGCGTCGAAGTAGTTTCATGATATCCTTATCCGACAAGACCGAACCGGCGGTGCCGTCGTCCGTATTCCTCAACAGCCTTTGCCATGTGCTCTTCCCTGAAATCGGGCCAGAGCGTGTCCGTGACGTAAAATTCAGCATAGGACAATTGCCACAGGAGGAAATTGCTGAGGCGCATCTCGCCGCTGGTGCGGATCATCAGGTCGGGATCCGGAATGTCAGGGGCGTAGAGATTTGCCGAGATCGCGGCCTCGTCGATGGATTCCGGGTCAAGGGTTCCCGCCTTGGCCTTGCGGGCAAGTTCGCGGGCGGCATGGGCGATTTCGGTCCGGCCGCCGTAGCTGAGCGCGAGGATCAGGGTGGCGTCGCGGTAGTGCTCGGTCACCTGCATGACGTGGTTCAATTCGCGACGGACCGACTTGGGAAGGTCGCTTAAACGTCCGATGGCCCGAAGCCGGATCTTGTTCTCATGAAACTCCCGCTCCTCGTTCCGGAGGAATTTCTTCAGGAGGTTCATGAGGGCTTCCACCTCGGCTTTGGGGCGGTTCCAGTTCTCGACACTGAAGGCATAGACCGTCAGGAATTTGATCCCCAGCTTCTTGCAGGTCTTGATGGCGATCCGGACCGATTCCGCACCCTTCTCGTGTCCCTTGGCCCGGGGAAGGTTGCGTTGCTGGGCCCAACGCCCGTTTCCGTCCATGATCACCGCCACATGCGCCGGGACTTGACCGGGCGGGTTGGCGGGTTCGGCTTGGGGGGGTGGGTTTGACATGGAAATCAGACTGCGATTCGGAAGGT
>JAABPW010000139.1 GCA_011391785.1 Verrucomicrobiota bacterium
GCCCCCGCCCTGGGTTTCTACGAGAAGGTGCTGACCCGCGATCCTGACCGGGCAGTCTGGCCTGATGCCTGGAGCCTTGCCAACCGTCTGGGTGATGTGCCGCGTGGGATGGGGCTTCTGAGCAATGTCCTGGCTCGTGCGAAAACTCCCGCCATCCGATCCGGTGTGACCGCGAAACTGGCGGAAGTGCGGGGGGATCTTGCGGCCGCTCAGGCAGGTTACCGGGCCAGTCTGGAGTCCGATCCAGACCAGCAGGATATTCACCGCGACCTGTTTGAGGTCAGTCTCAGGCTCGGGGATTTTATCCAGGCCCGCCGCGAGGCGGACTGGATGGAACGGCAGATTGCCGCCGGGCAGGTCCGTCTACGTGAGGTATTGGCCATGATGTGGGCCAAGTTGGGAGAGGACGCGAAAGCCATGGAGTTGTGGCAGTTCCTTCATCTGTCCAACCCGGATGTCGCCTACTATGCAACCGAACTGGCGATGGCACAATACCGTACGGGCCGCGGGGATGAGGCCGTCGAGACGTTGAAGGAGGCGGTGCGGCAAACGCCCACCCAGCTGGGCTATGAGTTGCTGTCCCAGATCCTGGTGGCTCTGGGACGTTTCACGGAAGCTGAGGAGTGGGTCCGGCACGGGCTGGCGGTCCAGTCCTCCCCGGTGCTGCGCCGTACGCTTGCGGAAAGCCTCGATGCCTCAGGGACGCGGGGATTGTCGACCTCCCTCGTGGTGGCGGCCCAGGCGGCTATAGTGGATGATCCCGGTTCCGGACCCCTGGCGCATCTGACGGGGCGTGCCCTTGAATCGGCGGGCCGGGCTCAGGACGCCGCGGCCTTGTATGAGGCCTGTCTGGTCCGCAACCCGGAGTTTGTGCCCGGGCTGATCTCCCTGAGGGATTATCAGATTGCCGCCGAGAACCCGCGCCTGGCGCTACCCTACAGCGGACGGCTGGCAGACTTGCGGCCCTGGGATGATGATGCGATCCGCAAGCATGCCATGAACCTGGCGGAGGCGGACGGGTTTTCACGGGCCATAGGCAGGATGGAGGCGCTGGCGGGACGAAGCGAGGAAAAGGTGATGGCCATCCTGCTTTATCCGAATCCCTCGCCCTTCAATTATGCCGGCATGAACACCGTGAGCCAGATGGTTTCCCATGTGACACGCCTGGCGGCGGAAGGATATGGTTTTGTCAATTCCGTTCCCCGGGGTGAGCGCGCCGCGAAATCGGTCATGATGATTGTGATGGATCCCGATGCGACGGTCGTGGAGTCGCTGGATGTTGCGCTACAGGCCTGCAAGGGGCGTGCGGTGATGATGGTGAGACCGGATTCGTTGAACCAGGCCATCGGCCGAAAACCGACTCCGCAGCGGTTGAAGGAGCTTCGCGGGAGCGGCCGGTGGCAGGTCGGGGTATTCTTCCCGGATCAGAACCCCGTTGTCGTCCGGCTGAACGGGGTGAAGGGAAATCCCTTTACGCACCGGATCCTGGTGGGGGGGGCGCCCGAATCAATGGCGGCGATGACCAACCGGGTGGGCGGCGTACTAACCGCATCGGCATCCGCGCTGGGGGCGGGAGTGCCGCGGCTGTGTTATTATCCGGGCGGGGATTACGGTCAATTGTCGCTGGATACCGATTCGGTCGTGATTAGCGCCTTGTCGAACCTGGTTGGTCAGGTGTTTGACGCCGCTTTCTACCGGGACGACAACGGTTTCATTTCGGGGGAGGCCAATCTCTTGCGGCTTCCGGCGAAAGCCGTTCCGCCCTCCTGGGGGGCGCAGTCGCTGGCGGATCATCTCAAGCAAGCCAACTCAGTGGTCCGCGCCCGCCTGGAACTGGCCAAGCTGTTTTACTGGCACGGGCAGAGCGAGGCGGCTGCGCATTGGTTTCGGAAAGCCCGTGAGGCGGGCGCCAATCCCTTTGAGGTGACATTCAATGAGGCGGCCAATGCGGCGATGGCGGGGGATATTCCGGTGGCGTTAAGGAAATCCCGTGAGGCGGTGGCGTTGGCGCCAGCCGACGATACCCGGTCCGACCGCTTGCTGGAAAAAGCCCTGGAAATGAGGCGCCCGACGGCCTCGGCCCGGGGTGGCTTCTGGCGTGATAACGAGGATCGCAGTTACCGGGAGGCAGGCGTGGAAGCGCAGGGGCCGGTCACGGATGCATGGCGGTGGAGCGCTGTCATGAGCCGTCAGGAATGGAAACGGGACGGTCTTGGCAGTGAGGAGGGCACGCAGGCGGGACTTGGATTCGTGGCCTACGTGGCTCCCACGGTCTGGGTGCAGGCCGGTTTGCAGGAGTGGATGATGGATTCGCTGCCGGATATCACGGGCTGGCAGGCTCGCCTGCATTTGCCGAATCCCGCCTTCCGCGGTTACGTTGAGTTGACAAGCCGCCGGGACATGATGGAAACCCTGGAGGCGCTTCGCAAGGGGGTTAAGGCACACCGTGAGGGGATCCAGACCTATTCCCGTGTGTATGATTTCTGGGATTGTTTTGTGAATGCCGCCTATACGCAGCGGAGTGATGACAACAACACCTGGTGGGTGGATGGCCGCATCATCCGGCGCATCAAGGAGACTCCCTACATCGGCGCCGGGTATGCCTGGCGTCTGGCTGACAGTACGGATCAGGTTGCGGAATACTGGTCACCCGAGCAGTTGCAGCAGCATCAGCTGTATGCGGCCCTGCAGGCGACCGGCCTGAAATGGAGCGGCCAGGTCAGCGGTCAGGCCGGCTATGCCAAAGAACGTGACACGGACTGGCGTTTCGTGTGGGGCGCCCGCGCGGCCGCCGGTTACAAATTCACTTCCAGGTTAAGCGCCGGGGCTGACTTCAGTTACCAGGAAGGACCCATTTACGACCGGACTGCGGTGGACGCGTTCATTACCCTGCGGTGGTAAACGCCCCCGCGGAAAAAGAAGGCAGGCTCGACATTGATGGCGGTCTGTCGTAGGATGCGGCGGTCAATCAGGATAGAGTTGTCATTACAAGGTTACTATGCCGAGTCCAGACGAAAGCCGCCAGCAGGAAGACCTCGAGAGCCGGGTGTGGAATGCCATTGCCGCGTTCGAGCAGATCGTCGAGACGATCCCCGACGATAAGGTTTCGCTGGAAGCCCTCTCCCACGCCTACGAACAAGTGGGCGATCTCTCGCGGGCCCGCGAATACCTGACCCGGCTGGTCAATGTGGTGCTCGATGCGGACGATCGCGATGCCGCGGAGCTGCTGCGGGAGCGCGTGGCGCGGATTTCAGACGCCGATCCCATTGCACGCGTGACGCTGGCGCGGATCGATGCCTTTCTCGCTGCGGGAACGCCCCAGGTGAAGGAATTCAACCTGTCCACCGAGCGCCACGAAGAGGAATCCCGCATGGTGGAGGAATCTGAGCGGCGGAGTTCGCATGTGGCGGCCGAGCTTTCCTTTGCCTGGACCCTGTTCCAGGCGGGGGAGTTGACTCAGGAGGAGTATGCGGCGGTGGCTCAGGATTTGAGCACCATTTCATCAAATCCCGCCCTGGTCACGGTATCGGTTCTTCATACATTGCATGACCGTGCCAACCGGAACCTGGAACGTGTCCTCGCTTTTACCGCGCGCGATTCGGGTGTTCCGGTTATTCCGCTCAGCCTGTTTGACGTACAGGAATCAGTCTTCAACATGATCCCGCGGGAGTTCATGATCCGTTACGGGGTGATGGCCTTTGAACAGATGGGGGCCGATCTCCTGGTCGTGCTGTTGAATCCCTATAACAAATCCCTGCGGGAAAAAGTGGAATCCCTGACAAACCGGCGCTGCCATTACTTCATGGCGCTGCCGGCTGACTTTGATGCCATGGTCGAGCGGCTTGGCCGCAAGGAGCCGGCTAAGGCTGAAGGAACGCCGCCGGTTTCTATTCCGTAGACGATCCCACGGACACGTACCGAACTTCATCCTGAAGCGACAACTTGACCCGTTGCTTCTCAATGCCGAGGATTTTGACCCCCTCGATGGAGTCCCCGGGACTCATCATCTGCCCGTTGATGATAACGGCGCTATCGCCCTTTTTCGAGCTGCCAATAACTCCGGAGACGGCAAGACGGGGCCACAGAACCGGCAGGGGTGCTTTTACGGGTTCAACGATGGCCACAGGCGCGGTTACCTGGGTGACCGCTGATGTGGTGGCGGGAGGGGGGGTGACCGGTTTCGGGTCGGCAACAGCAGGGGG
>JAABPW010000140.1 GCA_011391785.1 Verrucomicrobiota bacterium
ACACGGCCGGGGCGAAAGCGATCCTGGAGAGGCTGGTCAAACGGACGCCTGTCACGGTGGCGGTTCAGGACGGGAAATTGTGGCTGGCCAAGGCGTTGGTTGCCGGGGGAAGCTGGGAGTCGGCGTGGAATCTTCTGAACCTGGTCGCCAATGACAAGGATGTCCGGATTGACCGCCGGGCGCTGGCCTGGATGACGCTGAGCGAGGTGAATGCCGCCCAGAGCAACCTGGAGGCCGCGGTGGTGTCGGCAGGCAAGGGTGTTGAACTCGCCCCCACGCCGAGTCTCAAGGACCGTGGCCGCGCCCTGTGGGGCCGGTGGCTTCTGCGGCAAGGCAAAATTGTCGAGGGAGCGGCGATGCTTCGTCCGGTGATTGCGCGGATGACGGATGATCCCGTGTCCGGTGAATTGCAGCTCGAGTTGTCCGCAACCTATTTCTCCATGAAGCAGCCTGAAAAAGCGGCTGAGGAATATCAATACTACCTTGAGACCTTCAACGAGCCGGCCGGGCGGTTGCAGGCGTTCCGGGGGCGTGGGTTGGCGCTGTGGGAGATGCAGCGCTTCGCGGAGTCCTCCTCCATGTTCGAGAAGGCGGCAGGACTGGCGGCTAATCCCGTGGATCGCGAGCCGTTGCTGGTGAAGTCGGCCGATGCCATTTTCGCGAACTCCCAGTTCAAGCTCGCGGCGGCGGCGTATGAGCGTATTCTGTCGGAATATCCTTCCACGGCTCTGGCGCCCCAGGTTCTGTTCCAGTGCGCCGAGAGCCTTGCCCGGCAGTCGCAGTGGGACCCGGGCGCGGAGAAGTTCCGTGAACTGGTGCGGCGTTACCCGAACCACGCCCTGGCGGAGCACGCCCTGATGCGGATTGCCGAAATCAAGGAAGAGCAGGGCCCCAAGTTCTTGCGAGAAGCCATGGCGGCCTATCAGGACGTCATGACGGTCTATCCCCGGGGATCCTTGTTTCCGGAGGCGCTGCACCGGCACGGTTTGGCGGCTTACCAGTTGCGTGAAATCGACATTGCCCTGCGCGATTTCACCCGCGTCGTGAATGATTATCCCACGAACCGGGTGGCCATCCAGTCGACGTTCATGCGGGGGTGGGCCTTGTACATGCGGGGACAGGAGGCGGAGTCCCTTAAGGTCTGCAGGAAGTTTGTGGAGCAATATCCCGACAGCGAATGGACGCCTGGAGTCATGTTCTGGATCGGCGAATACGCCTACAACCATGGAACCTATGACGAGGCGGAAGCTCAATTCATCCTGCTTGCGGAGAAATGGCCCCGGGATTCCCTGGCCGATCAGGCGCTGATCTGGGCGGGACGCTCCGCCATGAGGCGGAAGGAATACCTGAAGGCGGTGGATGTGTTCTCGCGACTTGCCCGCGCCTATCCCGACAGCACGCACATGGCCGAGGCCCGGTTCCTGCAGGGGGATTCGTTGAGTGAGCTGGGCGAGTTCTCGCGGGCAATCCTCGTGTTCGATGACCTGATCGCGAAATATCCCAACAGCACCCTGGTTAGCGCGGCCTGGGGACGCCGCGGCGACTGCCAGCTGACTTTGGGTGCGGCGGATCCGAAGCGTTATGAGGAGGCGATCGCGTCCTACCGGTCGGTGGCACGGAGCCCGGGGACGACCTTTGACCTGGAGCTTCAGGCGGAGTTCAAGATCGGGCGCTGCTATGACAAGCTTGGCCGGCGCAATGATGCGTTCGAGCAATATTACACCCGCGTTGTGATCCGGGCTCTGGCGGGGCAGGGCATGGATTCGGCCTCGGCGGTCTGGTTTACCAAGGCGGCGTTTGCCGCGGCGGATATTCTGGAGTTGGAAAAGAACTGGAAGCGCGCCATCAAGGTGCTGGAGCGGGTGGCGGACGCACGGGTACCGGCCAGCGGTGACGCCCGGAAGCGGATCGACCAGATCCGCAAGGAACATTGGATCTGGTGAGAGGTGAATTATGTTTGACCTGTTGAGACAAGGTGGATTGGTGGCATGGATCATCATGGGCTGCGGTGCGGCCGCCCTGGTGATGTTTCTTGAACGGCTCCTGCATTTGCACCGGGCCCGCATCAAGTCGGAGGATTTTATCGCCGGGATCTGCAATAACCTGCGGCGTGGCAATGTGAACGAGGCCCTGGCCATCTGTGATGACACGCCCGGACCTGTTGCCGTGATTGTCCGCGCGGCCATCCTCAACCGGCATGCCGGCAAGGAATCCCTGCTGGCCGCGATCGAAAATGCCGGGCGGACGGAGATCTCCCGCATGGAACGGCGCCTGTCGATCCTTGCCACGGTGGCGCAGGTGGCCCCGATCTTCGGACTTCTGGGGACGGTTCTGGGACTGATCAAAGCCCTGAACGCAATGAAATTGGCCGCGCCCCTGGTCCAGCCGGTGGACGTCATGTCCGGCCTGATGCAGGCGCTTGTAACCACCGCGGTCGGCCTGGCTGTGGCCGCGCCTTGCTATGTCGGATTCACGTTTCTCATCGGCAAGGTGGAGAAGATCGTGATCGACATGGAGCGTTCGGCCTCGGATCTCATTGCCTTCCTGGCGGGGACTCCGATTGTCCGGGATGAGCCGGTGACGGAGAAGGACGAATGATCATCCGTGAAAATCCCAAGACGGTGGGGTGGTCGGTCCGCGGATTTCGGCATTACCGGCCTGAAAACCGGCTTAATCATGGCCTGGTCATGGTGGCGCCCTGGGTGAATGTCGCCTTCCTGGTGGGGATGTATCTTTATTTCCTGGCGCCGAACGTCCTGCAGCCCGGTGTGGCGGTCCAGTTGCCGGAGTCGCCGTTTTCCGATGGGCGGCACTACGGGCATAATATCGCCGTTCTTTCGCTGCCGGTAGCCGGAAAAAATGAGCGCGACGAGATTTACTTTTTCGATGACCAACGCTATCTGGGGCGCGAGGCCCAGGAAATGGATTTGTTGCGGTCGGCCCTGGCGACGGCGTGGAGCCAGAAGCCCAACCTGCCGCTGGTGATTGAAGCTGACCGCGCGGTGCAGCATGACACGATCGTGAAGCTGTTCGACATGGCCTCGGAAGCCGGCTTCAGGGAAGTCAACCTGGCGACACGCCCCTCGGAGAAATGACGACCGTGGCGAATCCCTATATCATCCCCCTGTCCTGGAGAAACCGGTTGCTGGTGATCGGCAGCGGGCTTTCCCTGTGGCTGTTGCCCTGGCTGGCCTGGCCGGTTGCGGACTCCCTGCCAAAGCCCAAGTCGGTGCACAAGCCGCCGATCTTCCGGTACGTGAGGGGGGCGGGCGAGGGGAGCGGCACCGAGTGGTCTCCGGTGCTGATACCCTTCCCGACGGTATATGGCTTCAGCAAGAACGTGGCCGTCAGCAACGTGCCCAGCAAGACGCTGATGTCGATATTGAAGCCCAGGCTTTCGGAATCGCTTTACCTGGATATGGGCACGCCGGCGCTTCCCGTTCTGCCGGTACCGGGAATGTCCTCACTGGAGCGGCGTGAATTTGAGGCGGAACATGATGTTAAGCCCGTTTTCGCCAGTTATCCGGAGCCAGGGGAAGGCTTCAAGGTTGAGATTCAGGGGGATTTGCTGACTCGCCGGTTCAGCGCCCCGGCGCTGAATCTGGTTGACCTTCCCGTCGTCGGCGGGGCGGCTGTCATCGTCTCCGCCACCGTCGAGCTTGACCGGCGCGGGTATGTGCATCATGTTCTTCTGGATCAGCCATCCGGCCTGCCGGAGGTGGATTCAGCCGTGGTGCGCGGGATCCGGGCGGGGACGGGGATTCCCGGCAAGGGGTCCTCATCAGGGACCGTTAAGTTGTATGGTTGGAAAAGCGGGCGCGTGGAGAAGGAGTGAACATGGAAATCAAGATTACCAAATGGACGGCGGATAAAACCTCCCCGGTGGTTGCATCATTTCTCAAGCGGCCGGCGTTCGATCCGATTGCCGAACATACCGCCAAGGAGGCGCTGGATAATATCCGTCTCAATGGCGATGCCGCCGTTTTGAAATATATCAAGGATTATGACGGTGTCGCACTGCGCCTGGCGGACTTGCGGGTGACCCAGGAGGAATTGGCGGAGGCTCGTGAAGCCGTGGATCCGAAGTTCAGGAACGCGGCCCGCGAGGCGTACAAGCGGGTGACGACGTTTTCCCGTGCCGGCCTGAAGAAGGATTGGAAGATTTTCAGCCCCAAGGGCGGGGAACTGGGCG
>JAABPW010000141.1 GCA_011391785.1 Verrucomicrobiota bacterium
ACGACTGTGCCGCCAATGTTTCACGAATTTTACAGGAGGCAGGCTTGCCTATGAGCCCGGCATGTCCGCAACAGGATCGCCTTGAACGTTTCCCTGAAGATTTCATGTTTCGATTATCCCGCCCGGAGATCATGAGGATATCACAGTCTGTGACATCCTTGAGGGAAGTGAAATACTCCAAGGTCGTCCACGCCTTCACAGAGCAAGGAGTGGCGATGCTGTCGAGCGTTTTGACGAGTCCTCAGGCTGTGGCTGTCAACATAGCCATAATGCGTGCATTTGTCAGGCTTCGGGAATTCCTTCTGACTCAATCCAGGCTGACGAAACGGCTGCATAAACTTGATGTGACGGCGGGGACAGTCCCTGAGGAACCTCCAGTCTGAGGATGCGGATAAGCTTGAAATAAGGATAGAGTAACGGGACACCGGGGACAGTCCCTGTGAAACTCCCTTAAGGTCGGTCGCTATGGTGAAACTGAACCAGGGTATTTGCCGCATCTGAGGAATACGATCTATCGCCATAAGGAAACAGCCATTGGGTACGGAATCAAGATCTGGCCAAACGACCTAGATACGGTCAAAAAAATAGCCCCCGAGGTCAAAAACCTCGAAGGCCTTTAAAAGCAGGTCCTAGGAACCGAGGATCCCACCCATTAAGGGCTGCCACTCACGGGGAGCGGCCTCTACGCCTCCTACGCTTACCTGAAAATAGGTTGTCATAGGCTATTCTTGATGTCAAGTCACTACTGTCCGGGGAGACCCCGGGGACAGGCCAGCAGCATATCACAGTCTGTGACATCCTTAAGGTCCGATGGCAACTTGGGGCATGGGAAACAAAGGGACACCAGGCAATCTGCACCCCCCTCCCGCTATAGCGCGTGATCCCGCCGGCTACGACCAGCTAGACGGGAAAATAGTCTGTACATCGCCCCCTACCACAATAAAATCACTTCCATTTGCGGATTGAGCGGACTACCCCCGCTCATCCGGGAAAAGGCGAAATGAGCCGGTCTGCTGAATGACTAGTTAGGCGGAAGGAGAAGTAATATGGATGAGCACCCAGTGATTGCCTTTGTCCGGAGCAAGGTGCCCGACCCAGGGCGGCCGTTCACGATCATCGCGGACCTCACTGCGCACCCGGGTAGCGGCGGCCAGGTCGCGGCCGCGATTGCGGATTCAGGAGCAGTCGGCCTAACGCGGGCGGAGCCCGGGTGCTTGGCGTACGATGTTTGCCAGGACGCGGACTTCCCCGACCGCTTCGTCGCCTACGAGCGGTGGCGTGACCTGGCGGCCTTGAGCTCCCACTTGAAGACTGCCCATTTCGCGGCGGTCGGGGCGGCCCTCGCGGGACTGCTCGCCGGTGCCCCAGCCGTCCGGGTGCTGATGCCCATGGCTGCCAGCGCCAAACAAGGGTCGTCGGGGTCAGACCCAGAAACTAGAAAATAGCTTGACTGCTTGGCAGGCGGCGCGGGCAAGGGACACTGGTGAGGAGCATGGAGGAGCATAGGAGCATGGCTTCGCCACAGAAGTTCGTTGATTCAGAATAAGTTACGGAGAAAATCGCGGACTTATCTGGTCTTAGAAGCCTAGAATTGGCTGGCAAAGGGCTGCTTTAAGATCCTACGACTCCGGAGACCAGTCCCTGTGGAACCTTGCCTTGCGGAGCGGCAGGCGATCTGTTGCCGTATTTTAAATCTTGCGCTTGCTGGCATTTGTTTATACTAGTATTAGCATTTATGAGTGACTCCAGCCTTAACATTTCTCCGCGGGATGCCATTGTCCGGATCCGCGGCCAGGCCGTCATCCTGGATGCGGACCTTGCCGCACTCTATGGCGTCTCGGTCAAGAGGCTGAACCAGCAGATTACACGAAATCGGGACCGTTTCCCTGATGACTTCTGCTTCCAACTTACTGAGGCGGAATGGCGCTCTTTAAGGTTGCAAAATGCAACCTTAAAGCGGGGGCAACACCGCAAGTACATGCCGCATGTCTTCACCGAGCACGGCGCAATCATGGCGGCCACGGTACTCAACAGTCCACAGGCGGTTCAGATGAGCGTCGCCGTCGTGCGCGCCTTCGTCCGGTTACGCCGCCTGGCCCTGTCTGTCGAGGGGCTTGCCCGGAAGGTCGCTGCCCTTGAAAACAAGTACGATGCCAGCTTCCGCGCCGTCTTCGATGCCATCCGCGACCTCATGGAGCCACCGCACCCGCCGCGCAAGCGCATCGGGTTCCAGTGAGGGGAAGAACACCGGGGACAGTCCCTGTGAACCTCAATGGAAAAAGAGGCGCAACCGCAGACGAACGCTGAAAACGCGGATGAAGAGAAGGCCTTATCCTGAGGGACACCGGGGACAGGCCCCGAGGAGATCCTTCAGGGCAAACGCATCAAAAACATAAGAATTTGAACACCCGCTGGGAGTACCCAGCTCAAGCCGCAAAGCACGCGAAGGAATTCAGGAGAAGACGACTGTGCCGCCAATGTTTCACGAATTTTACGGGAGGCAGGCTTGCCTATGAGCCCGGCATGTCCGCAACAGGCTCGCTTCCCATAAAATTCGTGAAACCCGGTCTTTGAAGGAAACAGGTTCCCTCTTCAAGGAGGCGGTGTTGCGGTAATTTTCCAATCGGGTACTCACGATTGGAAAATTACCGCAACATTTCACACCGGATCAGCTCCCCGCTCCCTCTTTGCGATCTTCGCGGCTTGAGCTGGGTACTCCCAGCGGGTGTTCAAATTCTTCGATTCCCGGTGGGTGAGACTTCGGGGACAGGCCTATTATCCCGTCTTTGAAACCAAGATATACTTGACATCTTGCAGTGGCGATGCAATATTTCATCCATGATAAATCGAGGTCGTTATACGCTTTTGGTTGAGAAAGCGCTTGAAAGAAATCCTGTGGTTGCGTTGCTGGGGCCTCGCCAGTGTGGCAAGACGACCTTGGCACGCCAACTGATGCCAGCCAGCCATGCCCAGTACTTTGACTTGGAGGATCCCGTTATCGCACAACTCATGGATAACCCCATGACGGCATTGCAATCGCTACGGGGACTTGTGGTCATTGATGAAGCCCAGCGTCAACCTCGCCTGTTCCCTGTTCTGCGCGTTTTGGCAGACCGCGAAAATCAACCCGCCACATTCCTGATCCTCGGCAGCGCCTCGCCTGAACTCTCCCGCCAGGCCTCCGAATCACTTGCCGGCCGCGTTGAAATCATCGAAATGCGCGGTTTCGATCTCGGTGAATTGCCTGCCGATGCGCAGGATCGGCTCTGGCAACGCGGAACCTTTCCCCGCTCGTATCTGGCAGAGGACGATGAAAGCAGTGTAACGTGGCGAAAGAACTTTATCCGAACGTTTCTAGACCGCGACCTTGCCGCACTCGGATTCGGCCTCTCCCCCGCCCTCATGGGCCGTTTTTGGACCATGCTTGCCCACTACCACGCCCAGGTGTGGAACGGGAGCGAGATTGCCGCTTCACTGGGTATCGCCCCCAACACGGCACGCGCCTATCTCGACGCCCTGGAGCAAACCTACATGATCCGCCGATTGCTTCCCTGGCATGCCAATCTCGGGAAACGCCTGGTCAAGACACCCAAGATCTACTTCCGTGACTCAGGCATCTTTCACACCCTGTGCGGGATCCACACGGCTTCAGACCTGACGACACATCCCAAACTCGGCGCCTCATGGGAGGGCTTCGCACTGGAAGAAATCCTTCATCGTCATCAACCCGAAGAAGCCTGGTTCTATGCCGTCCACAGTGGCTCCGAACTGGATCTGCTCATGGTTTCCCAGGGCAAACGCATCGGCGTGGAATTCAAACGCGCCGACGCCCCACACATCACCAAGTCGATGCGAATTGCCATCACCGACACGCAACTGGATCAGCTCTGGGTTGTCTATCCCGGCCTGCGTTCCTACCCTTTGGACGACCGGATCACCGTCCGTTCCCTGGCCGACTGCCTTAGAACGAGCGGGATCGCATCGTAACATATTTCATTTCACCCGCTAAGACTCCGGCGACGGGCCCCCGGGGACAGGCCCTGTGAACATCACTGGAAAAAGAGGCGCAACCGCAGACGAACGCTGAAAACGCGGATGAAGAGAATGCCTTATCCGGTGCGACGCTGACATGGGCTCAGCCTTGT
>JAABPW010000142.1 GCA_011391785.1 Verrucomicrobiota bacterium
GAATGCAGAGACTCCATCTGTCCTTCGGACAAACGAAACCCTCTTCCCTCTTCACCGGGAGGTGTTTTGCGAATTTCACAGGGCAGGTACTCCGGCCCTGTGAAATTCGTGAAACATTTTCTATTCCCCTCTCCCTCACCCTCCGTTCCTCCGTGGTAAATTCTATTCGGCGCGGGTGTTGCGCGGCAGGCACTCGGACAAGGTTCCGAGGGATGAGGCGGTGTCCTCGTGACCAAAGGTCTCCAGGGTCAGGACTTCGCTGTAATTTCCGATGGAGTCCAGGGCTTCCCTGACCAGGGGCGCAGGCGCCTTTTGCAGGGAGTAGTGACGCGACGTGTTGTCGGACCCGTATAGGTGGATAATCCTGGTGCGGGGCAGCCATTTCCTGACATGGGCTTTCCAGTCGTAATTCATCTGCCAGAGATGCCCGAAATCCAGACACACGCCGAACGGGAACTCGGCCAGGACCGGCTCGCACCAGTCAAACGGATATCCGGTGTTTTCCACGCAGATTTGTTGCGGTTTGTCCACAATCCCGGCAATGAGGCGCAGGAGGGGCGTCATGTCCTTCTGCCAGTCCCGTATCCGGGCGGCATCGGCATCGGCGGCGATTCCCTCGAGGTGGAGGATATAGCCATGGGGATTGAGGGGGCCGCAGAGTTCGACCAGGCCCAGCATCGTGGTCAGGGCGGCTTCGCGTTCGCCTTGGTCGGGACTGCCCAGCGCCCGGTCGAGGGGGAAATGGATGGTATAGGTCAGGTCATGGGCTGCGGCGATTTCCCGCCACTCCGTGATTTCCCCGGGGGACGGGAAGTTTGAGTATTCCCCGGAATCGAAGAATACGATCTCGATATCATCCACCACCGGGGCGAGTTTGCGGATGTTGGTGAGGACGTCCGCCGGGTAAACATACGACGTGACACCGAGCCGGAAGGAGGGGCTGGCCGGCGCAGGGGGCAATGGGGCGAAGTCGTCCATTATTTGCCCGGGAGGTATTTCAGGATTTGCACGGGCTCCCGTGTTACCAGTCCCCCGCACCGGGATTCCTCGAAGAGGGTGTCCAGCACAGGGAGGAAGTCGCTGATTTTGGGTTCGGTATCCACGATTTCGATCACCAGGGGCAGGTCTGCGGCGAGGTCGAGGATGCGGTTGGTGCGGAAATGGCTGGAGGCGCCATAGGACATCAGGCCGCGGAGGACTGTGGCTCCCGCCAGGCCGGCCTCATGGGCCTTCTTTACAATCACTTCATGGAGCGAGGCATGGTGATGGAGGTCCCCTTCACCGATGAAGATCCGCAGCAAGGTCGCTTCGCTTTCAGGTTTCATGGGGCAGGCTCCTTTTATCCGATTTTCACCAGTGTCTTGATCATCATTATTCCCAGCAGAAATGCGAGGACGGCGCCGAAGAAGGTGCCGTTCAGGTAAAGCATGGCGTGGAGCCATTCGCCAGCCCGCACCATCTGGACGAGTTCGTAGACCAGGGAAGAGAGGGTGGTGAAGCCGCCGCAGAAGCCTGTGGCGAGGAACAGGCGTACGGTGGGCGAGAGGAGTTCCGTGTCGGCCGCGAGCTGGCTGATCATGCCGATGACGAGGCAGCCGGCCAGGTTGGAGGCCAGCGTTCCCCATGGCGTGCCGGGCTGGCTACTGAGCAGGAGGGTGAAGCCGTACCGGCATAAACTGCCAATCAGCCCGCCCAGCCCCACCCACAAAAATGGCAATGCTCCATGCATGATGTAAAGGATCTCATAAAAGTCTACCCATTCATAGAATTGGTGGACGCCGACCTCCGGGCGGCGTCTGACCGCGCCCGGAGGTCGCGGTCCACCTTGAGAATGTCTAGACTATTTCGAGATCGATATAATTATTCCGTTGTTTCTACTGGGATGTTCATGACTTTCACGGGGGTCCCTGCTTCCACCATTTTGGCCAGGGTGATGATATCCCAGTTGGTCAGGCGGAAACAACCGCGGGATTCGCGTCGCCCGATGGTTTCGGGGTGGGGGGTGCCGTGCATGCCGAACCCTTCGGCGCTCAGGCTGAGCCAGTAGACTCCGACCGGGTTTCTGGGGCCGGGCGGGATGATGAGTTTCCTGCCGATTTCGCGGGCTCGTGCTGATTCCGGGAAGTTGTCCGGATCAAAGGTGTAGTTGGGATTCGGCGCGAAGGCCGACAGGGTCAGGTCGCCTGCCGGGACCTTGTGCAGTTTCCGGGCGATGGAGCAGGGGAATGAGGCGATCAGTTGGTTGGTGCTGTCGAAGGCCCGGACCCGGTAGGCGGTGCAATCCACCTCCAGCCGTGCCGCGGGAGCGAGCTCGGTATCGGCGGGGCGGGTATTGGGGACGATGATCACGGTTCCCGCGGTGATGGCGCTCCAGTTGGTGAGGGCCGGGTTGAGCCGCTGGAGGAAGCGCGGGGAGACATGGAACTGTTCCGAAAGGACATCCTGGATGCTGCTGCAGGCCATGGCGGGGGCGGCGGCCGCCTCCTCCCAGTCGACAGGGGCTGTTCCGACCAGGGCGAGATCGTTTGTGGTGAGGGTATAGGATGTGGTGGCGGGCTCGGATTCCGACATCAGTTCGGTTCGGGCCTCGGTTAGGGACAGGTTCCTGGAGCGTGCATAGTCCTGCAATGCCAGGGTGGTACGGGTGCCGGGTTGACCGTCTACGAAGCCAATCCCGAAACCGTTCCGGTCCAGGGCGGTTTGGAGGCAGGCGGCCTGCATCAGGCCCATGGGTGAAGCGTGGGGAACCGGTTTCGGGGCGAACGACGTGCGCGTCACCAGCGTGGTTGAAACCCGGATGGGGGTGGGTGCCGCAACAGGCCCGCTCCAGCCCGTCGAGGCCCAGCAACTTGCTCCTGCAAGGACAGTTATCAATAATTTAACAATCACCGAGCGACAATAAAACAAGCAGAAATGCAGTTCAAGCTTTACCACGGCAGGAGAATTGGCTTTTTACTTTACAAACGTTGCCTGGACGCGCTTTGAGACCAGCATGTAGGGAATCCAGATCAACATGGCAATCACCTGCCGGGGAAGAGGTCAACCGCGGATGAACGCAGAGGACGCGGATGGGGAGAATGCCTTATCGGGTGGGGGAAACCTGTTCAACCAGGGCCTTCTGCTCTGCCGTACCCTCTTGTCGGCGTTTTCCGCGTTCATCTGCGGTTTGCCTTCTTCCGGCCGGCAACAGCGTTCTATAGACTTGTGGGTAATAAAAAGAGAGCGAAACGGGCGGTGTGATTGAGTCTTGATTTTAGGAGGATTTTGAATACAAAATTATCAGGGTTGAATGAGATGATACGGCAAAGGAGGATGTATGAGTAAGCCCCTTCACGCATTGAGGGCAAAGAATGTGGCGATAACCATTGCGACGCTGCAGGGCATGAAGCGTTCGAAGAAGACCAGGGACGTCAAGGCGCTGGAACGACTCATCGAGGAGCTCCAGGAGAAACTGCAGGCCCTGAAGAAGTAGTTGGCCCATATTGCCGACGTGTCATTTCCTTGACGTGGCTGGGGGGCATTGGTACTGTCTTGCCTCTTTTTCAAGCGGTTGGGCGGATTATCCTTCCCGGGGATCTTCAACATCTCAGCCGTTGATCTTCACACCAATCGGGGTGTAGCGCAGACTGGTAGCGCGTTTGGTTCGGGACCAAAAGGTCGCGGGTTCAAATCCCGCCGCCCCGACCATCCTTCGCTCTGCGCCTGACGGCTTGAGCTACGGATGGTCTCCGACCAAGATTCAAAAGCGCAGAGCGAAGGATGGTCGCCCTTCGTAGCACAAGGCGTACCCGACGCAGGGCGAAGTAGGGCGGCGCTCCTGAAGAGCCCGGACGGACTTGGGCGCTCCCACAGGGTCTGTCCCCACAGCGCCCGCCGAACGGTGTTAAAAGTTACTTCTCACGAACGCTGCCTGTAGCATTATGATGCGCTTTTGCGCTGCCAGGAGGTGGTCGCGACTTTTCCAGAATACCCCCCTCTGTCCCCCGGGAGGGCGAATGGTGCCGCGAAGCGGCTGGAGCCGCTCCTGGTCAAACGCGGCATGGATGTTGAAATTTCAAATATGCATAACTGACTGTATATTAGATGCTTACGCATTGCTTGACGGGCTTATTCATGCTAGATTCTCAGCATGATA
>JAABPW010000143.1 GCA_011391785.1 Verrucomicrobiota bacterium
CGATCTTGGCCTGATTCCACGCCTCATTAAAATCACCACATGAATTGACGTAGCACCAATCCTTCTTCGTCTTGGGATCCTGCCAGATCGCCATCAAGTAATTCCCCGGCCCCTTGGCAAGTTCCTTCACTTTCATGGTCTCGACGTCACACATCATCACCACCCGCTCCGCAGGGGCCTTTCCGCTCGTGTTATAAACCCTGCGGCCATCCTTCGATATAAATGGCGAGGAGTCGGCAACCAGTGGGAGATCGACTATTTCACCGACCTTCGTGTCAAAGAACTTCACTTTCTTGCCGCCGTCGACCTCCTGATTCCACACCACTTTCACCCGGCGGTTTCCGGTCATCTCAAGCAGTTCTTTTTTTGTGGTTTCAGCTCCGGAATCAGCTGCAAATACATTACCAATCGACACTCCCAGCGAAAGGCCAACGGCCATCGCCGGAAGCGTCATCCTCTTTTTCAACCCACTAAATTTTTTCATCATGACAACCTGTTTATTTTGAGATTTTCGAACGAATTCAATTCATCACGTAAATACTGATCTTCTGCCGACATCTTAAATAGTGGTCCTCCTTCCTGCTGGAACTGCATTTAGAATTCAACCGCCACTGCCCCGGAACAGCGACTTCCGCCACTTCAACGAAACTTGCTCGCAAACGAATAACACCCTGACCCAACCTCAAACACCGCTACACCTTTTTCCGTCTTCAGGAACTTGACGCCCTTAGCTTTGGAAACCGGCTTTCCACTTTCAATGATACCCGCCACGTTATCCGAAGCGACAGGCACATGCACGGTTGCCGTGGTATTCAGCGGCACCTGGACGTTCCAGACGAAGGTTGAACCTTCGACCCTCCAGTCGCTGACGATCATTCCATACATCGATTTAAAGGAAGCCTTGGCATACTTGAGATCTCCAACCGGCTGCGGCTTCAGGATGACATGCTTGAACCCGGGCCGCTCCTTGTCGCAATTGATCCCAGCCAGTGTCTGGTAGAACCACGCATCAAGGTTACCGGCCTGGATCAGCAGCGCTTCGCTGTTCATGCCCGGATCGCGGGTATCACAGTCCCACCGCTCCCAGATTGTCGTCGCCCCCTTACCCATCATGTAGCCCCAGCTCGGCCGGCTTGTCTGGGTCACAATCGTCCAGGCCACATCAGGCCGGCCGATATCGGTCAACACCTGCATCAGCCACTGCATGCCAATCAAACCCACCGAGAGATGACCCTGGTGCGTTACCATGATGTCGTTGACGAGATTATCCACAACCTTGGCGCGTTGCCCCTCGGGCACCATGCCGAACGCCAGCGGCAGCACATAGGAACACTGCGTCCCATTGCCGTATTTTCCCGTGGCAGGATCGAAAAAGACCTTGTTAAAGGCCCCTAGCACCCTGACCGCCATTTCATTGAACAGCTTTTCATCATCGGGCAGTCCAAGCCGGGTCGCCACCCGTGCCATGATCCGGCAATTATTGTAGTGGTAGGCGGTATGCACCAGACCGACATCCGTTTTCCCGGAATCGCCGCATTTGCCATCCATACTATAGGTATCGCACCAATCCCCGAACAGGCCGCCATGATGAGTCCCGTCGGGCCTGCGCCCCTGCTGATCCATCGTCAGAACCCAGCGTTTCACGCTTTCGTAGTGCGCCTTCGAGAGATTCCGGTCGGCATAGAAGTCCACAAACCAGTCCGGGATGATCGTGTATACGCTCGGCCAGTCGAAGCTGCGCGTCCCCAGATCCCAGTTCATCGCCACTTCCGGAATCGTCCCGTCGGCACGCTGGCTCCGCCGGATATCATCCATCCACTTCGAATAAAAAGCCGCCACATCGAAATTGAAGGCTTCGCTCTCCGAGTCCTTGGCCGGATCCCCCATCCACGCCTGGCGTTCATCGCGGTCGGGATCCAGCGGCGCACTGCGCAGGAACATCCGCATGCCCCAACGCATGGCCAGGTGGATCCGGTTCACCAGCTCGTTCGAGCAGGTAAACTCACCCACGGGCTCCGAATCCGTATGGATCACAAGCCCCTCGAAGTTATCAACCGTCGGGACCCCGGGAAACCCGGTCATCTGTACGCGGCGATACCCCTGCCCCTTGAACTGCGGATTCCAGACCTCCTCGCCTTCGCCCTTGAATAGATAGACATCCGTTGCCTTGGCCCCGCGGTTATCCGCGGTTTTCAGCATCCCGTCCGGCAGCAGACTGTACGCGCTGGTCAGGCGCACCTCGGCCCCCTTGGGCCCGCGCGCCTTCATCCTGATGGTGCCGTAGAAATTCTGCCCCATATCCACGATGTACACGCCCGGCTTGGGATTCGTGACCCCAACGGGTTTGATGACCTGCGTGATCCGCATCGGCTCCATCATCTGCGCCGCCAGAACTGCGCATGGCTCCTTCACCACCTGGACGAACCGCCAATTCGAATCATCGAACCCGCAGGCATTCCAGCCCGGCATTTCGAGACGGGCATCATAGGTCTCGCCGTCATATTCATTATTGGCGACAACCGGTCCGTTATCCGTGAGCTTCCACTGATCATCACTGACAATCACCTGAGTCGTGCCATCGGCGTATTGAATTTCCGTTTGAAGCAGAAGCTTCGGGAACCCGTAACTCACCGTACCCGTCGGTGAACGCAACCGGGGCGCAAAGAAACGTCCATTCCCCAGCGCCACGCCGATGGCGTTGCCCCCCTTCTGGATGAACGGAGTCACATCGAGCGTCACGTAATAGGCGGCCTTCCTGTAATCCGAAAGCGCCGGATCCATCACATGATCGCCAACCTTCTTCCCGTTCAGATAAAGGTCGAAAAAGCCCAGTCCACAAACGTAAGCCGTTGCCCGGACCACCTTCTTGTCAGACTTGAACTCGCGGCGCAGGTAACGGGCCGGAAGCTTCCGGACATCCGCATTCACGTCCCCGTCCTTCATCTCGTCCAACCCGATCCACTTCCCCTGCCAATCCCCGGGCTTGAGCAATCCCATCGTCCAGGACGCCGGCTCGCTCCAGCCCGCGCCAGCTGTCGTATAAACCTTGACCTTCCAGTAACAGGCCATCCTGGATTCAAGGGCTTTCCCGTTGTATTCCACCTGGATACTCCGGTCACCCTCCACCTTCCCGCTGTCCCACAAATCCCCCTTGTTCTTCGCCAACAGCTCCTCGCTCGACGCCACAAGAACCTGGTAGGCCACCTGCCGGACCCCGCGGGGAATTTTAGATTGAAAATTGCCGATTGATGATTTTTCGAGAGTTAATTCTTCATTCGTCATTCGGCAATCAACAATGTTCCAGGACAGCCTTGGATTCACCGCATCGATTCCCGATGGATTGACAAGATACTCGCACCTCAGATTCGCCGGGGAAATATCAGGGGAAAACCATCCGGCAAGGGCCCCTCCCCTGACCACCAGGCTCAAGACCAGCATCGCTAGAAACTTCCTCATATGCCTTTGACCCCTTCGCTCACAATTCGCGATAAGACTGTTAACTAGCCTTCACGTACTCATTCAGAAGCTTCAGATATACCCTGTACTGGTCCAGACTGACCCCTGGCGGCGTCTGATGGTCTACGCTCGGAATGAACCCGCCGGTCTTCATGAGCGGGACCAGGCGTTCAAACTCCTCCCGCATGGCCGCTTCACCCTTCGGCATCACCATCTTGTTGTAGTGCCCTATCATGCGGAGCTTCGGGAACTGCTGCCTCAGGGCCATGCCGTCTACACCCGCCTGCCGTTCCAGGGGGAGAACCCCCTCCACCCCGATATCCTGGAGCCACGGAACCAGCTTCGTCACATCGCCATCCGTATCAACAATCGTCAGCATCCCCATCTCTTTGACCCGCGCCAGCATCTTGTTGTAGTAAGGGGTCATGAACTCGTCGCAAATCTCGCGCGACACCATCGGCCCGTTGTTGTAGGACATATCCTCGGCAATGGTCATGAATGTCGGCCGACCCTGCTTCTCCACCAGATCCAGCAGCTTCAAGTTGAAATCAAGCAGGTCCTGATTCATCCGGTGCATCAGCTCGGGCTGGTCATAATACGCAAACATCAGTTTCTCAAACCCCATCAACGTGCGGGGAAACCAGAAATATCCCTCGAGCGTGATCCAGA
>JAABPW010000144.1 GCA_011391785.1 Verrucomicrobiota bacterium
ACGCTGCTTGGCGCGGCGTTGGGTATCTGGCTGGACCAACGCTATCCGGGGGGGCACGCCTGGACCCTGGCTTTACTGGTTGTGGGTCTTGCGATCGGGTGTTTGAATGCGTGGCATTGGGTGGACAAGGAAGACAAGGCAATACGAGAGGAACAGGAGGATAATGATGAATGATGCTTTGAGTCTGGCACCGGCTATGGCAACGGGCATTTTGCTCGGTATGATATTCTTTGGCGGCCTTTGGTGGACC
>JAABPW010000145.1 GCA_011391785.1 Verrucomicrobiota bacterium
CCAAACAGCCGGCGTTTTGGTTCTTAGGTAGTCTGCTGCTGAGAACAAGCATTACCCTGGCTGGATTTTATTTTGTTTCCGGCGGTCATTGGGAGCGTCTGCTGGTGTGTCTTCTTGGATTTTTCCTGGCACGCCTTATCATGACGCGGCTCACCAGGCCGTCGGTTGAACATCACAACGCTTCAGCCAAGGAGGCCGGTCATGCATCTTAGTCCGGATGCAATCATCTTCTGGCAACACGGATTTTTTAAACTCAACGCCACCATCGTATTCACGTGGGGGCTAATGCTCGTGCTGGTCGTGGGTTCAAAAGTTATTACGCGCAGACTCTCTACGGATCTGAAACGTTCCCGCTGGCAGAATCTTCTGGAAATCGTTGTCACCGGCATCGAGAAACAAATTGAAGAGGTTGGCTTAAGTCAGCCGCAGAAATATATAGGCTTTTTGGGTACGCTTTTTCTGTTTGTCGCCGCAGCCGCCCTTTGCACCGTCATTCCCGGCTATGAACCGCCGACCGGCTCGCTCTCGACCACGGCGGCCCTGGCGCTGTGTGTGTTTGTGGCTGTACCGTTTTTCGGCATCGAGGAGCAAGGGGTGGGCAATTACCTCAAATCCTATGTGAAGCCGACGTTCATCATGCTGCCGTTTAATATCATCAGCGAGCTTTCACGCACGCTGGCCCTGGCCGTTCGTCTGTTCGGCAACATGATGAGCGGTGCCATGATTATCGGTATCTTGCTCACGATTATGCCTTTCATTTTTCCGATCATCATGACAGCGCTCGGCCTGCTCACCGGTATGGTGCAGGCCTACATTTTCAGTATCCTGGCAGCGGTTTACATTGCGGCTGCCACGCGTGTCCGTAAACCCAAGCCTGAACCCGAGGCAAAACATGAAATATGAATTGCGACAACAAAAGGAGAACTTATGGATAACATGACGATTATCGCGGTGGCATCAATTGTCATCGCCGGCATCACCACCGGTTTCGGCACTATGGGGCCTGCGCTGGCAGAAGGGCGGGCAGTTGCAACGGCATTGAGTTCCCTGGCCCAGCAGCCCGATGCATCCGCAACGATCACCCGGACTTTGTTCGTGGGCCTGGCGATGATTGAGTCCACGGCTATTTACTGCTTCGTGGTCTCGATGATTCTGATCTTCGCCAACCCGTTCTGGAACCATGTCATCGCCCAAACCATAGGAAAGTGACGCTATGTTAATCGATTGGTTTACGGTCGGAGCACAGACGCTTAACTTTCTTATCCTGGTGTGGTTGATGAAGCGCTTTCTTTACAAACCGATTCGCCACGCCATTGATGAGAGAGAGAAGCGGATCGCTGCAGAGCTATCAAGCGCCGACAAAATAAAGGTCGAAGCCCAACAGGAGAGAGACGAGTTCAAACACAAAAATGAAGCGCTCGATCAGCAAAGAGTCGCGCTTTTGAACAAAGCAACGGACGAGGCCAAAATTGAAGGTCAGCGGCTTCTCGACCAGGCGCACAAGGCGGCTGACGCATTGAGCCTCAAGCGGATGGAAACCTTAAGAAAAGACGCGGACACCTTAAGTCAGGACATCAGGCAGCGCACCCAGCAGGAAGTATTTGCCATCGCTCGAAAGGCGCTGACGGATCTATCCACTGTGAGTTTGGAAGAACGTATGGGGCAGGTATTCACCCGCCGTTTGCGTGAGATGGACGGCCCGGCCAAAGCAGGCCTTGCCCAGGCCCTTAAGACTGCGTCTGACCCTGGGCTTGTACGCAGCGCGTTTGACCTGCCTGAGGAGCAACGCGCGGCCATACAAAATGCGCTCAATGAAACCTTTTCAGCGCAAATTCATGTCCGGTTCGAGACCGCGCCGGACCTGATCAGCGGCATTGAACTCAGCACCAATGGACAAAAAGTGGCGTGGAGCATCGCTGATTATATAACGTCGTTGGAAATGGGTATCGACGAACTTTTGAAAGAAAAAAACATAAAGGGGTCTTAAATGGAACCTCAAAGTCTAAAGACCATTTTTGACAGCACGTTTGCCGAAATAAGGCAGGTGCGGGAAGCATTTACGCCGCAACTGACCCCGCATGAGGTGGGCACGATTACCAGTGTAGCCACCGGCATCGCCAAGGTGTCGGGTCTTCCCGGCGTGGGTTTTGATGAATTGGTGACATTTCCGGGGGATGTGCCCGGCATTGCATTCAACCTGGACCCAGACCAAATTGGCGTCGTTCTGCTGGGTGAATACTGGCATCTGCACGCGGGAGATGAAGTCCAGCGAACGGGCCGGGTCATGGACGTGGCTGTGGGCGATGGATTGCTGGGGCGCGTTGTCGACCCGCTCGGTCGGCCACTTGATGGTAACGGGCCGGTGGCTTCAAGCAAGCGCCTGCCCGTGGAACGTCCGGCCGCCCCTATCATGGACCGCGCACCTGTCACGGTGCCGCTCCAGACCGGCATCAAAGTTATCGATGCGCTTATTCCCATTGGCCGCGGCCAGCGCGAATTGATTCTCGGAGACCGCCAGACAGGCAAGACCGCCATTGCCATTGATACCATCCTGAATCAGCGCGGCAAGGATGTTGTGTGCGTTTATTGCGCCATCGGTCAGCGGGCATCTGCCGTTGCCAAGGCCGTCGCAACCTTGCGGGAAAAGGGAGCCATGGATTACACAGTCCTCGTGGTGACCGAAGGCAATGACCCGCCGGGTCTGGCTTACATCGCGCCCTACGTTGCGACCAGCATCGGGGAGGCCTTTATGGAAGCGGGCCGGGATGTGCTGATCGTTTATGATGACCTCACCCATCACGCCCGCGCCTACCGGGAACTGTCTCTTTTGCTGCGCCGTCCGCCCGGTCGAGAAGCGTTTCCAGGCGACATCTTTTATATCCACTCACGGTTGCTGGAACGTGCGACGCATTTGAGCCAGGAACGCGGGGGAGGGTCACTCACCGCCCTGCCCATCATCGAGACCGAAGCACAGAACATTTCCGCCTATATTCCGACCAACCTGATTTCCATCACGGACGGACAGATCTACCTTTCGCCGTCGCTATTCGAATTGGGCGTGCTGCCCGCGGTCGATGTCGGCAAATCCGTTTCACGTGTCGGCGGTAAGGCGCAGCGTGCGGCATACCGGGCGGTGGCTGGCGACCTCAAGCTCGGCTACGCCCAGTTTGAGGAACTCGAAACCTTTTCCCGGTTCGGAGCCCGCCTGGATGAAGATACCCGCAAAATTATCGAGCATGGACGACGGATTCGTGCCTGCCTCAAACAGCCGGAATTTTCTCCGGTGGCCGTGCCCGCACAAATTGCTGTACTGCTGGCATTGACCGCCGAACTTTTTGACCCGGTACCGCTTGACCGGATGCCGGACGCAGAGAAGGCCCTGCGCGCAGCGGCAGCAGATATACCGCCAAAGGTGTGCGAGCGACTGGACACCGCCGAAAAATTGAGCGAGGAGGATCGTGAAACGATTATCCAAATTGCCCGTCAATCGCTTGCTCGCTTCCAGTCCGAGCCTGAACCCGGGCCGGAAGACCAAACGGAGAGTATACCAAAACCTGAACCCGAGGAGACGTCATGAGCGAGACGACGGCGAGTCTGCGGCGCAAGATCAGCGGAGCCGGGGATCTCCAATCCGTTGTCCGAACGATGAAGGCTGTGGCCGCTTCGAGCATCGGACAATACGAGAAATCGGTGCGCGCGCTGGCCGACTACTATCGCACGGTGGCGCTGGGGTTAGGCGCATGCCTGCGGGAAAGCGGACCGGTGCCCTTGATGGCAGAACGGAAAAGACAAACAGTTGCAACTGCGGTGGGTGCGGTCGTGTTCGGTTC
>JAABPW010000146.1 GCA_011391785.1 Verrucomicrobiota bacterium
CATTTGACTTATGGAACGTTGCCAACAGAGTCAGGGAGTACCTGCCGGCAGCGAGGTCACTAAAGTAGCCGGACAGGGCATGGTCATCTTTTTGCAGTTCCCTGATGTGTATCTTGACACCAGAAAGTGCCTCACTGGCGCCGCTTGCGAGGCGAAGGGTCTTTATTGCCATAGGAAATCCATCTGTAGATTGTGAATTGCAATAGATCGGATGATCTTGAGAGGATGCAGATTGCAGTTCCGGTGTTACCGTAAAAGGCGCGAAGCATGTCAGTACGACCTCATGAGGGCCATCGTTTTGAACTTCAATCTGGCAAGTAATTGTCCCGTTCCGTTTGACGGTAGTTTCCTTTATTGTGCACTTCAACCTCACCGATGAACCCTCCGTCTTCGCAACTCGATAACTGGCGCAACCAAATAGGGCTATCAACAGCATCAAACCGCACAAGAAATACATTATCTTCATGTTGCCTCGCCAATAAGATCCCAGTATAAAGACGAATGTCATCTGGACTTTCTTCACTATTTCTTCGGATACCTAAGGAATGTTATTCCGAGGGAAATTGCCCTGCAAGCGCTATCTTTCAATACACCGGCAGACGGGCGGCAGTTGAAACAGCAGTTGAAACGCGGAAATCCATGGACGATGTTGCTCAAGACTTGTACTATCTTGGCGTGAATAAGGGCAGCCAGGGCGCAAAAGGCGTCCTGATTGAAACTGACATCAGCACAACCCTGATCGGAGCCACCCTCCCCTCCGATGTCCTGGAATGGCTCAGAAACTGCACCTTGAAGATTATCTCGGTATAAAGGAGTCATGTCATGAATACCCCCCTCGAGCCGTTGGAAGCAAGAATCCTGGCCTGCCTGGTCGAAAAATCGATGGCCACGCCGGAATACTATCCGCTTACCCTGAATGCTCTGACGGCGGCATGCAACCAGAAATCCAACCGGGACCCGGTGATGCAGGTTTCTGACAGCGAGATACTTAGAACCCTGAACCAGCTCCGTGACCGCCTTCTGGTCTCGTCGGTATCAATGGCCGGCAGCCGGGCCCCACGCTACCGGCACAGCCTGGTCGAAACCCTCCTGCTAACGCCTCCACAGATGGCCATCCTGAGCGAGCTGATGTTGAGGGGGCCTCAGACCCCGGGCGAACTCCGCACCCGCGCCAGCCGCATGGTAAACATTCCGGACACAGCGACGGTCCAGGCCATCCTGCAGGATCTGGCCAACCGCCCCGAGGGAGCCCTGGTGACCATCCTGCCCCGCCAAACAGGCCGCCGCGAGGAGCGTTACGGCCACCTCCTAAGCGGTCCGCCGGTATTCGAGCCCAAAGCCACCGAATCGACCAATCACGAGGATGATGATACACCCCCACCCGAACCCTCGCGTCTCGCCTTACTGGAAGCCAGGGTGGCCACCTTGGAAGATGAACTAGCAAGGATCACTGGCAGGCTCGCGGAGTTTGAGAGCCAGTTCAAGTAGGCGAGGTTTGTCCACCCTGCCGAAGCCACCAGGAAGTTGAGTCAAAGGCTAGTTCATTACCATCGCTCAATGAACCATCTGCCACTGCTTTACGGCGTCTATGGGACAAAGCAGCATCAACACATTGAGCGACAAGTTGTCCCTGACCGTAATGGCCAGAAGCACCTCGATGAGCACAAAAAAAACGATCGATAGGTGCCATCCGAGATATCGGGCCAAGGCAAATCCGGCGGCACAACAAAGAACATCACTGATCGAATTGAGTATCGAATCGCCTTCGTACCCCAGCCCGATGGTGGCTTCGCGATACCGCTGGATGATAAAAGGTGTATTTTCAGCCACCTCCCAAATCGACTCCAGCAAAATCGCCAGCGTCAGCCTCCATGCATATGAATACGGCTTGAACAACCACACCAGCACCCAGAAGAAAACAACTCCGTGCAAAATGTGGGTAAAGCTGTAGGGATCGAACACATGCTGGGAATTATGAGAACTCCAGATATCACCTGCCCACATCTTCATCTGCCCGCAGGCGCACAACCAAACCCGCCCCTGATTACGAAGCTGAACCAGCATTCCCGCCACGACACCGGCAATCGCCAGATATGGGAGCCAAGCTACGAACGTTTTCCTGAGTGTACTCACGGGTACCGGAGACCATGCAGTAATACACTTGAAATCATTATCATCACAACGTCTTCGCCGTTCCGTTTGGAGCAATCGGCGCCCTGTCACGTCCTGCCGTTTCAGGATCCCACGGTCCATCCACTTTCAGGCGGTCATCCGTCTCGCTAATCTTGAAAAACTTTGCCCTCTCCTTATTGCCGCCATTGGGTTGATGCAACACAAGAACTAGTTCACCGGTAAAAGCCTTGAATATCATTCCATGACCGCCGTCATCACCGAAAAGCAGGTCCTTTGAATGTTTCCATGGCCCCTTCACCGTCCCGCTTTCGGATTCGGCCTGACCAAGCGCATAATTCCCGCCCTTGCGAAAACTGGACCAGATCATCAACAACTTCCGATTCTTTGTCCGATACAGGAAAGGCCCGTCCGTGACAAACTCATCAGCCCTCCGGAAGGCACGTACCCATGGCGCTTCGGACGCACGAAACAGCACAATCGATTCCCCCAGCCTTGCCGTCCAGTCCTTGTTCATCCTCACGGCACACACGGTGCCATCCTTGATCTGACTCCAGGCGTGACAGAAAACCAGCCAACGGGTGCCGTCGGGATCAATGCAAGGTGACCCATCAAGACCTTCCCACTCTGCGGGAGTATTAGCGTCCGGGCCAAGGATCTGAAATGGCCCATTGGGACTCGCGGAACGCAGAATCTGGGTTCCCAGTCCGCCGGAACGGCCAAAGAACGTCGCAAACATATAATATGCGTCACCCAGCTTGTGAACTTCCGGCGCCCAGATCGGTGGATTGCCCCAGAAACCTGACTTCGGTCGCTCAAAAACCCGCTCAGGTCCGGACCAGTGAACCAGATCCTTACTGCGGTATGCCATAACCCCGAGATCAGCATTGTCGTTGCCAGACTTGTTGCCTCCCTGCGCATAGAGGTAATAAGTCTTGCTGGACGAGTCAGCCAGAATGAACGGATCTCGCACCCGGATATCCGACAACTTCAAGGAATTGGTGTGAGAAACTTCAGCCCCAAGGGTCATCCCCTGCAGTACCCCAAACACTATCAGTACAGCTGACTTGAAAGTAATCATACCCCTTAGATCGCCCCCTTGCTCGACGGCACGCCCTTTACCCGGGAATCCTTCCGGCAAGCCTCGCTCAGGGCACGGGCGACGGACTTGAACATGGCTTCATAGGCATGATGGGGTTCTTTTCCGTAAAGCTGGGAAATATGAAGGTTCATGCGGGACTTCACCACAAACGCCTGGAAGAATTCGCGGATCAGGATCAGGTTGAAGTCCCGGATCTTCTGCGTCCGGTTCGCCACCTCATAAACCAGATAGGGCCGGCCGCCCAGGTCGACCACCGCCCGGCTCAGCGAATCGTCCATGGGAATGTAGGACCACCCGTACCGCACAATGCCCTTGCGGTCACCCAGCGCCTGGTCGATCGCATCGCCCAGCACGAGGCCGAGATCTTCCACCGTGTGGTGATAGTCCACCTCCAGGTCGCCCTTCGCATCGATCGTCAAATCCATGAGCGAGTGCTTGGAGAAGAGTTCCAGCATGTGATTCAGGAAGGGCATGCCGGTCTGCACCTTGCTGACGCCCCTCCCGTCGATTGTGACCGACACCTTGATATCCGTCTCCCGCGTCTTCCGCACCACTGTCGCCGAACGTTTTTTCATATCATTCCTCCAAGCACTTGTAACAGCCGATCTGTCTCGCCATCCGTTCCCACCGTGATGCGCACATAATCCCCGGTTCTGGCACCGGGGAAATAGCGGATCAGGATACCCTCCGCCTTGAGCGCCTCGAATATCTCACGCGCCGTGCGCTTTCCGGGCTTCGCCCACAGGAAATTGGACTCGGAGGGACAAACCGTGAAACCCAACCGGCCCAGCTCCGCCGCCAGCCGCTGACGCGTGGCCTTGATACGGGCGGTATTCGCCAGCATGTGGGCTTGATCAC
>JAABPW010000147.1 GCA_011391785.1 Verrucomicrobiota bacterium
CATCACCCACCGGCGACGACTGGCCGCATCATGGGCCAGGGCGAGGGCGACGGGACAGAGCAGGGCGACGAATCCGCCGAAATGGTTCCGGTTCAGGAAGCAGCCCACCGGGCTTGAGAACGAGTGGGGCAGCGGGATGATCCACCAGAGGGTGTTGCCCTGAGGAAATATCCACTGTCCGAGATATCCGGCCACCGCCACGGCTGTCCCGATCAGTGCAAGGATATGGAGGCAGGTGATTTTGCGCTTCGCGGACAACGAGGCGGCGAGCCCGGCCGCCCCGAAGGCCGCGACGATCAGCAGGAAGAACCGGAGGGTTCCGGCCCGGTTCCGGCTGAGGGCAAACCACGGGCGGGCATCAGGGACCGGTATGCCCACCTGGCCGGCATCATGAAGGGCGGACACGACGGCCTCGTTCTGCTGATGGCGCAGCGGGCCGGCCAGGGAATCCAGGAAGGGGGGCAGGGGAAGGGCGGTCAGCAGGACAAAGAGTAGAATAGCCGCGGCGGTGAATTCGAGGAGGGGGCGGGCGGGCAGGCTGGCGAACATTCTCGTGAACGGGGTGATGCGGCTGCCGCTACCGGGAGCGGCCTTGGCGGCCTGTGTGACTGTGGCGAAACATGCCGTGCCGCAAAGGAGCACGGCGACAATCCCGGTGGTCGCCGGAAAAAGGCCGCCGCCGGAGACGGCCAGAAAAAGAATTGAAACTGTCAGCACAATCAAGGTCATGGTGATCGCTCTTAATAATGGTCTCAAACCAGACTATACAGCTTCAGGTGGATCGCGACCTCCGGGCGCGATCAGGCGCCGCCCGGAGGTCGGCACCCACCCAGCCCTTCCGGCGGGCGGTGGACGAGGAAAAGAATGCCGCCGGGGAGTCCCCAGAGAACGAGGAAAAGATAGGGGATGAAGGCCAGCAGGAAGGCCTTTTCGTCCGGTACTCCAAGGACCGCCCATAGTTTGATGGAGGCGCCCTCCCGGATACCGATTCCGCCGGGTGTAACTGGAATGGCGCCGATGAGGGCGACCAGCGGCGAGAGTGACAGGTAGGCCAGGAAAGGGAGACCGAGGGACAAGGCCGTGCCGACCAGCCAGGAAATTGTCACGAACAGGAATTGGATGGCCAGGGAGTAAAGCATCAGGGCCAGCAGCAGCCGCGGATTTTTCCGGCAGACATAGAAGGCGTTGTAGGCCCGCTCCACGATGTCCACCACCTTGCCGATAACCGGGATGTGGTTCCACCGCTTCAGCCAGGGGAAAAGCTCGAAGATATGGACGCTGAACGCCACCACAATGCCCGCCACCACGATGCCGCAGGCGATGAGGGCCGGCCAGGCGAAGGCGCGGGTGACCGGGTCCGTCATGAAGAAGGTCCAACGGGCCAGGATGACGATTCCCACCATCAGGGCCATGACCAGCAGTCCGATGATGCGGTCAATAAAGATGGTGGTCACGGCTTCGGTTTTCTTGTGGTTGGTTTCCCGGGAGGTGTAGTAGGCCTTGATGAAGTCGCCGCCGGTGGGGCCGATCATGAAGGAGTTGAAGAAGAGGCCGATGAAGAAAATGGTGTTGACCCGCCGCAGGCCCAGCCGCATGTCCTGGGCATCGAGGATGGCCTTCCATCGGATCACGCAAACCAGGAGGGGGGCAAGGCACAGGGTGAACCCGGCCAGCAGCCAGGGCCATTCCTGCGCGGTGGTCTTGAGGGTGTCGCCCAGTTTTTCGAGTCCCATCTTGTTCAGAAGGTAGGCCAGGACGGCGACAGCGATTCCCAGCTTCACCAGCAGGCTGATGATCTGCTTGAGTTTTTTCATGCCCCCTCCAGGATATCCGCCAACGTCTGGTCGAGCGGAATCCGGGGTGCCCAGCCTGTGTCTTCACGGAGCCGGGTGATGTCCAGGACGGGATTCTGGTCAAGCGGCCGGTAGAGGGATTCATCCCGGACGATGTCCGGCTGGATGCCGGCGAGCTGGCAGAGCCGGTCCAGAATATCGCCGATCCGGGCTTCCCTGCCGGAGGCGAGGTTGTAGGCCTTGCCGGGATGCCCCTTTTCAAGGATGAGGCGGTAGGCATGGGCGATGTCGCGGACATCGGTGAAGTCCCGGCGGTTGTCGAGGTTGCCGACCTTGATCAGGGGGGCTGCTCCCTGCCGGATGGCGCCGGCCTGCCTCGCGAAGGCGGGGATGGCGAATTGGGTGGACTGGCCGGGGCCGATATGGTTGTGGGGGCGGGCGACCATGATGTTCAAGCCATGCAGCCGGGCGTAGAGCAGGGCCAGGTTATCCGCCGCCGCCTTGGCCAGGGCGTAAAGGCTGTCGGGGCGCAGGGGATCCTCCTCGCGGATAGGGTCAGGGCGCGCGGTCATGCCGTAGACATGGGCGGTGGAGATGAAGAGGATGCGGGCCTTGGACTGGGCCAGCCGGAAGGCCTCGAAGACATTCATGGCGCCCATCAGGTTGATATCCATGATCATCCTGGGATTTCCGCCGCCGACGAAGGCCCAGGCGGCCAGGTGGATGCAGGCATCCGGTGCCGTTTCGGCGACGATCCGGGTGACGGCGGCGGGATCCGTGATGTTGGCGGGAATAAAATGGTGCGGGGCCGGACCCGAGGCGGCGGGAGCGATGTCCATGCCCAGCGTCTCATGGCCGCTGGCGGCCAGTTCATTCAAGAGGTGTTTGCCTACAAATCCGGAGGATCCTGTGATCAGCACTCGCATCATGTATCTCCCCATGTCCCGCGAATCAGTTTCAATCCGGTGGCGATCTGCTCCGCCGTCACCGCATGGCCTGGTTCCATGACGCGGATGATATCATGACGCGCGATGTCGCGGAACAACTCAAATTTGACGGTTCCGCCGGGTGGCATGACGTGATCGGTGGCCGGTGCCAGGACGTCATGGATATGCATTCCGGCGAGCCAGGGGCTGAGGCGCTTGAGCCAGCGGGCATGGTTGATGAAGCCGAGGTTTTCCCGGATCTGGCCGTGGCCCATGTCGTGCCAGAACCGGAGCCAGGGCGAATTGAAGTGGGTCATGAGCCGTTCCATTTCCACCTCGGTCGGGATGGATTCCCAGGAGGGCAGGAGTTCAAACGCGAGGATGCGGCGGGTGCTTTCCAGCAGCGGCAGCAGTTGCTCGATGCCGGCATAGAGGTGCGCGAGCTGGGCGGGGGCCGCCTTTTCGCGGGCCAGCAGGACCTTCATGCGCGTCGCCTCGTACTCCTCGTCGTATTGACGGCCCGCGGTCACCAGGTTGATCAGGGTGGGGGTCAGGGGCCGCATGGCCACGTTTCCGGCATGGGCGACGACGACGCGGGCGTCGACTTCGCTGGCGAAAAGGATCGTGTTCTTGAGATAGTGCAAGGCGTTGGCCCGGACGTGGGGGTCGGGGTCGGCCAGGGTGAAGGGTTCCGGTGAGGCGAAGGGGACAGGCGGGAGCGGGCAGAAGGAATGGAGGCTGTCCGCCTTGACCTGTCCGGTCTTGATCATGTGGCACACGCCCGGAACGAGGTTGGGGGTGAGGTCGAATCCCAGCTCGACGTGATCGAAACCCATGTCGAGGAGCTCCCCGATCATGGTTTCGCCGGTTTCATGCCGGCGGGCGTTCCATCGTGTTGTGATGCTGAAGATCATCGCGTCAAAAAATTAAAAAGCTCCCTGAATGGAAATCCAGGGAGCTTTCAGGGATTCAGTGATTGAATCAGATATTGTACGCCGCGCGAGCGCGGGCACGGGCTGCCTTGCGGCGGCGCTGCTCACTGGGCTTCTCGAAATATCGATGGGCACGGATCTCTTTCATGATCCCTTCCTTGTCCATGATTTTCTTCAGGCGTCTCAGCGCTTTCTCAACGGTTTCACCGCGTCGGATTTTGATTTGAGCCACGTGTAATGTCACCTTCCCTTCGTGATCCGGAGCCCAATCACGGGGTCCTAGGATCAAACAGGGGGCAAGTTTTACGCAAAACTGGCGGGAGATTCAAGGAGAATCCTGTGGAACGCGGGGGTTATTACAGGGGGCGTCCCCGTGGCCTTCCTGCCCTGAGCGAAGTCGAAGGGGTGCCACGGGTAGCAAAAATGTTCGGTTCCC
>JAABPW010000159.1 GCA_011391785.1 Verrucomicrobiota bacterium
CAGCTCACCCCTGACCATGCCCGGCTCTATGAGCTGATCTACCGGCGGGCGGTGGCAAGCCAGATGGCGTCCGCCCGCTACGATGCCACCCTGCTCCTTTTTGACGTGGCCGGCGAAAAGTTCAAAGCCAACGGACGGGTCTTGAAGTTCGACGGATTCCTGAAGGTCTACGCCGAGGTCGACGAGGAGAAGGAGAAAAAGGGCGACGAGGAAAAAGTCCAGACCCTGCCGCCCATCACCCTCGGGGAGCGGGTGCCCAAGGACAAGGAAACCCTGGACGAGAAGAAGACCAAGCCTCCGGGCCGGTTCACGCTGGGCTCCCTGGTGAAGGAACTCGAGCGGCTGGGTATCGGACGTCCCTCCACCTATGCCTCCATCACCAAGAACATTTCAGACCGCGGCTATGTGAAGGAGGAGAAAGGGAAAGTTGTTCCCCTGCCCCCGGGCGAAACCCTGGTCGACTTCCTGAAGGAGCAGCATCCCTGGGTAATCGATTACGAGCTAACCAGCAAGATGGAGGCTATCCTGGACCAGGTTGTCGAACACAAGGAAACCTGGCAGCGTTTCTGCAAGGCCGTGCACAACAAGATGGGCTACGCCTCCCCGCCCGTCAGGGGCGTCAACGGCGGGCCCAGCGAAGCCCAACTCAACTATGCGCGCTACCTGGCGTCCCGCGACAATCTCACGATTCCCGAGGAAATCCTCAAAAGCGGGAAGGCCCTCTCCAGCTGGATTGCCGGAATCGTCGGGGAAAGACCCTCCTCCACGCCTCGCTCCGCGGCAAACACCGATACCTAATAACCAAGACTCCGTCGCCGGGAAAATCCTATCCGACTCCTCAAATGTCCTGCCTCCTGGACACTCACGATGGGTCACGAAGTGGTGTTTCGTACAGGTTACGCCGGATCGCTTCCCGGTTCTCCGCCACCTCGCCACACGAGAGCAGGTCTGCCGGCGTCATGGCCTCGGCCAAGGCAACACCGACTTCGGCCTCGCCCGCGGCGACGATCGTGGCCCCCGCGTCATGCAGCGCGAGCGCTTCGCGCAGATGGGCGCACCGGGCAAGAATACGCAGCTCAGGATTGAGGAGACGCGCATGCCGGACAATTTCAGCGGCATCTTCAATATCCGCGCTCAGGATAAGGCTGCCAGCCGTTTCCAAGCCCGCTTCAACAAGGGTTCCCTGCCGCAAAACATCCCCATACAGTGCCGCATGGCCAGCCTTTCTCAGCTTCCGGACGGTATCCAGATTCAGATCGATCACGGTGATTTCAGCGCCACGGTCCAGGAGAAGCTGGTGCACGATCTTTCCCACTGGGCCGTAGCCGACCAGGATGCAGCGATTGGGATCGAGTACAGGACGAAGACCTGAACCCATTTGAACCGGCGTGCCGGTTTTCGCTGACGCCAGCCGGCGCGCCCACCGATAGACAAACGGGTTCAAGGCGATTGAGATGATGGAAGCCGCGACCAGGGCATTCCATGCGGCACCACTGATGAGTCCAAGACCGAGGGCAACTGAGCCGAGAATGAAGCTGAATTCACCCACCTGGGAAAAGGCCGCGCCAATCGGGATGGCTTTTTCCAGGGGCTGGCCAAGACCTCGCACGATCAGCAAGGCGGCCAGGGGTTTGACAACAATCACCACGAAAAGCACCACGGTGATTACCAGGGGAACTTGCACCAGGCTCATCGGATCAAACAACATCCCGATTGAGACGAAGAAAAGCACGGCAAATGCGTCACGCATCGGCAATGCGTCGTTGGCCGCGCGAGTCGCGAACTCGGAGCGGCCAACGGTCAGGCCGGCGAGAAAAGCGCCGAGGGCCATTGATACTCCAAATATTTTGGCGGCTCCAACCGCGATTCCCACGGCGAGAACCAGGACGGATAGGGTAAAAAGCTCCCGTGACCGGGTCTTGGCAATTCGCTCCAACGCCCAGGGAACCACCCATTTTCCCAATGACCCCACGATGGCGGTCAGACAGGCGATCTTGAATCCGGCCAAGCCGAGAACAACCCAGACGTTTTGCACGACGCCCTGGTCCGGGGCGAAGATGATGGGAAGGAGAAGCAGGAGCGCGACCGTGAGGATGTCTTCCACCACGGTCCAGCCGATGGCGATATGACCGACCTGGGTATGCATATCACGCCATTCTCCCAGCACCATGGCCATCACGACCGTACTGGCCACGGAAACAGCCATCCCCAGGATAAATCCCGAGGTCCAGGTCCACCCCATCAGATGCAGCAGCACAGCCAACACGATCGTGGAGAGTGTGCTCTGGATCAGGGCGCCGGGTATGGCCACGCGCCACACGGCGACGAGTTCACGCAATTGGAAACGCAAACCAATGCCAAAAAGAAGAAGAATGACACCAATTTCGGCGAATTGCTCGGCAACCACCCGGTTGACGACTATGCCGGGGGTGAAGGGACCGACAGCAATACCCGCCAGCAAGTAGCCAATAATGGGGGCCAACTTCAGCCTGAAGGCGACATAGCCGAAGATCAGTGCCCCCCCCAAGCCAACAGCGAATGTTAACAGTATGTTGAGTTCATTCATTATTCTTCTCGAAGCACGGACATGAAAGAACTTAACCAAATCAATCCCCCAGCACAATACCTGATGACAGCGGATCTGAAGCGTCCGTCACGTTCCCCCGTCCCCTGCCCTCTACTTATCTATTGACTCCGGCAGGCGGTTCGATTATTCAACGCGACCGTGAAAAAAGACCCGACATCAGCCAACCAGGATCCTGTGACACCTGCTCCCTCCATTGAACAACTCAAGGCGGCAACGGACCTGCTCCGGCAGGTGGCCGGAAACCGGGCCCTGCTGGCCAGCCTTTCCAGTGAAGAACGCATGCACCTGATCTCGGCGGCGGGCGACGTCTACTGCCCTGATATGATGGAACGCCGGCGACTGGTCCGCGCCACGGAGCGGCGCCGCAAGACTGAAATGATCGCCCGCGACCAGGCCAAGCTGGCGTCCACCGGTATCCGCAAGCTACGCCAGAAGCCGGTATTCACCACCCCCAACATCCTGCCCCCGGCCCAGTTCGAGCAGAAGGATGTCGAGAACGATCCGGAATTCCGCGATGTGGTTGAGCCACGCAACTGCTACACCTGCAAGCAGAACTACAACACCATCCACCATTTTTATGACCACCTCTGCCCTGACTGCGCCAAGCTGAATTTCCACAAGCGCACCGAATCGGCAGACTTAAGCGGACGGGTGGCCCTGCTGACCGGCGGCCGCGTGAAGATCGGCTACCAGGCCGGGATCAAGCTACTGCGGGCTGGCGCCCACCTGATTGTCTGCACACGCTTCCCCCGCGATTCCGCCATGCGTTACGCGGCGGAAGCGGATTTCAAAGACTGGGGGAATCGCCTCGAAATCTTCGGTTTGGATTTCCGGCACACGCCCAGCGTCGAGGCTTTCTGCCGGCACCTGCTGGCTACCCGCCAGCGGCTGGACTTCATCATCAACAACGCCTGCCAGACCGTCCGCCGCCCGCCCGACTTCTACCAGCACATGATGGCCCTGGAAACCGCCTCGCTCACCACCATGCCCGAGCAGGCGCGGCGCCTGGTGGGTGCCTATGAAGGACTGCGCGGCTATCATCTGCTGCCGGAAGGCGATGCCGTGGTGGCGCAGAAACGGATGTCGGAGGTGGTTGGCATGACCCATGCCGCCGCCCTGTCACAGGTGCCGCTCCTCCCCGACGAACTGGCCGCCCAGCAGGCCCTCTTTCCGGAAGGCCGCCTGGACCAGGACCAGCAACAGGTCGACCTGCGCACCACCAATTCCTGGCGCATGCTGATGGCCGATGTCCCCGCCGTCGAGTTGCTGGAAGTTCACCTCGTCAACGCCGTGGCCCCCTTCCTCCTGAACGCCCGGCTCAAGCCGCTGATGCTCCGCACCCCGGAACGCGACAAGCACATCGTCAACGTTTCGGCCATGGAGGGGCAGTTCTACCGGAAGCTCAAGACCACCCGCCATCCCCACACCAACATGGCCAAGGCGGCGCTGAACATGATGACCCGCACCTCGGCCACCGACTATTTCAACGACGGCATCCACATGAACAGCGTGGATACAGGCTGGGTGACCGATGAGGACCCCGTGCACCTGGCGGAGGAAAAGATCAAGATGCACCGGTTCCATCCCCCGCTTGATATTGTGGATGGCGCCGCCCGGATCGTGGATCCCATCATTGACGGATTCAACACCGGCACCCATGTCTGGGGTAAATTCCTCAAGGATTACAAGCCCACCGACTGGTAATCCGGCATTCATGGCTCATGACTGTCATTGTCAAAAACCACACCTCCGATGAACTCCACGCCCGCCTCGCACCACTCGGGATAACGCTGCGCCAGGCGAGGCAGGTTCAGGCTTCGGTCATCCGCAACGGCAGCCTCCCCCCCGTGCAGCATGGCCTTTCCGCGAAAAGGCTGGAGGTCATCCGGGATGCCGTCGAGATCCCCAACCTGGCAGTGCTCGACAAGGTCGTTTCGCCCCTGGACGGATTCGCCAAATACCTGTTCAGGGGAGAGGGTCCTGACCCCTTCGAGGCCGTGCGCATTCCCCTCCTCCACCGCCCTGACGCCCCCAAATACATTGCCTGCGTCAGCTCCCAGGTGGGCTGCGCCATGGGGTGCACCTTCTGCTTTACAGGCCGCATGGGGTTCCGGCGCAATCTTGCCGCCTGGGAAATCGTGGATCAGGTGATCAAGATCCAGGCGGATTCCCCACACCCCGTCCGCGGCGTGGTCTTTATGGGAATGGGCGAGCCGCTGCTCAACTACGACGAAGTCATCCGGGCAGCCCGCATCCTCTCCGAGCCCTGCGGAATGGCGATCTCCGGCAAGGCCATCACCATTTCGACCGCCGGCATCATCCCCGGCATCCGGCGTTTCACCACCGAGCGACACCCCTTCAGGCTGGTGGTCTCCCTGACCTCCGCCGATCCCCTGCGCCGCCGCGAACTGATGCCGGTGGAGTCCGCCCACCCCACCGCCGGGCTCATGGAAGCCCTCCGCGAACGCCACCGGGCCAACGGAGAACGCATCACGCTGGCATGGACCCTGATTTCGGGGGTTAACACCGGCGAGGAGGAGGCGCGCCAGCTGGCTGAACTGACCCGCGGCCTGCCGGTCAAACTGGATCTTATTGATGTGAATGATCCCACCGGCAGGTTCCTTCCCCCGTCGGAACGGGAGCGGGACACCTTCCGGGATGTATTGCGCCTACACCTTGCCGCGCCCGTTGCCCGCCGGTACAGCGGCGGCAAGGACATTGCCGCCGCCTGCGGAATGCTGGCGGGCGACCTTCAGGGCTGATGACTTAGAACGGCAGTCCGCCGTCCTTCTCACCACTGAAATCCTCGGTATCCTCATGCGGGGGTTCCCCGTTATCACCAGCAGCGCCACCTTCGGCTTTGCCGGCCGCACCCAGGCGCCAGGCCTGCAGCGTGGTGAAGTATTTGACCACACCCTTCTGGTCGGTCCACTTCCGTCCGCGCAGGTCGAATTCAACCGACACGTCCTGCCCCACCTTGAAATCGTCAAGCTGGGCGCACTTGTCCTGCACCATTTCGAACTTGATCAGCTCCGGATACTTCGGGTTCGAAGCGTATTCGATGACGAATTCCCGTTTCTGGAAGGAATCCTTGATCTTCACGGTGTCAAATATCTCAATCAGCTTTCCAGATACCTTCATGCGACTCCTTTTAAACAGGTTCAATTACTAGCCCACAATCTAAGGCAAATACGCCGGGAACAAAAGCCTATTTCTTACCCTTGCATCAAGGCTTGCCCTGAATGCTTCTCTCAGGCAGTATCCCCCGCCGCATGAACAGGAAACGATACGGTATCAATGAGATTGGAATGACAACGTGATTGCCACAACGAAGCTTACGAAACGATTCGGCCAGGATGTTTTATTCGAGGACGTCAGCGTCCAGTTCACGCCGGGCAACTGCTATGGCCTGATCGGGGCAAATGGGTCCGGGAAATCCACCTTCGTCAAGATACTGGCGGGCCTCATTCCGGCGAGTTCAGGCGAGGTGACCATTGGCCGCGACTGCACGGTGGGGTATCTGCGCCAGGATCATGCCGAATTCGACCACGTCTCGATCCTGGATACCGTCTACATGGGCAACAAGAAGCTCTGGGATCTCCACCTGGAACGGGAAACCTTATATTCCAAGGATGACCTCACCGATGCCGAACACGACCGGAGCGGCGTGGTGGAGGATGAATTCGGGCAGGCGGGCGGCTACACCATGGAGGCCGATGCCGCCAAACTGCTGGCGGGCCTCGGCTTTTCCGAGGACGTGTTCACCCAGGAGATGGACACCCTGCAGGGTGGCTTCAAACTCAGGGTTCTCCTGGCCCAGGTCCTCTTCGCCCACCCCCACGTCCTCCTGCTGGATGAACCGACCAACCATCTGGACATGGAATCCATCGAGTGGCTGGTGGAGCTGCTGAAGCGGTACGAAGGCACCGTGGTCGTCATCTCCCATGACCGGTATTTCCTGAACCAGGTCTGCACCCATATTGCCGACCTGGACTATCACGAGATCCGCATGTTCACCGGGAATTATGATGCCTTCACCATCGCCAGCCTTGAAGCCCGCGAACTGCGGGACAAGACGAACAAGAAGCTGGAAAAACAGATCCACGACCTCAAGACCTTCATCAGCCGGTTCAGTGCCAACGCCTCCAAGGCCAAGCAAGCCACGTCCCGGCAGAAATTGCTGGGAAAGATCGAGCTGGAGGAGGTAAAGCCCAGTTCCCGGGTTTCCCCCTATATCCGCTTCCATCCGAAGCGCCGGCTCGGCGACAAGGTGATCAAGGTCAAGGAGATCTCCAAGGCTTATGACAAGCCGCTCTTCGGGACCTTCTCCTGCAAAATCAAGCCGCACGAGAAGATCGCGATCATCGGCAAGAACGGGGTCGGAAAAACCACGCTCCTGAAAATCCTGTGCGGGCAACTGCCGCCGGATACCGGTTCCGTAGTCCTGGGGGATACCGTCGAGTTCAGCATCTTTCCCCAGGACCCGGCGGAAGTCCTCGACCCGGGCTCCCAGGCGATGAACTGGCTACGGACCTTTACCGATGAAAAAACCAGCTCCGAAACGGAACTCCGCTCATTCATGGGACGGATGCTGTTCAGCAAGGATGACGTGTTCAAGCCCATCCAGGTCCTGAGTGGCGGTGAAAAGGCCCGGCTGATCCTAGCCAAGATGATGCTGGAGGAAGGGAATGTCATCATCCTGGATGAACCCACCAACCATCTGGACCTGGAATCGATCGAAGCGCTGAACTTCGCCCTTTCCCAGACCGGTTGCACCGTCATCTTCGTCTCGCACGATCACCGCCTGATCGGATCACTGGCCACCCGGATCCTGGAAATCAAGGACGGAAAAATCCTGGACCGCGAGGTCGAAACCCCGCCGGAATCCGCGTAAAGCCGGAGTCGTCAGGGTCACAGTTGATCACAGTCCCTGAATGATCCTGACCAGCACCATCACAATGGCAACCACCAGCAGGATGTGAATGAACCCACCCATCGTGTTACTGCTCACCAGTCCCAACACCCATAACACCAGCAATATGACTGCTATTGTCCACAACATATGAAGCTCCTTTCAGTGTCCCGTCAACGGGGTCAATTTCACCCTTTTATCAGAACCACAGAAAATGGTCCCCGCCCATAATAAAACAGCCCGAAAGCAACAGGCATACCGAAAGCAACAGCAACAGTCCCGCCACACGCATCATAGTTTGTTTCATATTCATAATCCCTCCTGATTTCAGCCGGTCCTTCTTTTTCAAATCCGGCCCATTAGAAGCAAAATAAGCAGGATCAGCACAACAAGCCCCACTCCACCACTTGGGTAATAACCCCAATTCTTGCTATGAGGCCAAGCCGGCAGTGCTCCCACAAGAAACAGGACCAACACAACCAACAGGATAATTCCGACATGCGACCCGATAATCATAGTTATTCTCCCTTTGTTGAGAGGAGAATACTCGTCAGGCTCAGGATGTTCGATGGGGTGTAACCCTACCGGGCAGGCTAAAGGCGGCTGAGGATTTCTTTCCGCTTCTGCTTGTATTCGCTTTCAGTGATAAGCTTCTTCCGCTTCATGGCATCCAGCTGACGGAGCTGCTCCACGGGATCACCGGCAGGAGCTGACACGGTGGCCGCAACTGGCTCCTTGACAGGAGGGGCCACTACCGGATCGGCAACAGGGACCCGGCGGACCTCATCCGCCGGAACCGCAACCACACCCTTCCCCGCGGGGTTCACTCCCTCATCCGCATCCAGATTGCCCGCCCGGAAGCGGGCCTGGACTGCCGCCAGGATGTTCTCGTTCAGTTTCCGGGCCAGCCGCTGCCAGTCCAATCCGGTGGCGCAGCCATCGTCACGTGACAGCAGGACGTTGCCCTTGGGGCCGGTCAGTTCATAATGGATATCCAGGGTTGCGGAGCCCGCCCCGAACCCGACGATGATGCGCGCCGCCTTGCTCCCGGCATTGTAGCGCGTGAGTCGAACATCCAGCAGGTACTCCCCGGCTCCCTTCTTGAAGTCATCCTTGGACTTGAGTATTCGCGAGGAATACTTGCCGCGGCGCTCCAGGACATTGATGAGGTCGCGCTCCATCCGCGTCGCCATCTGGCGGCTCTCCCGGTTATTGGTTCCCGGATCAACGGAGACGGCAATGCTCTCACCAGCCCCAGCCAGCAGGCTTCCCGCCATCACAAACCCAACCGCAAGGAACATCACGCCAAGTCGTCCAAAACTCATATCCTCATCTCCTTCAAGACTATTTACCTCAGAATTCTAAAGTCACGCCCGTGAGAGTAAAGGGGAATCTTGAGCTCAGGATTCAGCATTCTGGATCCTGAATTCAGACTCCTGACTTCTTATTCCAATCATCCCCGCCTTGACCTCACCGCCGGAAGCCATTAGGTTAAAAGGTTCACTTATGACACTCATTTCGCAAAGCTGGTTCTGGCTTGTTGCCGCCACAACGGCGATCCTGGTTTTTTCTATTTTCACGGTACTTCGGTCCCGGCTCGGGGGAGCCCCCCGCTGGGTCAAGGGTCTCCTGCTAACCGCCCTGGTAGCTGCAGCGGCGCTCCTGCTCAGGCCGCATGAGGACACATTCACGGGGCTCGACACATCCTGTTACCGCCTCATGTCACAGGCCTTCACGGCTGGCCGGGGATTCCACAACATCGACCAGTCCCTGCTGGTCATCCCGCAGGAACAGCGACGATCGGTACTCCTCGAATTCAAGCAGTGGGGCCGGGACACCCGGGATCGTTCCTTTGAGATCACCTCGATCAGGGATGGCACCACCAAGCCGTATTTCTACCCGTTTCTCCCCCTTGCGGCCTCCGCCCTCGAAACCCTGACGGGCGGATCGGGTGGCGATTATTTCGTTCCGTTGGTCGGCCTGCTGTTCTTCGCCGCCATCCTTGCCCTCGGCGCCACGCTCGGCAGGCAATACGGTCTTCTGGCGGCCATCGCGCTGCTGATGGGCACACCCCTGCCCGCCTACCTGTTCCGCGGATTCTACGCCGAGGCGGTTGGCGCCGCCCTGGTGGCCCTGGTACTGGTCGGGCGGCTACTCCCCGTTACCACCCGGAGTTTCCGGATCACCGCCCCACTCCTGCTCGGGCTGGCCACCTGCTTCCATCCGGCCACGCTCGTCTTGTCCCTGCCTGCCCTGGCCTTCCTCCTGGCTGATCCTGCACTCACCCGGCGGAGTGTCGTCTTGAATCTGGCGGGATTTGGCGCCGGATTGATTCCGCTCCTTTTGGTCACGCTCTGGGTGTGCCAGCCCTATGGCGATATCACCAAGGTGAAGAGTCTCCTCAGCGGCCTTTCGGCAAGCGGCGTGCACCGGCTCCTGGCAATTTTCATTTCAGGCTTCGGGCTCGCCATCGGCCTGGTTCTGCTCGGATCGGTCCGGCTCCGGGAACGCCTTGCCGCATGGGGGTCCATAGGCCTCGCCAGACCCGGCATTTATGTCACCCTGCTTATAGCCGCGCTGATTCCTTTCCTGATCCCCGCTTCGCTGTGGCCGGGAAAGCCACTGGTATGGGCCGGGCTCCTGGAATGGCGGGACGGCGTGCGCTGGGGATATGGGGTCGTGTTGCTGATCGGGATCGCCAGCACCTTCCATCCGAAAACACCGCCCCTGTCCCGCGCACTCCTCCTTCTCAGCGTGCTGCTCGCCTGCTTCTTTTTCTACCTCAAGGGCTTTGAACAGATGGGACTGTGGAGCCAGCGTCGCCTGATCCCGCTGACATGCCTTCTGGTGGTCGCCCTCACCCCCGCCCTGGCAACCCTCTTCCAGTCCTGGGGGCAACGCACCCCTGCCGCACCGAAGTGGCTCCCGCCCGTCCTGGCCATCATCCTGACCGGGGCGGCACTGGTCAACCCCCTCCGCTGGCCGGACCCCTACCTGACCCGTCATGAGAAAGGCGCCAGAGAGTGGGTCGCCGCCGTGTCAGAAAAACTCGGTTCGACATTTACCTTCTTTGACTACTATCCCTTCAGTGTCCCGTTCGCGGTAACCGGCCACTCCCGTGTTTTCGGTCTCAGCGAATATGGATACAACGGCCTGCCGGGGCTGGCGGAATTCCTGGGGCACCACGCCAGACAGGAACCTGTCCTGGTTGTAACCGCATACGGGAACCCGGGCATGGAAGATGGCGTCATCCTCAAGGAACGGTCGCGTGAAACCGTCGAGCTGAAACGGGTGGTCAGCAAGACCGCCCTGCCGGCGGAGCGGCGCCGGTGGGATATCAGCATCGCCATTCTCGAGGCCATTCCGGTTTCATCCCTGAAGGAGGCCCGGAACCCGCCCCTCGCCATCCACAAGATCATGGATGACGGCCCCCTGGCCTTGCGCGGCAACTGGGGACCGCGGAACCCGATCCCGACCCGGGAGGCGATTCTTCCCGCCCGCTGGAGCCGGGAAGGAAGCGGTCTCATTGGTCCCGTGCCGGCACCGGGCGGCTCCATGCGAATCACGCTCGCCGCCGCCGCCTCGCGGGATGACGGCATTGACGGACAGGTTTTCCAGATCACCCCACCCTGGGGCGGGCCTATCCTGACCCTGACCGTGAGCAATGATTTGACCTGGGTTAGCGGGGACCTCACCCGTCCCGCATCCGGCAAGGATGGCGTCACGGAAACGGGGGTCTACACCCTCCATGCTGAATCCCCCTACAACCCCGCCAAAACCGGAATCACGGGGTACCCCTCCGATCTCGGTGCCCGCATCCATTCGATCCGCATCGAACTGCTGTAATCGGGGAGCGCTATTCCATGAGAAGCTCAGCCTTCTCCAACCGGCTCACTTTCGGCGAGAAACGCGGCGTGAGGTTCGAGCGGAGGCGGGTTTCTTCCTTTTAACCGGCTCCAGGTTCAGCACCGTGTTCATGTCGAAGAACTGACGCAGAAGATTCATGGCGTTCAGGAGCGCATCCAGCGGGCCGACGCCATGGGCATAGACGACTCCATTGGTGAAGTGGTCAATCTGGATCGGGCAGATCCAATCGCCCCGGGGATCCGTATCGGGGCGGGGTCGCCCAATTGCGATATAACCGGTCTTCCGCCCTTTTTGGATCTTCCGCATCACTTCAGGAAACAGCCAGGTTCCGTCAGCAATCACATCCCCTATCGTTTTTGTTTTCATCAGCTTTGCGCTCCAATGAATAACGATTCTTCAAGAGGCTACAACTGCCTGAATCAGCTGTCAAGAGGCCGGTATCCGGCGCCGTCTGTAAACGCAAGGATGACTCCTTCACGAGGAATCCCGTCAGTAAAATTTGATTTACATTACCGGGCGAAAAGGTAATTTAGAAAAACCCTTTCACCCCGCCGCACCCCTTCATTTTCTCGAAAAAAATCAAGGAACTGACTCATGAAAAAAATTTTAATCACCCTTATGTTGTCCGCCGTAGCGGCATCAGCCGGAACTAATCCGTTTTTCGTGTTCGACAACGGCGTGGACGCCATCCCGGCGACTGATGCGCAGCTCGACCTCGTGAAGGAAATCGGCTTCGACGGACTGAGCTGGCGCACCGATTCTCCGGAGCGGGTCAAACAGATGCTGGATGGCGCAAAACAGCGCGGCCTGAAAGTCTTCGCCATCTATCTCAACCTGGACATCAAGGGTGGCAAGCTTGCCTACGATCCCCGCGTGAAGGAAATCATCACGCTATGCAAGGGTACCGGAACGATGCTCTGGCCGAACATCACCAGCAGCCAGTTCAAGTACTCCGACCCTGCCGGCGACGACATCGCCGTCGCCGGATTACGGGAGCTGGCCGACCTCTGCGAAACGAACGGCCTGCGCATCGCCCTCTATCCGCATGTCAACATGTGGATGTACCGGGTCGAGGATGCGTTGCGCGTGGTGAAGAAAGTAAACCGCAAAAATGTCGGCCTCACCTTCAACCTCTGCCACGCCCTGATGGACGGCGCGGAAGACCGCATTCCGGCATTGCTCGCCGACGTCGCACCCCACTTGTTCTGTGTGACCCTCAATGGCGCCGACAGTCATCCGGCAAACCGGACCTGGTCGCAGCTGATCCAGCCGCTCGACAAAGGCAGCTATGATGCCGGTATCGTGCTGGCGAAACTCAACTCGCTTGGCTACAAAGGCCCGGTCGGCCTTCAGTGTTACAGCATCAAGGGCGCCCCCAAATCGCACCTGCCCGGCTCCATGGCGGCGTGGCACAAACTCAACGTTAAAAAATAAAACCTAAGGATGACGTTAAGGGTTTAAAGCCTGACCTTGGCTCCGCGAATAAAAAACTTGAAAGTTTATTGACGGTTCAGTCACCAGCGACTATCTTGCACCACATAAAGAAGGCGTTACCAGGCACACAAGATATTGGGGGTACAAGGACAGTTTACCCCGTATCGGTTGTAAATAACTGAAAAGCGGCTAGTTAGTCAGCTTTGACCGCCTGGTGACAATCAATAATGGACGACGAACCAGACCAGCGAATCGAAGGCAGAGCATCTCGGCGGGCTTCAAAGACCCGGCAGAAACTTTTGGATGCTGCTCTTTATGTGTTCAATACCAAGGGTGTTGAAGGCTGCGCCATCGAGGACATCACCGAAAGCGCCGATGTCGGCAAGGGCACTTTCTACCGCCATTTCATGGATAAGCTGGATATCCTGAGAACGCTCATTGATATCGCCACCGATGACCTCATCCGGCGCATGCCCCCGGCCCCGTCGTCCGCCGTCTCGATCGAGGATCGTATCACCCAGCTGGTCACCGCGCACATGACCTTTTTCTCGGAACGCTCCGACCTCTTCCTCGTGTTCCTCCAGGGACAGACCATGGTGGCCACGCGTCCCGCCGCCGTACCGGGAATCCAGGCACCCTTCGCCCGCTACATCACGGGCATCGAGCAGCGGCTCACCCCGATGCTCCCCGTCCCCGCCGATCCGGCCAGGACGCGGCGCATCGCCACCACCCTCGCCGCCGCCGTGTGCGGCTCGGTGATCACCAACCTTTCCATCTTGAGTAGCAAGCATGACGTGATCAACTCCCTTGACCAGGCGCGACAGTCGCTCCTGGCTGGCACGTCGCAACTCCTGAGGTGATCCGGGAACCAAACGACAGAATTTCTTTTGAGTTTGATACTTTAATGATTGACAGTAATGACGCAATAAACGAAGGAACTTTCATGAACAACGAGAACTTGTCCCAGGATGTTGTAACAACGAACGACGAACCTCCGCCTAGTACCGAGGAACCTGCGAGTAAAACGCAGGCTTCCTCCATCCCTGCCGCAATTCCCCAGCCCCGGACCAATCCCAAGTGGAACGACTGGCGCTGGCAGATCCGCAACCGGATACGGACCTTCAATGACCTGATCGAGTTCTTCCCCTCCCTGCGCGCCAATACGGGAATCTCGCGGGTGGCCGAAAAATACCCGATGGCCATCACCCCCTATTACGCCTCGCTGATCAAATCGACCGACCTGTCGGACCCCGTCTACCAGATGGCCGTCCCGCAGGGCCAGGAACTGTTCGCCCCCGACTTTCTCCACGCCGACCCACTGGAAGAGGAAGAGGACATGCCGGTCCCCGGCCTGGTCCACCGCTACCGGGACCGTGCCCTGCTCATGGCCACCACCATGTGCTCCATGTATTGCCGCCACTGCACGCGCAAGCGCGTCGCCGGCTACCAGGAATCGTGCATCGGCGTCCCCCAGCTCGAGGCCATCACCAACTACCTGCGGGCCCATCCTGAAATCAAGGATGTCATCATCTCGGGCGGCGACCCGTTGACGATGTCGACGTCGCTGCTGGAGCGCATCCTGGCGGCGGTCCGCTCGGTGACCAGTGTGGACATCATCCGCCTCGGCACGCGCGTCCCGGTGGTACTGCCCCAGCGCATCACCACCGAGCTCACGACGATGCTCTCCAAATACCACCCCGTGTGGATCAACACGCACTTCAACCACCCGAACGAGATCACGCCCGAGGCCATCGCGGCCTGCGCCAAGCTCGCCAACGCCGGGCTCCCCATCGGGAACCAGACGGTGCTCCTGCGCGGCATCAATGATTCGCCGCAGGTGATGGAGGAGCTGTGCCGCGGCCTGGTCAAGATGCGCGTGCGCCCCTATTACCTCTTCCAGTGCGACCTGGTCCGGGGCGTGGAGCATTTCCGCACCCCCATCAGCCGCGGTATCGAGATCATGGAATACCTGCGCGGACGGCTGAGCGGCCTGGCGATCCCGACCTATGTGGTGGATACCCCGCACGGCGGCGGCAAGATTCCCGTGCTGCCCAACTACATCATCTCCTCGAGCCCGTCGCACACCGTGCTGCGGAACTTCGAGGGAATGATCGTGAACTATCCGGAGCCGATGGAGCCGATGCCCCGCGTCCCGCCCTCCACCAGCGCCCGCTCGGGCAGCCATGGTGTATGGGAAGTGGCCGCCGGACATTCCTCGTCCATCACGCCATCGGGAACCCACCGCCAGAAACGCCGGGCCGCCCGGAAACTGCAGCGGGGCGAAGCGGCCCAGACGCATCCGGAATTCAACCTCCTCCTGGAATCCCTCATGTCGGAGGGCGGCGGGTGAGCTTGATCATCGGGATGACGTATGACCTGCGCAGCGATTACCTGAAGCAGGGCTTCAAGGAGGAAGATGTCGCGGAGTTCGACGCGGACATCACGATCGACTCCATCGAGCAGACCCTGGCCGAACTGGGACACCAGCCCAACCGCATCGGGAACGCCCACGCCCTTTGCGCGCGCCTGGCCGCCGGCGACCGCTGGGATCTGGTTTTCAATCTCGCCGAGGGTCGCATCGGCCGGAGCCGCGAGGCCCAGGTGCCCTGCATGCTGGAAGCCTTCGACATCCCCTATACGATGTCCGACCCGCTCGTTTGTGCCGTCACGCTCGACAAGTCCGTGGCCAAGCGCATCCTGCAGTCGGAGGGCCTGAACACCCCGCGCTTCCACGTGGTCCGCAGCGAGGCCGATATCGCCCGCGTCGACATCCCCTACCCGCTGTTCGCCAAGCCCATCGCCGAAGGGACAGGCAAGGGGATCGACCGTGCCTCCTGTGTCAAGAACTCGGCCGAATTACGCGCCATCTGCCAGACGCTCCTTCTGAAATACGATCAGCCCGTGCTGGTGGAGGAGTATTTGCCCGGCCGTGAATTCACCGTGGCCATCCTCGGCACCGGCGCCAAGGCGCGCGTGCTGGGCGGCATGGAGGTGTGTCTCCGCCCCAACGCCAACACCACCATCTACACCTACGAGATGAAGGAGCAGTTCGAGGACTATGTGGATTATCACCGGTTGACCCGCACTCCGGAAAACCAGGCGGTGGAAAAACTCGCCCTGGATTCCTACCGGGTTCTTGAGATCCGGGATTGCGGCCGGGTGGATATCCGCATGGACGCCAACGGAAAACCCTCCTTCATGGAAGTCAACCCCCTGCCCGGCCTGAACCCGGTCCACTCGGACCTGCCGATCATCGCCAAGCATGAGGGCGTGAGCTTCAGGAGTGTCATCGAGGCCATCATCGAAAGCGCCCGCACCCGGATTCCCGCCGCCTCATGAAGTCCCGCCACGAGCCGGTTCTCATCCTCCACCACGCCATTCCGGCGCCCGGTAGCTGCCACAACGCCGAGAGCGATGCCGGGGTCATGGATGAGGTAAAAATCGTATCTGAAACGTTTCAGATGCTCAAAATCCCCTGCCGCGTCGCCGCCGTGGAGTCCCTGACGCGCCTGCCCGAGATCCTACGGAGTGCCCCGGAACGGCTTATCCTCAATCTGGTCGAGAACTTCCCCGACCGACCCGCCGACGCCATGCAGGTGCCGACCGTCTGCGAGGCCTTCGGCAGGGAATGTACCGGGAACGAGAGCTCGAACCAGACGCTCGCCCTGGACAAATGGCGAACCAAGGCGGTGCTTCAGGCCGCCGGCCTGCCAGTGCCCGGGGGAGTGGTGATCCCTTGCGGGGCGAACACCGGCTCGGCAAGCCTCGCCCTCCAAAAGGAGGGAAGCGTGCTGAGCCGGCTTCCCGCCGGACCCTGGATCGTCAAGCCGCTCTACGCCGATGCCAGCGAGGGCATTCATCCCACCTCGGTGGCGCATGATGGTAAAGCCTTGAACGCCGCCATCCGGCGCATCCACCGGGACTTCAAGCATCCGGCCCTGGTGGAAGCGTTCTTCGGCACCCGCGAACTCAATGTGGCGCTGTTCCAGCGGGGCGACCGTATCGAAATCCTGCCCGTTGCCGAGATTGAGTTCCGCGGCTTTGGCGAGGACCGCCCCCGCATCATCGACTATGCCGCCAAGTGGCACACGGACTCGTTCGAATACAAGAACACCGTCAGGGTGGTGCCCGCCAAACTCGACCGTCCCCTTGCCGCTCGAATCCGTGCCGCCGCCCTCGCGGCCTGGCAGACGCTGGGCTGCCGCGACTACGCCCGGGTGGATTTCCGCCTGGATGAGGCGGGGAACTTCGTTATCCTCGAGGTTAATCCCAACCCGGATATTTCGCCGGACAGCGGGTTCGAGGCGGCCCTCAAGGCGGCAAAAATTCCTTACTCGGATTTCGTGGAGGCGATCTACACCAATGCCGCCAGCCGCCTCGCGTTAAAAAAAGAAGTCCCGCCCACCAGAGCCACCTCCCCTGCCCGCACCCGGAAGCAGGAGGAGGGGCAGACCCTGATCCGTCTGACCGAGTCTGCGGATCGCGATGGCATCCTGGAATTCATGAGGGAGACAGGATTCTTCCATGACAGCGAGATTGAGGTGGCAAGAGAGGTGCTGGACGAGGCGATCACCAAGGGGCCTTCGGGTCATTACCAATCCTTCACGCTCCTGGACGAGGGGGAACCCGCCGGCTGGATCTGCTACGGGCCGACCCCCTGCACCACGGGAACCTTTGATGTCTACTGGATCGGAGTTAGCTCCTCATGCCAGGGTCTGGGATACGGCCGTGCCCTGCTCGCCCATGTGGAGAACCTCATCCGGCAACAGGAAGGTCGCCAGGTCATTATTGAGACGTCAGGCCGAGCCCTCTATGAGGCCACCCGCGGCTTCTACCTCAAGACCGGCTACCATGAGGCCGCCCGTGTCAGTGAATTCTACGCCCCGGGCGACGACCGCGTCATCTACTCGAAGCGGATCCGGAAGTAGCCACTCAAAAACGCCGCGCCACTCATGGGCTTCTTCCCTTCAGGCTGGACCTCGAGCAGGCGAAGCGCCTCATTCCCGGTTTGGATCAGAAGCCCGTCCCCGGCCGCATCGAGAACCGCGCCGGGACATCCCCTTCCCGAAACCTTGTCGCAGGGTTCCACTCGCGTCGCCAGCACTTTTATGAATTTCCCCGGCGTTCCGGGCATCTCGCAATAGGAACCGGGCCAGGGATTGAAACCGCGCACCCGGTTATGAAGGACCTGGGCAGGGAGGGACCAATCCAGCTTCCCGTCGGTCTTCTTGAGTTTCGGAGCAAGGGTGGCGGCCGCATGATCCTGGGGGGTACGGGGAGGGCGTCCGGTGCGGACCCGTTCAAGCGTCTCGCCCAGCAGCACGGCGCCAACCCGGGCAAGCTTGTCGTGATAACTGCCGCCGGTATCACCCGGGTCAATCGGAAGTTCCCGCTTCAGGATCATATCCCCCGTGTCCATCCCGACATCCATGAACATGGTGGTGACACCCGAGACTGGATCGCCATTGGCCACCGCCCATTGGATCGGCGCCGCTCCGCGGTATTTCGGAAGGAGCGATCCATGCACATTGATGCACCCGAGCGGCGGAATCGCCAGGATCGCGGGCTTGAGCAACTGGCCGTAGGCGATCACCACCAGGAGATCGGGCTTGAACGACTGGAGCATCGCCAGGCTTTCGGGCGTATTGATCCGCTCCGGCGTCATGACGGGAATCGTCCGGGCCCCGAGATAGGCCTTTGCCGGACAAGGCGACACGGCCAGGCTACGCCCCTTCGGCCGGTCAGGCTGCGTCACCACGGCCACGACCTCATCCTTTCCGGACGACAGCAGCAGCTCCAGGCTCGGACACGCAAATTCCGCCGATCCCATGAATATTATCCGCATAGTCCACTCCTCAATTCACCTGAAAGCCGCATCGTAATAGTCTTGCACAGGCCACGGAACCTACTGGAAGGGGTCAGCGGAATGGATGAGCTTGTGGCCGATGCGACGGGATGATGACTGGATTTTGCGGAGGAGGCTCCGTCCGCGGCAATCGATGGCCACAATGGCGGGGAAATCCTTCAGCTCCAGAACCCATACGGCCTCGGCCAGTCCGAATTCAGTCAGATGCACGCCCTTCACCGCGACAACCTTACCGGCCAATACCTGGGCGGTTCCGCCAACGGCATGCAGATACACCGCTCCACCCGCCTTGCAGGCATCTTCGGTCACCTTGCCCATCGCGCCCTTGCCGATGATCACGCGGACCCCGTGCTCCCGGATGATCCGGGGCAGATATGGCTCTTCCCGGATGGAGGTCGTTGGCCCGGCGGCGCGTACAACCCACTCGGATTCCTTGCGAACCACAACGGGACCGCAATGGTAGACAGCGGAGTTCTTTAAATCCACGGGACTTTTCCCGCCATCAAAGAGATGTTTGTGCAACCGGTCACGCCCGGTATAAACCAGCCCGCTCACCAGCACAAACTGACCCGCCCGCAACGAGCCAACCTGTTCGGGGGTGAAGGGATAGTCCAGCCGGTGGGGTTTTATTAGAGCCATTTCTTGAACCCTCCCCGGACCGTCAACAAAGCACCCCGCCGGCGCAAGGCCCAGCACATGTAGGAAACCGACACGAAGAAAGACGCCGGCAGCCGGCTCAGGGAGCCGATCTTGACCCCTAGCAACGCCGTGGCGCCACCCAAACCCATGGGACCTATCTCCAGCTGCCTCGACTCCTTGAGGAGCCGGTCCTCCAGTCGTCCAAGCACCTTCACGGACGACTTGTCGTCAAGCTTGCGCAGGAACTGGCTCTTGGCGCATTCATAGCCGGTAGCCCGGTCGCCACCAATGCAGACCCCGAGGACACCCGGAGCGCACCCGTTCCCCTGTGCCGAGACCAACGCATCCAGAATACACCGCCGCACACCCTCCATGTCGCGCCCGGCGCCAAGTTCGGTATTCGGGAGACTATACTGGCGCCCGACATTCTCGCTGCCGCCGCCCTTCATGAGCAGGCGGACGTCCACCGTGCTGCGGGCACATTGCTCGAAATAGAAAACCGGTGCACCATGGGCGACATTGGTCTCACAGGGGATCCCCGTCAGGGAATCGATCGTGTTCTGGCGCAGGTAGCCCAGACGGGTCGCGCGGGTCACGGCCATACGGGTGGCCGAGGCCAGGGCGTTCGTGTCGAATCCCACCGGAACCTGGAAATAGAAGATCAGGCTGCCGGTGTCCTGACAAAGCGGCGCATCGTTATCCCGTGCCGCCTGGACGTTTTCCAGGATCGCTTCCAGTGCCCAGCGAGCGCGGCTGGCTTTCTTCTCGGACTTGTAGGCGCGCCGGAGTCCCTGTTCGACATCGGCAGGAAGATCGACCGAAGTGCGGCGGATCAGCTCGAACAGACTGGCTTCCCATTGGGCATGATACTTCATAGGGGTGTAATGAGTATCAAAATCAGGGCATCAGTTCAACTGCCACGTAATCCGCCAGGGCCCGGCCCCGTTTTGTAAGCCGCCACCGGCACCCCTCATGCACCAGCGCGCCCTCTGCCTGAAGCCTTTCAAGGGTCGCCCGCCAGACCTTTTCCTGCGCCGCATCAGCCAGTCCGGACGCCGCCAAGAGGGCCTCCAGATCGATGCCCTCCGTCATCCTCAGGCCAAACGCAAGTCGTTCCGTGGCATCCGTTAGCGGCGACAGCCGTTCTTCCTGACGGGGCGAATTCCCCGTCCCGTTCGTCCAGCGCCGGTTGCCGACCCGTGAGGCGGCAGCGGGCCCCAGGCCAAGATACTCTCCACCGCGCCAGCAGGAGCAATTGTGACGGCACTCAAACCCGGGGCGTGCATAGTTGGAAATCTCATACCGCATCAGCCCTGCCGCCTCCAGCACCTCTTCCGCCGCATCCAGCATGGCAAGCTGCTCATCGTCATCCATGAGCGTGACGGTTCCGGCATCGGCATCCCGCGCAAGACGGGTCCCCTCCTCGCTGGTAAGGGCATAGACGGAAATATGCTTCGGCTCGAGCGCCACTGCCGCCTGCAGGGTTTTCCGCCAGGCTGCCACGTCTACTCCCGGCACGCAGGCGATCAGATCCAGCCCCCAGTTGTCATAGCCGGCGCTCCGGATGGCCGCAACGGCGGAATGGACATCCCGGGCGGAATGGCGCCGCCCCAGCTGGCGGAGCACGCCGTCATCCAGTGATTGAACCCCGAGGCTGATCCTGTTGACGCCCGCGGATTTCAGGAGCGCCAGCTTGGCCGCATCCAGCGATCCCGGATTCGCCTCGCAGGACCATTCGCATGCACTCAGAGTTTCATTGGTGGACCGCGACCTCCGGGCGCGGTCTGGGCCTGGTATGGGAACATCAGTCACCAACGCCGCCCGGAGGTCGGCGTCCACCTTGCAGAACGACACATTCTCCCTGATCAATCCCAGCAAGGCCTCCAATTGATCCATCGGCAGCAGGGTCGGCGTCCCGCCGCCGAGGAAAATGGTAGAGGGTGAAAGCGGCCCGAATTCGGCGATAGCGGACTCCATCTCGCGACGCAGGTTCCCGAGCCAGGCTGAGGCCAGCTCACGTCGGTACGGCACGGAATAGAAGGCGCAGTAGTGGCACTTCCCGTCGCAAAACGGCACATGAATATAGAGCCCTTCGATCATAATCGCACTGGTTGCAGTGAATCAAAAACGACTGGAATTAACCTTTCATGCAGAAAAGATTTACCACCCGCTTCGCTAGAGAGACGGAGGTTTCGAGAGAGAGAAATGCGAAGAGAATGTTGCGGGAATTGAAGGCGGCGAGTACACCGCCTTAAATTCCCGCAACCC
>JAABPW010000149.1 GCA_011391785.1 Verrucomicrobiota bacterium
GGTTCCGAAATACGAGCCGTTGCCGGAAGTCCCGCGCGTCTTGTCCTGAAGCTTGAACTGCGAGATTCGGGTGCCCACCTGCCAGGACGTCGCCTTCCATGCGGCCGGCTCATCCAGAACCGCCGCCACTTCCGAAGGAACGTTCGTTACAACCGGATTGGCCAGATCGTTGGTTGCCACTGGTACCACGTGCGGAGCATTGGTCACCACATGCGGAACATTAGTCACCGCAGGCGGAACATTAGTCACCGCGGGCGGGGTCACCGCGTTGGTGGCGGGTTCATCCATGATCGGGGCAAGCTCCGGAGCCGTTACATTCAAGGCCGGCTCCTGGGCTTGGACGAGAATCGCTCCCGATAGAATCCCGACCATCACCATCAGAAAACAAGACATCCGCTGTTTAATGCAACGCATTTGAGTTCTCCTTATTCCTGTCTGACTCCTACAAGGTATTGTTTATACCTTAAATCACAAGACAACAACAAGACTGATTCACTCGTCATTTCGCCGGTTACACCCAGCCATTCTCCCGATACCAGCGTGCTGTCGCGCGAAGGCCCTCCTCCGTGGTGCGTCCGTAAGTGAATCCAAGCAGATTTCTCAACTTCGCCGTATCGAACGAGCGATCCTTGGTGAAGAACGCCACGCGGCGGCGGTAGATGGGAGGGGACCACCCGAAGGGGCGGCATACGGCTTCACACACGGCCGCGGCCCAGAAAAAAGGCCAGGCTGGGACGCGGATAAGCCGGGCCTTACGGCCATATTCCGCGCTGATGACCTGGACAATGTCAGCCAGCGCCAGTGCCTTGGGGTCGCCCCCGATGAACACCTCCCCTTGCGCCCGGGGATGAACCGCCGCCAGCAGGAAGATCTCCGTCAGGTCGTCCACATGTATCAGGTGATACAACTGCCCACGTGCCGATCCCAGCACCGGCACCAGCGGCCAGGCCGCCATCTTGAAAATCTTGAGCAGACGGCGATCCCCGGGGCCATAGATCGCGGCCGGCCTGATCACCGTGAAGGGCAGCCCGTTTTTCGGGGCGAAATCGCGGATCCAAAGCTCTGCCGCCGCCTTGGTCTGCTGATAGACATCCCCGGGGCTGAACGGATACTCCTCGTTGGCGGGCGGGCGTTCCACATGCCCATGCACACCCACGGTGGAGATATGGACAAACCGCCTGAAGCCCGGATTCCCGAGAGCCGCTCTGGCCAGAAGCTGGGTGCTTTCAACGTGAACCTTGTGGTAGATGTCGTCGGTAATCCCCGCCTCGCGGTAGGCGGCGGCGACATGAAAAATGACCTCCACGCCGGCTACCGCCCGCTCCACGACCACGGGGTCATAGACGTCACCCTCAACCCACTCGATGGGAAGCCCCTGAAACGCATCCCGTTTCGAGGAGGGGCGGGCTATGGCCCTGACTTTGGCTCCCCGTTCACAAAGTTTTCGTGTCAATACCGCTCCGGTAAACCCGGTGGCACCCGTGACCAGAACGGTCACTCCTGAGGGAAACGGTTGTTTTTGATCCATAATCCTGACTACCCTAGGGCGAACCCGCCCCCCTTGTCAACGCCGCTGAAAAAACCGATCTGCGGATTATTCCCGGCCGAATTTGCGGGCCAGCTCATGGAAGGAGGTATAGATGAGAGTCGGGCGGCCATGCGGGCAGGTGTAGGGCATCTCGGCGGAAGCCAGGGCGATAACCAGCTGTTCAACCTCGCCCAGGCTCAACCGGTCACGGGCCTTCACCGCCGCCTTGCAGGCCGCCTGGGCGATGGCCTCCTCGCGCCAACGGCTATGGCTGCCACGCTCACCCAGGGTCTCGAGATGACTGGCCACATCGATCAGCATCGCCTTCACCCCCAGCCCCTGCATTCCCCGGGGCAGGGCATCGACCACGAACGTGTCGCCACCGAACTCGGAAACCCCGATCCCGAGTTTCTTCATCAGCTCCAGATTCTTACGGACATACAACGCATCGCGGGGCGGCAGCTCAACCGTTTCGGGAACCAGCAATCCCTGGCTCTCGACCTTGCCCTGCTCGACAGCCGTCAGGATTTTCTCGAACAGGACACGCTCGTGAGCGGCATGGGGATCCATGACCACATAGCCATCTTCCGTCTCCAACAGGACATAAAGCCCGCCAATCTGGCCGATCACGCGGCACCAGGTCCAGGGCGCCTTCGGGGCCGGAGCCGGACCCGCCCCCGCCGCGACCGGCTTCGCGTCAGCCACCGGAACAGAGGCAACGGCAGGTGCCGCCATCGGCCCCCGTGATTCGAGGGGGGGCAACCGGGGATAGGAAAAAACCCGGGAGGCGGGAAGATCGTCGATTTTCAGGAAGGGCGTCACCGCCGCCGGCATGGCAGGCCCCGGGGGATTCGCCCCCTGTCCGGCCACAAAGGCGGCGCCGGCACGCGACAAGGCCGCACGGATGGCTCCGATGACGGCGTCACGGACATCGGAGGAACGCCGGAACCGGACTTCCTTCTTGGTGGGGTGCACGTTAACGTCCACCAGATCCGGCGCCATTTCCAGATAGAGCACAATGGTGGGATGACGGCCATCCGGAATCAGCGAATGATAGGCCTCGTTGATGGCGTACCCGATGACGGGCGCCGAGGCCGGCCGGCCATTGACAAAAACATATTGCTCCGTGCGGTCGCCCCGCGTCAGGGCGGGAAGACTGACAAAGCCCGACACCTTCACATCCCCCTGCCCCGGCTCAAGGGGACGGAGTCCCTCCGCCACCTCCTGCCCGAACAGCTCCCGGATCCGCTCCGCCGGAGTGGAGCCTGCCGCCAACGCCCAGGAGCGACGCCCATCGAGCGTCAGGCTCATTCCCACCGCCGGCCAGGCCAGCGCCTGAAGCAGGAACATCTGGCGGATATGGGCGGTTTCCGTCTGGGGTGACCGCAGGAACTTGCGCCGCGCGGGCATGTTGAAGAACAGGTCGCGAATTTCCAGAAGGGTGCCGGGTGGACAGCCGGCATCCTTCACATCCAGCAATTTCCCGCCGCTCACGACCAGCTCCGTCCCGGCAACCTCGTTATGGCGCCGTGACCTCAGCCGGAATCGCGACACGGACGAAATGGCGGCCAGGGCCTCGCCGCGAAACCCCAGGGTGTGAATGTGCTCGATATCCTCGGCCGTATGGATTTTGCTGGTGGCGTGACGCTCAATGGAGAGTAAGGCATCATCGCGGTTCATGCCCGACCCGTTATCAGCCACGGAAACCAGCCGGGTTCCACCCGCCACAGCCTCCACGTCGATTTGGGTGGCGCCGGCATCCACCGAGTTCTCGAGGATTTCCTTTAAGACTGAGGCAGGCCGCTCGACCACCTCGCCCGCCGCGATCTTGTTCGCCACGTCGGCGGGAAGAAGCCGTATGTGTCCGCCTTCGCTCATCCGCCCTTACTTTTCAACGGCAACGACCACGTCGTCCGTCTTCGGGGGGGCGACATCCGGGGTCGATTCGACCTGCTTGAAGGTCGGGAGATAGCGGTAGTAGACTTCCAGCATCAGGCAGCAGAGGGTTGTCGTGTAAACCTTGTCGCCATGGTCACCACCCTCCCAGTGGCCCAGCTTGCCTTCGATAATCTGGCTGCGGATCACCGCGGTCGAGAACTTGGGATTCCATTCCTTCCAGTCGTTCCCGCCCTTTTGGAATTTCGCCTGGGTCACGTAATACCACGAGTAGACATGGTTCTTGCCCTTCGGATCCTTATTCCAAGTGCATTCCGCCTTCTCCAGGGACTTCAGACCGCTGCGAACCTCGGACACTTCCGGTTTGCCCAGCAATTGAAGGGCAAGCACCCCGGCGCCCGTCATCGATTCCGTGCCGCTCGATTTGTCGTTAGCGTAGGCGAACATGTTATTGGAAGCCTTGAACGCGTCGGTCCGCAGGAAGGTCGTGGCCTTCTTGATGGCTTCTTCCAGCTTTTCATTCGTGCAACCCGCCATCTTGGCGGCCTTCATCGCCTGAAACTGCCAGCCCGCCACCGACAAGTCCCACCGGGCTCCCTTCGCGAAACCATAATCATAGCCACCACCAGTCTGCTGGC
>JAABPW010000150.1 GCA_011391785.1 Verrucomicrobiota bacterium
GTGCCGAAACCTTTTCGGCTGAAGTCCGTGCCGTCCTGGCCGGAACCAATGATGCGGAAGCCTTTGCCCGGAAAGTCTACGCCCCGCTTGCGGCGGATGCCCGGTCCACGCCCTGGATTTTCAGGTTTCCCGCCCTGGCGGGGTTGGCGGCGGCAGCCCTGCTGGTGATAGCCCTGTCGTATATGTTTTTTGCCAGCCGGCCGGTGGCGGTTCTCGCGGAATCCGTGGCCGCCGATTGGAGCGGCAAGCCTTTTTCTTTCGGACAGGGAATCCGCCCGGGACTGGTGGATCTCGCTGCCGGTTATGCGGAATTGAAGTTCAGGAATAACGTGGTTGTCCTGATTGAAGGGCCGTGCCGTTTGGATATCAGATCCGTTGATCATGTTGTCCTGTATCGTGGCGAGCTTGTTGCCAACGTGCCGAAGGAAGCAATCGGGTTCCGGGTGGATACACCCAGTTCCGAGGTTGTAGACCTCGGGACCGTATTTGGGGTTTCCGTTGATCAGAAAGGCGCCTCCGAGGTTCATGTCTTGAAAGGCAAGGTTAAGGCCCGGAAGACCGGTAGCCAGAGCTTTGTTGACTTGAAGGAGAATGAAGCGCGATCGTTCAGCAACGACGAGAAGCTGGCAAAAATCATTGAAAGCGCACCGGACAAGTTCCTCAGGGTCCTGCCCGGGGCGTCAGAGCGCCAGCCTTTATACCTGCACTGGTCGTTTGATGAAGGGCAGGGCTTGCTGGCGAAGAGTGATGGCAATCATGGCGGCGCGACTCAGTACCCAGCCTCTCTCAAGGCCCTTGCCCCATCGTGTGAGCTACCGCAATGGAGTAATGGCCAGTTTGGAGGCTCCCTTTACTTTAACGGGCATTCGGCCTATGGCACGACCGCCTATCCGGGGATCGGGGAAAATCATCCGCGGACCGTGGCCTTCTGGGTCAAGGTGCCGCCGCCGGATTCCATGCGGCCCGTTTACGGACTGGTGAGCTGGGGATCCATGGCTAAAGTCGGAAGCGCCTGGCAGATCTCCGTTAATCCAACGGAAAAAGAAGGTCCCTTGGGACGGTTGCGGATCGGAACCCGGGAGGCACAGGCGGTGGGCACCACGGATCTGCGTGATAACCGCTGGCATCATGTCGCCGTCGTGATGTACGGCGGAGAACGTGTCGATGTCTCGACTCACATCCTGCTGTATGTTGACGGGCGGATTGAGAAGACGTCGAAGAAATCAATTCACCGGATTTTCACGGATGTCGAAGGCGAAACCTCACGCACCGTGATGTTCGGCCGGGATCTTGGCTATCCTCTCGATGACGTGAAAGTTCCGGCAAAGCTGTTCAAGGGCTGGCTGGATGAAGTCTTTATCTTCGAGGCGGCGCTTTCCCGTGAGCAGGTGGAATGTCTCATGAGGAATAACCAGGTGCCCACGGGGTGAGACCATGGTTCGGACGAGATGATAAATTGATCGAAATCCTCAGTGATTGCCAAAGGAAGGGAAGCCAGGGAATGAACAGTATCAGGATTTTGGTAGGAACGATGATGACGGGACTGCTGGTCGGGGCGCTTGTTTGTGGTGCCAAGGAAAGTGAACGACGCCAGGTCAGCGGGATTTACCCGCATCTGGCGGCGTTCAACAATGAGGCTGAGTGCGGGACCGGCGCGGTGGTGCCTTGGGCTGACCGACTGTGGATGATCACGTATGCCCCGCATTCTCCCTTCGGTTCGACGGATAAGTTGTACGAAATCACGCCGGACCTTGAACAGATCATCCGGCCCGAGAGCATCGGGGGAACCCCGGCAAACCGGATGATTCATCGTGAGTCTCAGCAGTTGATCATTGGCCCCTACTTCATCGATACCAATCGCAATGTCCGTGTCGTGTCGTGGAAGTCCATGCCCGGAAGACTGACCGGCAATGCGAGGCATCTGGCTGATCCATCCAACAAGGTGTACTACGCGACCATGGAGGAGGGACTCTACGAGGTTGATGTTCATACGCTCGAGGTCAAGGGTCTGATCAAGGATGGCAATAAGGCGAAGCCTGGCCAGACCGCTGAGAAGCATTCGGCGAAGGTGGCTTCGGCGTTGCCCGGCTATCACGGCAAGGGGCTATATTCTGGCCATGGGCGGGTAGTCTATGCCAATAACGGTGAAATGTCCCAGCAGGCCCTAATAGATCCCGCGATCCCCAGTGGCGCTTTGGGTGAGTGGGCCGGGAGTGGCGACTGGCGCCTGGTGCGGCGCAACCAGTTTACCGAAGTTACAGGGCCTGGTGGCCTCTATGGGAACCAGGATCCTGGGAAAGATCCGATCTGGAGTGTGGGCTGGGATTACCGGTCGTTGATACTCATGGTCCTGGATGGCGATACCTGGCATTCCTACCGCTTGCCCAAGGCGAGTCATTGCTACGATGGGGCCCACGGTTTTAATACCGAGTGGCCGCGTATCCGCGATGTGGGTGAGGACTCCCTTCTGATGACGATGCATGGCATGTTCTGGAAATTTCCCCGGACCTTCACCCCAGCCAATTCGGCAGGGATCGAGGCGCGGAGCACTTACCTGAAGGTGATCGGGGATTTCTGCCGCTGGGGCGACCGGATTGTCTGCGGGTGTGACGATACCGCGAAGTCGGAGTTCCTGAACACACGCAAGGCCAAGGGAAATCTTGCTACGCCCGGGCGATCTCAGTCGAATCTGTGGTTTATCGAGCCCTCGAAGCTCGATAACCTAGGGCCTGCGCTGGGGCGTGGTTCTGTTTGGCTCGATGATCCGGTGAGGTCCGGGGTTCCCTCCGAGCCATTTCTCTTTTCCGGTTTTGAGCGAAGGATGCTGCATCTGGCGCAGGAGGGCGATGCCCCGCTCAAGGTTACCCTCGAGGTGGATTCTAAAGGGAATGGTTCCTGGAAGCCGCTCAGGGAGATCGAAGTGCCTGCGCGCGGATATGCCTGGACGGTGTTCGCGCCAAATGAAACCGGTGCCTGGATCCGAGTGAAGGCTGATCGCGATTGCACGAAAGTCTCCGCCTCTTTTCATTACAGCAACAGGGATTTGCGCGGAACGGGACGAGGGGAGCAATTTGCTGGCCTTGCCATGCCTGGTGACAAGTCAGTGAATGGCGGGTTGTTGCTTGCGCGGGGCGATAGGCCAACGCTGGCGTTTTCCGTCTCTGATGAAAAAGGTGCTGTGGGTTGCTACGAACTGGATGGTGCGCTCAAGCTTAAGCGGGTTGGCGATGCCGGGGGCGTTTTGGACGTGACGAAGAGTGCGGCGATCCCGGAGGGCGTCCTCGCGGTGGATCAGGCCTCTGTTCTTTATGTGGATACAAAAGGGCGGTGGCGCCTGCCGAAAAATGATCCGGCTTTTGACGGGCCGGGCGCGATCGGACCTGAACGTGTCTGCCGTGAGGTCGCCACCGAGCGGGACATTTTCAACGCGCATGGAACCTTTTATGAGCTTCCGGCGGAGAATGCCGGCGGTGTCGCGAGGATCCGTCCTGTCGCCACCCATAATCTGCGCATCAAGGATTATGCCTCATACAGGGGGTTGCTGGTCATGAGCGGGCTGTCTTCGGCTGCCAAGCCGGGCGATCATGTGGTTCGGTCGGATGATGGCAAGTGTGCCCTGTGGGTCGGGGCGATCGATGACTTGTGGATGCTTGGCAAGCCCCGGGGCGAGGGTGGTCCGTGGAAGGATTTTATGGTGAAGGCCAACGTTCCGTCGGATCCTTACCTCATGAATGGATATGACAAGAAGACGGTGCGGCTTTCGCATGATGCCAGGGGTGAGGTGGAGTTGACGGTTGAAATCAATTTCGGGGGGAAGAACTGGAGTCGGTACAAGACCTTCAAGGTTCCGGCCGGGCAGGTAGTGACGCATGATTTCCCTGAGGGATTCAGTGCGTATTGGGGCAGGGTTGTATCCAGTCAGGACTGCAAGGCCTCAGCCTGGTTTGTCTACGAGTGAGGTGTTGTTTGCGAAAGGAGAGCAAGATGAGCGGATATCTGGTCAGTCGCAGGGATTTTCTCAAGGGGGCGGCACTGGGATTT
>JAABPW010000151.1 GCA_011391785.1 Verrucomicrobiota bacterium
ATGTGTATTTCAGGATCTACCAGGTTGAAAAAGCAAAACTTCAGGCGCTTGTTAAAGATATCCAGGGAAAGGGAACAATGCTTTACATGGTCGATCACAGGGATGGAAAACGCATGATTTATTAGTAAGTTCTATCGGGGTTAGGCCAAAAAACAGTTTCAGGTTTAAAATAATACCAATCATTTAAACAACCGGAAATCAGAAACCACTTTGTTCTGTTTTCAAATAATGATTGACGTGCGGAAATTTGCCTGATGCAGTACGCGAAATAGGGATAAGCATGTCGGAGGTTTCGATAATACCTTTGCCCTTTTTCTCAAATTCTCTTTGTTTTACAGCCTTCCTGCTTCCAGAAAGCTGAAATACCCGTTCCGGTTGAAGATGATGTGATCCAACAGAGCAATGCCCATGATGCTTCCCGCGTTCTTGAGCTGCTCCGTTATTTCAACGTCGGACGACGAAGGTTCAAGGCTGCCGGCCGGATGATTGTGGGCCACGATCACGGCAGACGCCCGATCCGACAATGCATCCGCGAAAACTTCTCGCGGGTGGACCGGCGTCCGGTCGATAAGCCCGATGGACACAACCCGGATGTTCATGATCTCATTCGCCCCATTGATGCTGGCACAAATAAAGTGTTCTTGCTTCCGGTCGGCATAATGCCGGATGTGAGGGAGCAAATCTGCCGGCTTTTCAATCTTCGCACCATCAGGCTTGATCCGGCGGCGTGCGAACTCAATTGCGGCAAGAATCAACGTGGCTTTCGCGTCGCCCACACCTTTGTACTGTAGCAGGTCTTCCGCCGTCACCTTCAGCCCCTTCTCGTCAATTAACCGCGCCAACTTTCCGGCGAGTGTCATCACATCCATACCGGGCGTGCCTTTGCCAAGCAGCACAGCCAGCAACTCCTGATCGCTTAATGCTTGAGCGCCTTTCCGGAGCAGTTTCTCTCTCGGCCGATCGGTTTCGGGGATTTGATTAATCCGTTTGTTCATGGTTTTACGCTGCCATCGCTAAGTGTGTTTGGATTACCGTCACGGCCATGATGTCGAAGATGCCGCCGGTGTCCCAATATTTAGGGTCGGCCAATTCATCATCCCGACCATGTTCCTGGTAGGCATATTGGATCTCACCATTGACCTGCCCACGATAAGCGCCCTCAAGAAAAACACGATCCTCACAGTGCATGATTACAGTGCTGTGGATGGACGGGTCAGCAACTTTTTCCTCCGTAACCTGCTTGATGTAGAGGGCTTCCTCGTCTGTGATGTCGAACTTTTCGCGAATCTTGTTAATCATGTCCCGAACGGATACCTTGCTGGGCGGCGGACCACTGCCTTTCCTGCTTTTGCCGGGCTGCAGCTTAACCGGCCCGGCGCTGGTTTTGACACCCTGATATGCAACCGCAGCTTTGATAACTTCCGTCCGGCGAATCTGTTTCATAAGGTCCGACACACTGCCTTGCTTGATAAGTCGCGGACCGACGTATTCCGCAAATGCGGCGAACTCTTTCAGCTCCGGCGCATAGGTAAAAAAACATGTCAGGAAATGGAAGCTTCTGACGTATCGGGCAAGCAAATAGACGAACGACTTGCGTTTCTCGGCATCAATGATCTTAATTTGAAATCTTGTCCGTAGAGCATTAACGAAAAACTGAACCTGCGCATCCGTACCCGTGGCGACCAGATTCATGAAATCCGCAGAGTCCTTTTGTGTGAATACACCCGCTGCCAGAATGTCTTCGTATAATTTAGGGCAAAGGTCTTTGTCCGGTTCTTCCGGCACAAAAGGCGTGCCTTTGCGGTATTTTTGGAAGGCTTTAAGGATGGCTGCGGCGTTATTGGTGAAGTCCACGACCACCACGTCTTGCTTACCTTCATAGCAGCGGTTAAGGCGCGACAAGGTTTGCACGGCGTTTCTGTCCATGACAGGTTTGTCGAGGAACATACCCGCGAGCAAGGGCTGGTCGAAACCGGTCTGGAATTTATTGGCCACTACCATGAGGCGATAGTCTTCGCCCTCGAACCGTTCCTCGATCAGCTCACCGTCTTTAAGTTCATTGACGGCGTGCTCATGGATTTCGGCGTTGGTTATTGGGTGTGTAAAATCCGAGAAGGCATAAAGGACCTTGTATTTTGCCCCGCGCTCTTTAAGTTTTTCTTTGATGATGTCGAAATAGCGCAACCCGGCCACGCGGGAGCTGGTGACAATCATCGCTTTCGCCCGGCCTCCGACAAGTGGCATCACCTTCTCTTCAAAAATGCGCAACATGACCTCAGACTTGTACTGGATGAGACCGTCGTCCTGAAACGCCACGTTCATCAGCGCCTTGGCCACGACACCCTTTGGATAAACCTTTTCCTCCTCATCCCGCGGGGGAACAAAATGGCAGTGCAGGTTATAGAGAGTTTTGTAGGAAATGATGCTGGCTGCCACGTCCACTATGTAACCTTCGGCTATGGCTTCAGCCTCGGTATAGCAATCAAACGGCGCGCCGAACAACGAGACCGTGGCGGGAGCGGGAGTGGCGGTAAAGGCGACAAACAACTGATTGGCATCGTGCTCGCGGATGATCCTTGCGATTAATTCCTCAGGTTCTTGCTCCACCGTGTCGGCGTCCGGTTCGTCGGCTTTGCGAAACGGCAGACGGATAGCAGCGCCCATCTGGCCTTCCTGGGAGCGGTGAGCCTCATCAATCAGGAATGCGACGCGCAGGTTTTTCAGCGCCGGGTTCTTTTGGAGTTCTTCCAGCACCCAGGCAAATTTTTGCTGGGTGGTGACGATAATCGGTTTGCGGTCATTGAGAAAACGCGGCAGATCGTCGGCCTTCCTGGCAATGCCTACCACGTCTTTTAAGTGGATGAAATTGGCGATGTCTTCCCGGATGTTAGTATCGAGGGATTTGCGATCTGTGAGGATGAAGGTGATGTCCACCAACTTTTCATTCGTGCCGGGCTTGAACAGGCTGTGGAGCCGGTCGGCAAGCCAGCAGATGGAAAGCGTTTTACCGCTGCCGGCGGAATGGTCGGCCAGATATTTTTTGCCTATGTCACCCCTGACTGCGAAATGGGCCGTGATGTCATCGGCTACTCTCCGCACCAGGCGGCTTTGATGGTAACGCGGAAACAAGGTGAACGCAGGTCTCTCGGTTTTGTCCTCCTCTGCCTCGCGCCGGGGCACGCGGACGAGGAAAAACGAAAGCGCCTCCAGCAAATGGTCTTTGGAAAGAACTTCACGGTACAGAAACTCGACCGGATATTCGTCCGGGCTGGTTTGCGGCGAGTTGGTCAGGCCCGTATTGTGCCAGCGGAAATTTTCTTCCCGGCGAGGATCGGTTGCGACCATGACGTCGCTGGTATCGGCTGCAATATAAATAAACGGATGCTGAAAAATCTTGAGCGCATGGTCACGCTTGGTGAACTGTGCCACGGCGTCATGCACGTTTTGATTGGCCTCGTGTTTCAACTCCATCGCCACTATAGGCAGGCCGTTGAGAAATAACACGAAATCAATTTCCTGATTGGTTTCGCCAAAATAGAGGTGCGGGCGAAAAGTGATGCGGTTTTCTCCGTATTTATCGGCAGCGGCGCTGGCAACAGAGCGCGGTTTGGGATAAAAAAGCCGCAACTCCAGCCCGCGTACCTTGAGGCCGTGGCGCAGCAGCATCCAGAGCGGCGTGTGCGTCAGTTCCTTGCTGAGCGCCTTGAAAACCTCGTCCCGCGCGTCCGTTCCGTAGTCGTCTGTCAACTTTTTCAACGTGTCACCCTGGGTGGCTTTGAGGAAGGCCCAGAGGTCGTTTTCGGCGATAAAATGCTCGGTATCCGTGATGTCGGACTGTTCCAGCACACCATACCGATGCTCGCGGCTGAGATAATCCGCGATGTGCTGTTGAAACTTCATTTCCGGAGATTTCTTCTGTTTAGCCATGCTCTTTGGCCTTTTTCAAGTCCACCTCAGTGATCCTACGCTGTCCGGTGACGCATTCATGAATCAGCGACTTACGGTAGGCGGTGAGGGTGGTGATTTGGGACTTAATCCCCTCAACTATCTGCATAATTT
>JAABPW010000152.1 GCA_011391785.1 Verrucomicrobiota bacterium
CAACTGCGCGGCAACGGCAATCCATGAGGTCTGGCTTAGCCTGATGATCGTCTGTATATCTGCCAGATCAGACGAATCAGAAAGAGGAGCAACACCGAGAGGACCGCTGCCGCGGCAAAGCACGCAATGGCCCCTATCCAGTGCATGTCCTGAGGCACGATGGCTGGATTGGGGGCTGTCGTTTTGGGTTCCATAACCTTTGGTTCCGGAGCCTTCGGTTGGAGGGCGGGGGTGTATACGGCAATTCCCCACCCTTCGGTGTCCGCTTTGATTTTTGTGAGGATCTCGAAGTCAGCGCCGTTCATTGAGGATCGAGCAATGGTCTTGTCTTTCCAACTGTCATTTTCAGCGAGATAATAATAGATCTTATTGGCGGGCACATCCAATGTGATATAGATGCAAACGCCATGGGGAGCTTTGAGGCTCTGGATGGTTATGACTCCTGTTCCATCCAAATTTGCACGCTTCACAGTTCCCTCTCCTGGCTCGTCTGTGAAATAAAGATGTCCTGCGCCTGGATCAATGGCTAAAGCATCTCCTCCGTTGGCCTGCACGATCTTAGTCAGGCCGCTTCCGTCGTAGTTTACCCGCCAGATATAGCGGCACTGATTACAACTGCCATTAAATGCGGATCGGAAAAAGACATGCTGGCTTGCCGGGTTGAGAACCAGCTGTCCGCGCTGGCCTATCATGGGTGACAAGGATGAGGCGGTGACGATTTGCCTCCACCCTTGGACGTCATGGTCATTGAAGGCGTACACTCCGTTGTAGTAGAGCCCCAGGAAGAGGTTTGAAGTGGCCTCATCGTACCCCAGTCCCTGGCCACCGCTTTGACCGGGTCCCTGGGCACGTACTTCATGAATGCGCCCTTTGGTGGGATCCACAGATAAAATTGAAGAACCTGAATCCCAGGTGGCCAGCAATAAGCGGTTGCTTGAACCTTCCAGTATCAGATTTGAAATTTTTGGAAGGCCAGAACAAACAACGGAAGTGGCACGGCTGTCAAGGCCCAGCCGATAAAGACTGTTTCCCGACATAAAATATAGACATTTTTCAAACTCAACTCTGTTCTCAGCCCCTCTTTGATTCTCTTGCGCCGCCTGGGTCGTATCAAGCATCCGCAGGTTTTTCTTGTATTGGTTCTGCACGGAAAATTCACGCGCTTTGGCCTCGGCTGACTGGCGTGCATTGAAATAAGTGACACTCACAATCCCAAGCACCAGAATCGCGCACCCGACACCAATTATCTTCATTTGTGAGCCAGCCATGGTTTTGCTCCTGTTTTATTTGAAATTCGGTTGTGCCGCAGGCCGCGCCAGAAACGCCGCACTCAGCAAGCCTTTTACAATCAAAAGGGCTGTAGGACGTTTCATTTACGACTCCTTCCGGAAATGCTGGCAACATACTCCAATCCTGCCGGGTTTCCCATTGATTTCGCCACCGATTTCCGAGCGGCAAGGTGTCATTCAGCGGCGAGGCGTGTCGGGTATGAACGTCCAAATATCCTGCCGGTCGACGATGACAGAGAGGATAAGGTGCCAGGCTATTAGCTGTCGCAAAAGAGGCGCAACCGCAGACGAACGCTGAAAACGCGGATGAAGAGAATGCCTTATCCGGCGCGACGCGTGGGCACAGCCCCCTTCCTCTCGCCTTGCATGTCCGCCCTAGTCCCGCCGCACGGGACAGCCTCATTTTCTAGTTTCTAGGTCTGACACTGCCCCCTCTCCGTCAACCTGAGTCACCTATGCGATAATCCCTATGTTCATCGTTTTTCATTGTGTTAGGATTTTGCAGATGGGTAGCGGTTCCGAATCCGAACCGGCTGGAGCGAATTGAGCAACTCAAGGAGATGGCATGAATGATAACATACCGGGAATGGCCAGTTCTGTGTGTACGCGGCGACGGTTTCTGGGAACGGCTGCAGCCGGTGTTCTGGCGACGGCTCTTCTGCCGAGGCGGAGTCCAGGCGAGAACGCCGCTCCGGCCGCCAGGAAAGATAAATTGAATGTAGCCTGCATCGGCATGGGCGGGATGATGATGGGAATGGATCTTAACCTGATTACCGGACTGGGCCAGAATGTGACCGCGGTGTGCGATGTTGACGAGAGTCAGGTTGAGAAAGCGAAGGCCGCAGTTGGAGGAAAAGCAAAGGGATACAAGGATTATCGAAAGCTGCTGGAAGAAGAGAAAAATCTTGATGCGGTCATTATTGCCACGCCGGATCACTGGCATGCACCGATAATCATGGCGGCGATGGAGGCGGGCAAGCACATTTACTGCGAGAAGCCGCTGGCGCACGATATCTGGCAGACCCGGAAAATCAGGGAACTGGCGCGGAAATCCAAGGTTATAACCCAGACAGGAAACCAGGGCAGTGCCAGCAAGAACCTTCGCCGGAACATCGAGTTGATCCAGGCCGGCGTGATCGGGCAGGTTCATGATATTTATATCTGGCATCCGGAATTTGGATTCCCCACCGGCGTAAATCGTCCTGATGGCGGGGATCCTGTTCCTGCCGGTCTCGACTGGAATTTCTGGATTGGGCCTTCGCCGATGCGACCGTACAAAAGGGATATTTATCATCCCGCGAAATGGCGTGGCTGGTATGACTATGGGAATGGGATCATCGGTGATTTCTGCTGCCATGTGTTCAACCTCCCTGTTCGGGCCCTGAACCTGGGCTATCCGGAAAAGATCGAAGTGAGCGGAACGAACATGGACAAGGAGAGTTTCCCGAGCACGAGTACGGTCCGATATCATTTCCCGAAAAAAGACAAGCGGGGCCCTGTCAGAATGCACTTCTACAGCGGTAGTGGCGGACCCATGCCGCCGGATGATATTACGAGATCCATGGTTGATACGTTTGGCAGGATTGATCGAGTCGGCTGCATAATGGTCGGGGATAAGGGCATGATTTCGGCTGGCTTCTGGAATTCTGACGGTTACATCATCATGAAGGGTGAATCGAAATATAAAGGCATTTTCAATCACGACGCAGCGAAAGCCGTGCCGACTGGTTTTCGGAAAGTTGACAGTCACATGGGCGAATGGGTTGATGCCTGTCTCGGTGGATCGAAAACATACTCAGACTTTGATTTCGGCGGATATCTCACGGAGATCGGGCTGGCCGGAGTCGTGGCCTTGCGGTTGGGTCATGATATTGAGTGGAATGGCGAGAAGATGAAGGTTAAGGGTGTAAAGGAAGCCGGGGCGATTATCAGGCCGGACTATCGTCCGGGCTGGGGAATATAGAATAGTGCCGGGAAATGAGAAGACTCCGGAATGATAAGGTGCCAGGCTATTAGCTTTCGCTAAAGAGGCGCAACCGTAGACGAACGCTGAAAACGCGGATGAAGAGAATGCCTTATCCGGGAGGCTAAAGGGACTGTCCCGTGGTCCCCCCATGTCGGGGTGATTTTCGGTTTCCGGGCGTGGCCCAGGCGTACCCATGATCGTTAGCTCTGGGGGGCGGTGGGCGTACCGGCCGCATCCTCCGCAGCCAGGCCCCATGTCTTGCCTCTCTTTTCGTTCCAGAGAAATGCCGAGGCGAGCAGGCCATATATGACGAGGAGCCCCGCGCCAAAGTAAACCGGATCGGGGTGGAGGAAGGGGCCGGTGAGGATCGTCCTGTTGCGGTATGTCGTGATCTTGGGGCCGTTGCCTCTCTGGGACCATCCCGACTCCTCGCTTACAACCTCCGTCTTCCGTGTTTCCGTCGCTCCTGTTTGAGCATACTTCGGGCAGGACAATATCCAGATGACAGTGAGGATTTGCGCTATTGTCAAATATACTGCAATCTTTCTCATATTCATTTACTCCCGGCTCCCCGCATCCGTGCCTCTAAAGGAGGAACACCAACCGTCCCCCGTGATCGCTGAACCCGTCCGGGTTCCTACCAGTTATCGGTTCTGAACGGCGAGGCCGGCAGACCCTCTTTGTTGTAAAGGTTGCAGCCGGCGGGGTTCTTTGAGAAGGCGTAACGGACAGCAACCGGCTTGGCGACAGAGGGGGAGGACACGACGACGGAGTTGCCCTCGATGACGGCGTCGGCCCATA
>JAABPW010000153.1 GCA_011391785.1 Verrucomicrobiota bacterium
ATCCTTTGGCTGCCTGGGTCGTGCGACAGCGGGGGGGGCAGGGGGCCGTGCGGGAGATTTGTGACGCCATCATAAAAGCCAAAGCCACACCAATTGACGGAGGATTTGAAGGAGAAGGACTCTACTTTGTTCGGCGAGACCCAATTTCGAAGCCGGACTATGAGGCTAACTATTGGGGGATGATCCGTGATCCCGATGGGGTAGAGCGGGATCGGACGAAGGAGCGCCAAACCTATCTGCAAGATCAGGGAACTGAGTTAGCATTTTTGAATTCCCTGCCAGGCGGGCGGTTTCTGGATGTCGGGTGCGGGTTGGGATATCTGCTTTCAGGGTTAGATGCCAAATGGGAACGGCATGGAGTTGAAATTTCAAATTATGCCGCCACACATGCGGCGAAATGGGGAGTCATCAAAACGGGGACATTGGAGGAAGCGGCCTATCCTGCTGAGCATTTTGATGGGGTCGTTTTACAGCATGTGATTGAGCACCTTGATAAGCCGTTGCAGGTTATGCGGGAAATCCGGCGGATATTGCGCCCGGGGGGATGGTTGATTTTAGGTACACCTGATTTTGATAGCGGGTGTGCTCGCCTGTTTGGATCCCGGTATCGGCTGCTTCACGATCCAACCCATGTCAGCCTGTTTACGCAGGAATCCATGCTTCGCCTTCTAAGGGACGAGTGTTTCCTTGTTGATCATGTAGATTATCCTTTCTTTTCAACCCGCCACTTCACCAAAGAGAATCTGATGCGGCTATTCGATTCAACCGGAATCTCGCCGCCCTTCCATGGTAATGTCATGACGTTTTACGCACGAAAACCGAGACTTGAGGAACCCCTTAGCCCGATTCGCGTTCAGTCTACCACGGTGGGAGAAATGGAGTAATATGGAAATCCCTAGACCGAAGAGCGGTAAAGGGCGCCCGCCGCTGATCTTTTTTGAAACCGGCGACGGGCGGTCCGCCAGCGCTTTTCTTGAGCACGGCTTTCTTGAACAGTGCCGCGCGCGAGGAGCGGAGGTTCATGTCCTGTCGCCCGGAGCCTGCTACGAGCCTTTTGTAGATCGTTACAGCATGCCCGGCGTTCGCTTTACCTATCTGCCGGTCGAGGACGCCATAACGGTTCGGCACAAGGCGCTGATCCGGCTTGAAGCCCGTATCGGATGGCAGCTTGCCAAACGAGGGTTCCTGCGCACCCGTCACGCGTTGTGGAAACGATTCGGGGAACGACTGACAGCCGCTGATGGGAAGATGTGGCGCGATCTCCTTACCCGTGAAAAGCCGGATTGCATCTTTTCGGCCCATCTCAACCAGGGATTCGGGCGCAGCCTGCTGGCGCTGGGTGGCCAGCTCGGAATCCCCACCTTCGGTAACGTCTTTTCCTGGGATCACCCGTTTTACAACCAGCAAGGGCGGCCGGATGTGATGACGTGCTGGTCCACCGTCCTGCGCGACTGGCTGATCAACCTTCGGGGATTTGACCCGGAGCGCATTCATGCGCTCGGAGCTCCCGTGTTCGATTCGTATTGCGACCCGGCGAATGCGTGGACCCGGGCACAGCTTTGCGATGCATTGGGACTAGATCCCCTGCGTCCGATTATTGTGTTCGCAACACTAGGCCAGGTTCAAATGTTCTGGGACGAAACCGGCACATTTGAAGCCTTTCTCAAGGCGTTTGACGCCGCCGGGCTCAAGGGGCCGCCGCAACTTGTCCTGAGATTGCATCCCATCTCGGTGGATCACTATTTCGACAGGTTTATGCATAGGAAAGACATCGTGGTTTCGAGGTACTCGCGCTACTGTCCGTTCATGCGCTGGTGGCCGTCCCGCGAAGAGATGATCCTGGCCGGAAATCTCATGCGCCACGCCGATGTCTGCATCAGCCCCGGATCCACCATGACCATAGAAGCCGCCATCTTTGACACGCCCACCGTGGTGCCGACCTTCAACCCGATCATACCCGACCACTATGCCAATACCTTTGAACGCAACTGGCTGAAGAAGCATTTCAGTTTCCTGCTTGAAGCCGATGCCGTGGCTGTCGCGCGTACGCCGCAAGAAGCCATCGCCGCGGTGAGCCGCGCCCTGAGCGATCCCACCTGGATGCAGGCCGGTCGACGCAGGGTTCGCGACGAGCTGATAGGGCCGCTCGACGGGAAAGCTACCGAGCGGATGGCGGAGCTGGCCGTCCAAACCGCCAGGAGGGTGAAAAAATCATGAGCGAAAACCAAGCCTATAACCTGGCCTTCAAAGCCGTCGGCCGCGATGTGACCATCTGGCCAATGGCCAAAATTGTCAGGCCCGAGGTCATTGCCATAGGAGATTCGGTCATCATCGATGACTTTGTGTTCATGGCAGGCGGACGCTCCACGGTCATCGGCAGTTTTGTCCATATCGCCATGCACACAACCATTGCCGGTGGTGGCGACTTAACCATGGAGGACTTCTCCGGTCTGTCCGGTGGCGTGCGGGTTTACACTGGCAACGAGGACTACAACGGAGGCTCGCTGACCAACCCAACCGTGCCGCCGCCATACCGGAAGCCCGAACGCTCCTTTGTGCGTATCGGGAAGCATGTCATTGTCGGCGCCAACTCCGTTATCTTGCCCGGCGTAACCATCGGCGATGGGGCCGCCATCGGGGCCAATTGCCTGGTGACCAAGGACTGCGAGCCATGGACCGTCTATTTCGGTTCACCCGCCAGGCCTCTGCGCTCCAGGCCGGCAGACCAGATTCATCGTCTGGAGAAGCAACTCCGTGGAGAACTCTACGATTCGGAGGGTAGCTATATCCCTCAATCGATAAGGAATGAGAATGGCCAGTCACAGTAAAAGCTCGCAAAAAACGTTGCACGTGGGCTGCCCCAACATCGGCGACCGGCAGCGCTTTTTTGATCTTGTCAGTGGTGTCTTTGACCGGCGCTGGCTGAGTAACGACGGTCGGCTGGTAAAGGAACTCGAAACGCAAATCGCCCGCCGGCTGGGCGTCAGGAATTGCATCGCCGTTTCCAGCGGGACAGCAGGTTTGGATATTGCCGCTCGCGCGCTGAACATGCGAGGCGAGGTCATTCTGCCGTCCTTCACCTTTATCGGGACCGCCCATGCTCTGGCCTGGCAGCATATTAAACCGGTCTTCTGCGACATCGATCCCGCAACCCATAATCTTGATCCCGCCAAAGTCGAAGCCCTGATTACGGGCCGCACAAACGGCATAATCGGAGTGCATCTCTGGGGCCGGGCCTGTGCCCCGGATGCGCTGGCCGCGGTGGCGCGGCGGCACGGTCTGCCGCTCTTGTTCGATGCCGCACACGCCATCGACTGTACGCATGGCGGGCGTTACATTGGTTCATTCGGGGATGCCGAGGTCTTCAGCTTTCACGCCACCAAGGTCTTCAATACGGCTGAAGGCGGTGCGATTACAACCAATAATGACGCCTTGGCTGAGCGGCTTCGGCAAATGCGCAACTTCGGTTTTGAGGGGTATGACCATGTCGTCGAGCTGGGCACCAACGGCAAGATGAGCGAACTCTCCGCCGCTCTTGGGCTAGCGAACCTTGAATCACTGGATAGGTTTATCGCGGTCAACAGGCGAAACTACCAGCAATATCGGCAGGAACTTGACGGCATACCCGGCGTCGAACTGGTGCCGTATGACGATGCGGAACGCAACAATTACCAGTACGTCATGGTATTGATCGATGCCAAGGCTACAGGTGGACTCGATCGGGACGGGGTGATGTCGTCGCTGCATGCCTGTGATATCCTGGCGCGACGCTACTTCTGGCCTGGTTGCCACCGCATGGAACCCTATGCGTCGCTGTATCCTGAAGCCGGTGTCGGGTTGCGCCTGACCGAACGGATTGCCGCGCGGATTATGGCGCTGCCGAACGGCGAAACCGTTGACGAGCAGGATATAAAGCGGATTTGCAGCCTCATTCGTAGTTTGGTCGAAAACCGGATAACGTCATGATTCGCTACCTTCACATCATGCACGACTCGATTTTCGCCGATTACATCGTGCAGGCCTTTGAA
>JAABPW010000154.1 GCA_011391785.1 Verrucomicrobiota bacterium
AGGGAGACAGGCAATGCCCATTGCCCGGAACCAGCCACCCTGGGAGAAATGGATGATCGTGACCCCCGCGATCAACAAGGCCACTGCGGACCGCAAGTAGGCCAGAAGCGTTCTTTCATTCGCCAGCAGGGTCCGGTCAATGGCCAGCTCATCCCTCAGGATCAGGTCATCCCTGCTGAATTTCGAGTAAGGTGAATCATTCATGTTACGGGCTCCTTGAAATCATTCAGCGCCTTCCGCAAAGACTGATACAGCGGCCTTGTCCAACCCGGAACGGGCGGCATGTCGTCCGGCAGGTCCCGGCGACGAAAGTCAACCGGACTGAGTATAATCGTGAGGTTCCCTACCCCGGTTTCCGCGGCGAGAATGAACAGATCCTCCGCCGCCTGATCTCCCATCGCCAGACACCCAACCGAGCCGGTATTCCCATGGATCATGATATCGGAGCCTGGATTCATGCGTCCCTCCTCCTTCGCCCTCGCCAGATCATCCGCATTCGGATAATTCACCCGGAGCGCCAGGTGATACAGGCTGTTCGGGTTCAGGGATTCCACCCGGTAGAGCCCTTCCGGCACCTGCCGGTCGCCCTCCCTTAATTTGGGCCCCAGGACTCCACTCATCCCCAGAATGGGATAGTCCTTGAGATACTTCCATTGTTGATCCCTTCCAGCCACCCACACCTGCAATTTCCGGTCACTCTTGATGCCAATAAAGGCCACCTTGGCGGGCGGATACGATACAGCGACCTGCACAAACCGGGGTGCCAGCCGCTGGCGCACCGCCTCGCCATATTGCGCGACCCGCTCAGCCACCGTCTTCTTTCCCGTCATCGTCTGAATCCCTCCACAAACCACCCGCAACCCCTGTTGCCTGAAGGCAATCAGACTCACCCCGAGGATCGCCAGAACAGCAAGGACTTTGAATCGGGTTGTTTTCACTAGCCTCCCTTGACGGCTTATGCGCCGCCAGCAGTTCCCAGAATAATCCGATTCCACTGCGCCAGGCCATCAAACACCATCTGGGTACCCATGGTCATCACGATCAGGCCCGTGATGCGGATGAGGGCGCCCAGAATATCCAGCCGCTTCAGCGCCGCGGCAATCGGCTTCACATACAGCATGAGTGCCGCATTGACCAGAATCGCCAGGAGGACGGCGAGGACGGATTGCCAATGCCCTTCCCGCGTGGCCATCGTGATGGAGGCCGCGATCGAGGCCGGACCGGCGATCATAGGGCAGGCCAGCGGTACAACCGCCAGATCAACCGTTTCCTCGTCTTTATCCTGCTCGAAGAAAACCCCGTGGCGCAAGGCGTTGAAGCCTACCCAGAACAGGACAACCCCCCCAGCCACTTGCAACGAATGTAGCTCGACATGGAAAACACGGCGCAGGATGAAATCCCCGAAAAGCATCGCCCCGATCAGGATCCCCGCCGCCGTGATGCTGGACTTTCGAACGACCTTCCCCAGCCCCCCGTCAGTATCCACTTCCGGCAACCCGGAAAGCACCGCTATCTTGCTCATCGGGTTGATCAGCGCCAGCAGGTACAAGGAACTGATGATAATGGACAAAAGGGCTTTCATTGGCATTTTTTCCCATGATTTATCGATATATCATGTGTTTTCATGGTAAGGGGTCAGTTACAGGGGACGCCCCCTCCTGTAGGTCAGACGCCGCCCGGAGGTCGGCGTCCACCAATGCGATGAAGGTTCCTTGATCCAGCTCCTCAAAGGCTTGATCAAGTTCTTCCTGCGTGTTCATGACGATCGGGCCACCCCAGGCGATGGGTTCCCGCAAGGGGCGACCGGCAAACAAGATGAACCGTATCCCCTCCTTCCCCGCCGTCACGGCAAACTCATCACCATCGCCAAACAATACCGCCCGATGGCTCTCCACAGGCGAACCGGTTCCCTCAAATTGACCCTGCCCCTCGACAATGTAGATAAACAGGGTGGATTTCTCATCCACGGGGGTGGTCCAGGCTACCCCGGGCTTGAGCACAACATCCAGCAACTGAACCTTGACGTAATCGCCCTCTGTCGCTCCTCTGGTCACGCCATAGGATCCGGCGATCACGCCCACCGATCCCCCCGGCTCCTCGACGCGGGGAATCCGCGTCTTATCCAGATCGCGGTACCGGGGCGGCGCCATCTTGTTCTTGCGTGGCAGATTGACCCAGAGCTGCAATCCCAGCATCCTCGGACTGGCCTGCGGCATCTCCTGGTGGATGATCCCGCTACCTGCTGTCATCCATTGGCAGCCCCCGTCGAGGATGTTCCCCTTGTTACCCAGGCTGTCGCCATGCTCGATGTCACCGGAAATCAGATAGGTCACCGTCTCGATCCCCCGGTGGGGATGCCAGGGAAATCCCCTGATATAGTCATCAGGGTTTTTGGAATCAAAGGCGTCCAGCATCAGAAAAGGATCAAAGTCCTTCGTCTGGGCCGGCCCCAGAACCCGGACCAGCCTGACCCCAGCCCCGTCTTTCTGTCGGGATCCAGTGACAACGCTTTGAATTTTCCTAATCCGTTTCATGGCATCCTCCCTGTCTGCAGGCTGTCATTATTTCCGGGATTTCACGTCCGCCGGACTACTGCCGCCGCGAATCGCGGCGATCTTCTCCGAAATAACGGCGGCCTTCGCGTTGGCCCCTTCAATGGAGGGGCCAGGGGCCACCCCGGGACCGCCGGGAACACCGGGCCGCTTGTGTTTGGTCGTTGTCAGCCAAGCCGAGGAGAGCAGACTGCGGCGCTCACCCACGAGCCTCCTGATTTCGTTGCCGTTTGAGGCGAAAAACTGCTCGGCAGAGCTAACGCCCTCGAGTTTGGCGCCAAGGAACTGCGTCAGGATCTCGCGGGCCATCAGCCAGTGCCCCTCACGTCCGGGATGAACCCTGTCACCGGCGAACCGGAATCCCGGATTGGCTTCACGGCCCGCATCCAGCTCCTTGCGCATCGGGCCATGGATATCCACGACATCCCAGCGCTTGGCCTTCTGCGCCATGATCCACGCGCTGTAGCGCGACAAGTTCTCGTCATGGACCCCCGGCTTGGTCTTGTCGCCCGAGTCATATACCGGCGGCGTGCAGATCACGACCCGCCTGGCCCCCGCCTTCATGGCCGCCTCGCGCAACCGGGTCACGGAGTCGGAAAACCGCTTCAGGCCCGTTTCGTCGGCAGGCAGGACGGATCCATCGTTCATGCCATAGCAGGCAATGACCATATCGGGCTTGGTTGCGGCCAGGACACGGTCAAGCCTTTCACTGATGAATGGCCTACCGAAGCGATGGGCTTTCAAATGCCCTTCATTTTCGGCATCGGTCAGGTCGGTCGCGGTTTCACTGCCCAACCCGAGATTCAACACCTCGATGCTGATGCCCTTGGAGAGAAGCCAGCATTCGACATCCGTCACATAGTCTCCGGCCTGGGTGATGCTGTCACCAAGGAATACGATGCGGTGAACCTTGCGTAAAGGCGCCGGGACTTTCGCGCTATGCGAAACGGGAACGAACGCAAGATGAGCCACCATGGCGATAAGAAGAAGTTTCAATACTTTCATTTTTTGAACTCCGCCGCCATGGTCTCCCACCGGCCGGCCAGGGTCTTCACTCTATCGGGATATTCATCCGCCAGGTTATTCATTTCAGAGCGATCAGCCTTCAAGTTGTAGAGTTCCCAGCCGGCTCCTTTTCTCAAGCTCAACTTCCAGTCGCCCATCCTGATCGCCTGGTTCCCCTCGTGACACCACCATAATGCACCCCTGTCCAGATCCCGGTCATCACCGAATATTGGAAGCAGGCTCTTCCCCGGCAGGGCTGGAGCCGGGCTCCCCTTCCATGTTTCCGGCTGCTGGCCACCGGCAAGGACCAGGACAGTCGGCACGATATCGATGAAATGGGAGGGCGCACGGCGCAAAGCCCCCCGCGCCTTGAAGCCGACAGGCCAATGCACAATAAACGGCGATGAAATCCCCCCTTCATGATTCCAGTGCTTGTGGAACCTGAAGGGCGTGTTTGCC
>JAABPW010000155.1 GCA_011391785.1 Verrucomicrobiota bacterium
TAACGATCCCATCAACCCAATCATCTGCCTTGTCATGAGCGGCAACATTGTGATGCCGAGGGGGGCTCTTACCATGCCAGTGCCCGATCCAGCTCTCGGACCTGCAAAAAAGAAGGTGACTCAAGGAGATTACTATGCCGTTCCGGAGGAACTTATATTTTTGTCGTCTCCTGGAAAGACCAACCCAGTAACTCGGTTCATTGCAATTCGATCCCTGGATGGCAAGGCAATCAAGATTCAGGATGTTAAACTTCCTTGTCTTGGCAATGCTAGAATTACATTGTCTTCAGAAGTGTCCAGCAGTCTTGTCGAACTGACTAACCTGTATCCGTCGCTAGATATGAACGGCAAAAGCGTACATATCCTTATGCAAGACGGCAAATCCCTGATCATCCCCATTGTTGTGAAAGAGAGCCATTCGATTGTCTTCCCACGCCCCTGATGCGGATTTTATCAGGGAAGCCATTGGATTATGCAGCTCTGATCCGGAACTCCAGTGTGGCTTGAGAAGGAGACGAGCCCGCACCTTTACTGCGACAGTATCACCCACATAGAGTCATTATGAACACACAATTGCGACTGCTGGACAGGCCGCTCAAGTGCGTGTCGCGCCAAGTAAGCAGGAAATGTACGCATTCTCAGGCCAAATCAAGCCAGCATTCATTTCTGGACTCAATGCGCTTGAGACAGAGCACCAGACTTACCCCGGGTTGAGCTATGAGCGGACCGAGAATGGGTATATCTATTTTCATCTGCCAAGACCACATCCCGGCCATGAGTTCTTTGAAGGATGCAGTGGCGCCCCGATCATTGACAGCAAGTAGAACTTGATCGCCTTGGTGTGCGGCGGCGACGCCCAGAAGGATGAGATCTATGGCATTGAGCTGGCAAAATACAAAGTGGCCTTGGATGTTGCTTGCTTAGATTTTCTCAAATGAACGGAAATTGTCGTTCCTGAACATCTCAAGCGGCAAAGCTATTGCTCAGAGGATAAAGTTCGACGCAAAAGTCGCCAACACCCAATAGGTAATGCACTGGACGCGCAGGACATCGAAGGCCTCGGTCTGGTGGGGCAGCATGGCGACGGCATCGTGGTCGAAAGGATTGCGTTGAAGGCCGAAGTGTGAGCGGATCATGGTCAGTTGTTGATGGAGTGCAATCATGATTGCACTATTTGGGTAGCACCTTCCCGGACTCCTTGCTGGCTTCGTTTTGACCGCTACGCCGCTGTGACGTGTTGATGGAAGCGGCCAGCCGTGACGCCAGGGCGAAACAATAAGTAATCAGTTTTGCCTATTGATGCCCTCGGAGGGGCTGTATTTTCCTTGAGGGGATAGAAATATTTCGGGTATTATCAGTTCAGATCGAATTTCGGTTTGATATTGCCTAGGTAATTGATGGAAATTCTTCAATTGTAATAGAAGACTGATTTTGTCTATGGAAACAGCATTGGTTATAATTGGGATGCTTCTGTACGGCCTGGCCTCGGTGCTGGCTGTAATGTCGATGATCAGGAGCGGAGAGCGCAGTGAGCGGAGCACCTTGATCCTGCTTGCCGGGGGTGTTGTGGCCTTTCTGGCCTTGATGGTCATCCGGATATTTAAGGCCGACTGTCTGCCCTCGTTCAACCGGTTTGACGGGTTGACGTGGTATGCCCTGGCCTTGAGCGGAACCTACCTGTTGATGAAGCCGCGCCGCTGTTCGCGCGGGATTTCCGGGCTGCTCCTGCCGTTTGTCACCGTGATCCTGTTCTTCGGGGTTCCCGCGATGGGGGTGCCGGCCGGGGCGCCGCCGCCGAACCAGGGGATCTGGTTGACCCTGCATGTGATCATGGGTTACGCGGCCTATGCCTTTTTCAGTCTGGCCAGCATCAATGCCGTGGCCTACCTCGTGCAGGATCACAACATGAAGAAGAAGAAATTCGGGCCGGTGTGGGAGCATCTGCCCTCGCTGGAAACCCTGGATCACTTCATGAGCCGCCTGGTCGGGCTGGCGTTCCTGTTTTTCGTGGTGTCGATCGTGCTCGGGTTCCTGATGGTGCATCAGGCGGGTGACGTTGAGAAATGGTTCACCGATCCCAAGGTGGCCGCGGTGATGGCGGCCGGGATCATGTTGGCCGTGCTGGTGCACATGCGGGCCAATGCGGACCGGCATGGGCGGGGCGTGGCCATCCTGACGGTGGCCGGGCTGGCCCTGGTGTTGTTCGCGTTTGTCGGTGTGCCCCTGGTAGCCGAAAGCCTGCATTCCTTCCTGCAGATCCGGGCGGGGGTGGGTGGCCCATGATGGTCTCCGTACTCGGCATCAGTTTTCACACCGCTCCCGTCGAGTTGAGGGAGCAGGCCTCGGTTCGTGCCGGTCAGATCCCGGCCACGCTCCAGCGGATTCGCGCCGAATTCCCCGAGGCGGAGCTGGTCCTGCTTTCGACCTGCAACCGTACCGAGCTTTATGTGGCGGGCGTGGATCTGGCGCTCCGGAAGGACGCCCTCCTCGAGGCGCTGTTGACGCGGGATGCCAATGCGCATGTGGCGGGGCTGGAGCAGTTCTTTTATGTCAAACATGATCTGCAGGCCGTTGAACACCTCTTTGCCGTGGCGGCCAGCCTCGATGCCATGGTGGTCGGTGAAACCGAGATCCTCGGGCAGGTCAAGCAGGCCCTGGTGCTGGCCGAGGAGGCCGGAACGACCGGGAAGGTGCTGCATCCGCTTTTCCAGCATGCCTTCAAGACGGCGAAGCGCGTGCACACGGAAACGGATATCTGCCGCGGGCGGGTCTCCATCAGCTCGCTGGCGGTTGAATTTGCCGAGAAGATCTTCGAGGACCTCAGTTCCAAGACGGTGATGATCGTCGGGGCGGGCGAGATGGCCGAACTGGCCCTCAAGAGCCTGATGGACCGTGGCGCGCGCGATGTCCTGGTGCTGAACCGGTCCCTGGAGCGGGGGCAGAACCTGGCTGACCGGTGCGGTGGCCGCGCCCTCCAGTTTGAATTGCTGGATGATTACCTCGCCAAGGCCGATATCGTGATCAGCTCCACCAGCGCGCCCCATGTCGTTATTCAGGCCGACTCCATCCGCCGTGCCAGCGAGGTCCGGCGGGGCCGCCCGATCCTGCTGATCGATATCGCGGTGCCCCGCGACATCGATCCCGCGGCCAGCGTGATCAAGAATGTCTATGTTTATACCATTGATGACCTCGAGCGGGTGGCGGCCGAGAACCTCGCGAAACGGCAGGACGCGGTCGAACAGGCCTGGCACCTGGTTCGCCAGGGTACCTCGGAAGTCGCCATGCTTTTTGAAAGCAGCGGGTTGCGGGTGCTGTTGCGCCGTTTCGACGACCATGGCAAGGCGATCTGTGAGACGGCCCTGCAGCGGGCGTTGGCCAAGGAGAAGCTGGCGGGTCTGCCCGAGCCTTCGCGCGAGGAGATCCGGGTGCTGGCCCGCAAGATCGTCAACAAGATGCTCGCGGAACCGCGGGAAGCCTTGAAGCGCGCGGCCCGCAACGGCGAGTGGGAGCTGTATGCCCGGGTGGCGAACGATTTGTTCGGGTTCGAGAAGGCTGTGGATGGGAAAGAGGAGAGCGCGACGGAGGGGGACAAGAATGGCCCCGCTTCAGTGCAGGAAGGGACCGACAGGGAAAAACTATGATTGGAATATCCAAACTTTATTGCGGTACGGTTGAGGCGTCTGATCCGTTGCGGTACGGCCGTCTGGCCAAGGATCTGCCCTCGCATCTGCTCCAGTTTTCCGCCGACAAGAAACCCGTGGTGGTCTGGAATGTGGGGCGCCGGTGCAATCTCCATTGCGTTCACTGCTATTCCCAGTCGCGGGACCAGGACTATCCCAACGAGTTGTCGCACGAGGAGGGGATCCGGCTGCTGGACGATCTCTCCAGTTTCGGCGCGCCGGTGATCCTGTTCTCGGGCGGCGAGCCCCTGATGCGCCCGGATATCTTCGAGTTGATCCGTCATGCCACCGGCAAGAAAATGCGGGCGGTGGTGTCCACGAAC
>JAABPW010000156.1 GCA_011391785.1 Verrucomicrobiota bacterium
GTGGCGGGTCGAACGTCCTGGCGGCGGTGGTGGGGAATGGGTGGTACAGCGGGGGCTGGCAGCACTGGCAGAGCAAGCTCAAGGCCATCTACGGTTCCGAGCCGTTTTTTCTGGCCCAGCTCGAGGTCGAATTTGACGACGGCAGCCGCCAGACTGTCGTTTCCGATGAAAGTTGGCGTGGTATGGCCAACGGACCGCTTCAGTTTGCGGGGATCTACGAGGGCGTGACCTTTGATGCACGCAAGGAAATGCCGGGCTGGGATGCGCCAGGATTCGATGATTCAGCGTGGGTGGCGGCGCGGCCCCAGGGCGCCGACCTGAAGGTGGGGAAGCTCGTCTGGCAGCGTGGTGAGCCCATCAGGGTCACGCAGGAGCTCAAGCCTGTTGCGATCACGGAACCCAGGCCCGGGGTCTATGTATTTGCGTTTGATCAAAATATGGTCGGGCATTGCCGGTTCACGTTCCGCGGGAAAGCCGGGGATACCGTGGAGTTGCAACATGGCGAGATGCCCAACCGTGACGGAACCGTTTTCCTGGGAAACCTGACGGTGGTCAGCAACCACAGGATCCAGCTGGATCGTTATACGTTCCGGACCGACGGGCTGGAGACCTTTGAACCGGCCTTCACCTACCATGGGTTCCAGTATGTGGAGGTCCGCGGGCTCCGGGAAAAGCCCGGCCTGGAGAGTCTGACGGGTGTGGTCTTCAATAGCGCCTGTCCGGAGGTTGGTGAATTCACCTGTTCTGATCCGTTGGTCAGCCGTCTGGCAAAGAACATCCTCTGGTCCCAGCGCGGCAATTACATGGGGGTGCCGACCGATTGTCCGCAACGCAATGAACGGTGCGGCTATACGGGGGATGCCCAGTTCTTCATGAGGGCCGCGGTCTACAATATGGATGTGTCCGCGTTTTTCAGCCGGTGGCTGGTGGATGTCTGCGAGGATGCGCAAATGCCCGATGGCCATTTCGCCGACCATGCCCCGACCTATGGACCGGGGGATGGGCCCAATATCGGTTGGACGGATGCAGGAATCATCTGTCCCTATGAGATCTATCGGACCTATGGCGATACCCGCGTGATCCGCGAACATTACGCGGCCATGAAAAGGAAGCTGGATTGGTTGTCGAAGAACAGCACGGAGTACCTCTTTACCGGTCGCGTTGGCAACGGGGATTGGCTCAGCACGGGGGGCGGCGTCAAGAACGATGTCCTCAGCACCGCCTATTCAGCGTTCGACTTCAACTTGATGGCGGAAATGGCCGAGGCCATTGGCGAGACCCGGGACGCCACCCTGTTTCGTGACCAGTCCGCCAGGATCGCCTCGGCCTTTGCCAAGGCCTTTATTGATGGCGACGGCAATATCAAGGGGAGCAGTCAGAGCGGCTTTGCGATGGCCTTCACCATGGGGCTGGTCCCGGCGGGATTGAAGGAGAAAATGACCGGGCGCTTTGTGGAGGAAGTGCGTAAATTCAATTGGCACCCCAGGACAGGATTCATCGGTACGCCTCGATTGCTGCCGGGCTTGCATCTGGCGGGACGGGATGAAGATGCCTATAAAATTCTTTTGACCAGGACCGAGCCCTCCTGGCTTTACCCGGTAACCGTGGGGGCCACGACCATGTGGGAGCAATGGACTGTCTGGGATGGCAAGAATCCCCGGGGCGGCATGAATTCGCTGAATCACTATGCCTTTGGTGCCGTCGGGGAGTATCTCTATGGCATGGTCGGTGGCATTCAGCCGGATGCGCCCGGTTACAGGAAAATCAGGATTCAACCCGTGATCAGAGACGGGCTTTCCTGGGCCAACACCAGTTATGACTCGATTCAGGGGCGCATCGTCAGCAACTGGAAGCTGGATTCCGGAAAATTGACCATGGCTGTCACGATCCCACCCAACACCACGGCAACGGTGTATGTCCCCGCGAAGGATGCGGCGGCGGTGACTGAAGGTGGAAAAGTGATTGCCCAAGCCAAGGGCGTGAAATTCCTTCGAATGGAAAATGGCGCGGCGGTGTGTGAAGTTGGTTCTGGATCGTATTCGTTCGTGAGCAGCAGGTGAGGAGTGGAATTGAAAATAATTAAGGGTATGGCATTTGCAGGAATCCTGGTGACAAGCCTGCTTTCAGGGAGCGCGGCAGCGGAGGGTATACCGCGTGGGCAGCCCATTCGGGACCGTATGCCTGCCTTGCGATACGAGCTGGACAGGGAGGGCGCCTCGGTGGCGAAGCAGCCGTACCCGGCGGTTCATGGCGGGAGCTTTGCGGGGCCTGCTGTCAGCGAGTCGCCTGACCCGCTGGTCGGTTACCGTTGGAATGAGACCCGGGTGGATGCCGACCTGCAGGTCTATGCGCTCAGGCCGGTCGCGGCGGTGGCGGACACACGCGCCGCGTTCAGGAATCTGGATTCCGCAACCGGCAAGAAGGTCGACATCACCGTGAAGGGGACGGGTTCCATCCGTCTTGATTTCGGGGTGGAGAGCGCGGCCTGGCTGGAGTTCGACAGCCCGGATTGTAATGGTGCGGTTGAAATGAGCGTCAGTGAGTGCAACGAGATTCCCCGCCGGCCCGAGCCGGAGAAGACCAAGGTTCCGGTTAAACAGGGGAACACCTACCGGCTGGAGCTGGGACGGGAACTTTATGAAGGGGCGCGCTTCGGCTGGATCCATGTGCGCTCGCTGGACAAGCCGTGGCAGATCACGGGGCTACGGTTGGTTTGCCAGGCGAAACCGGTTAATTATCAGGGCAGTTTTTCCTGTAGCGACCCGTTGCTGACCCGGATCTGGTACACCGGGGCCTATGGCATCAGGGTCAATATCCTCAAGGACTATTTCGGGTCGACGCTCAAGGACCGGGGTGACCGGATTTCGTGGACCGGAGACGCGCATCCCACTCAGGCTGGCGCGCTCGTGGCGTTCGGAAACTGGGATTTCATCAGGCATAACCTTGACAGGACCTCCGGTGACAACAACGGGATTGCAAGTTATTCGCTTTACTGGGTTTTGAGCCTGATCGACTATTACCGCTATACTGGGGATCAGGCGATGTTGGCAAAATATGTCGACTCTGTGGAGAAGAAGCTGGCCAAAGCCGAAGCCATGTTTCCTGATCCCCGCAAATTGAGCTTCTACGGCTGGGATCAGCGTATTGGTTCAGGGGCAGAGGACATTGACAATCCCGAGTCGCAGAATGCCTACAGGGCATTGTTCATCCGGGCCTGCCGCGAGTTTTCCTGGGCGGCGGGAACGTGCGGGCAACAGGAATTGCGGGACCGGTATCAGCAAAAAGCGCAGCACTGTGCCGCGGAAATGCGCCGGGAGTCGCGCTGGTGGGAGCGCATGGGAATCCACGCCATGTCCGATGCCGTCAATGCCGGCCTGGCTGATGACAGGGTGCGGCAGGATATGTATCTGAGAGGGTTCACGAATCGCGAAAACCGGCTGAGTTTCTCTCCATTCAACCAGTACTTCATATTGCAGGCCATGGCGGCGATGGGGCGGCATGGTGAGGCGCTGGGGGCGGTGTATGATTGCTGGGGCGGACAGATCGCGTATGGAGGAACGACTTACTTTGAAGTTTTCCGGCCGTCCTGGAACCGGGCGCTCGGGCTGAACGATATGGTGCCGAATGGGCAGCAGGGGTATACGACCTTGAGCCATCCCTGGGGTTGCGGCGTGACCAAATGGCTCACGGAGGAAGTGGCGGGTATCAAGCCGACGGCGCCGGGGTTTGCCACGGTCGACATCCTGCCGCACTTCGGGCGGTGGCTCACCTCTGTTGCAGGCGCTGTGCCCACACCGCACGGTTTGATCAGTATCAAGTACGATCTTGCGCGGGGAATGGGCGAAGTGCGGATTCCGACCGGGGTTGTTGCCCGGGTTGGAGTGCCCAAGGCCGGGAAAACTATTCGAA
>JAABPW010000157.1 GCA_011391785.1 Verrucomicrobiota bacterium
CCTCAAGCATTACGCCAAGCTCACGATCCTCGACCTCAAGAAGGAGCACCACCGGTGCCATCCGAGGGAGAGGGAGGATGGGCGGGGTTTGTGATTGGAATATGGAGTTGTGAAGTATTCCGAGTTAACGAATCAGACATGACTCGACACAAATTGTTCCTGTGATATAAGTAAAAGCCATGCAAATGGGATCCGATAAATGACGACCGCCAAACATAGTATTATCCCTGTTGAGGGAGAGACGGTGGAGTGGAAGCAGTCCCTGGGCGAGTGGAAAGAGATCGTCGAGACTTGTGCGGCTTTTGCGACTTCCCATGGCGGGACTATCTACATTGGCATCAGTCCGAATGGGGAGCGGGTGGGCGTGCAGATCGGGCAACAATCCCTGGAGGATCTCGCCAATAAAATCAAGATCAACACTGATCCGCCACAGTTTCCTGAAATCAAAGTGGTAGGAGCCGAACAGTCGGCACTCATCGAAATCCAAATCGAGGAAAATCCGGCGAAACCTGTCTGGGCTTTTGGCCGTCCGATCAAACGTGTTGGCCGAACCAATCAATGTTTGCGCCGGGAGGAGGCCCACCGGCTATTGGAGGTGACGACGGGGCGTACATGGGATGCCCTGGTTTGCCCCCGGTTTTCATCCGAGGATGTGGATAAAAAGGCGGTTAGAGATTATCTGGACCGAGCGGGGATGAAACTCACCACCCCGTTTAAAGATCTTCTTGCGAATGCCCGTTTGACGCTGGGTGCGGCCGGGTATTGCAATGCGGTGGCGCTGCTTTTTGGTAAGGCGCCGCAACGCATATTCGTTTCCGCCGATTTGAAATGTGCGCGGTTCAAGGGCACGGAATCCATTGATTTCCTGGATGAACAGACTTATGAGGGGCCGTTGCTGAGCCAATTGGACAACGCCTTGGCTTTTGTCGCCCGGAATACCCATCAGGCCTACAAGATTACCGGCAAACCCGAACGTGAAATTGTCCCCGAATACCCTGAAGAAGCTGTCCGAGAGGCTATTATCAATGCCTTGTGTCATCGTGATTACACGAGTGTGGCCACCATTCAGGTTCGGATATTTGATGACAGGCTTGAGGTCTGGAATCCGGGATGTCTTCCGTATGATATTACATTGAAGATGCTCTATCGCCAGCACCATTCTCACCCTAGAAATCCGATGATCGCCCATGCGTTCTTTCGTGCCCGTTTGATTGAGCACTGGGGGTCTGGGACGACCCGTATTGTCAGCGCCTGCCGGGCAGGTAATATCAAGGCTGAATTCCAGATGGAAGGTGGATGTTTCATTGTTTGCCTCCGAAAACATCCAGAGTCGAGGCCAGAGTCGAGGCCAGAGTCGAGGCCAGAGTCGAGGCCAGAGTCAGATGTGCCTGTTCGAATACTCCAGGCCCTCATTGGTGGGCCGAGGTCTCGAGGTGAGTTAGCCGCCTTGCTGGGGCATAAGGGCATCTCGGGTTCGGCGAAGAAATCCGTGAAGGCATTGTTGGCGCAGGGATTGGTAGAACACACCATTCCCGATAAGCCCCAGAGCCGTTTGCAGAAATACCGCCTAACGGACAAGGGTAAGGCGATATTGACTAGCGCCAAATAACCCCGGTGTTCGTGTAATTTTCTTCCTTCCCAGCCGCAATAATCGTAGATTCCCATTGAACAGGGAGAGCGATGTTTCATGGGATATTACCTGACAGCCGAACCCGAAAACGCAGTGCCGGGAAAATCCTGGGCTACCCCGAAAACGCATGTCCCCGGCTCACCGGTGAAGGAACGTGGCCACAGATACTATATGCCGGAAACGGGGAGGTGGACGGCGAGGGATCCGTTAGGGGAGTCGGCGTTTGTGCAAAGGTTCATAACCGACAAACCGATACACGAACGGATGCGCGTCATGCGAGCCTCTGCTGAACCCGCCTACCTGTTCGTCAATAACAATCCCAGCGGGGCCATTGATGCCTTAGGTCTGGCATCCGTGGCCATCTACGATGGAAGTGATAATGCTGAGGGTGGAGGAGCGGACTCTTTCGATGAAAAAAGCTGCAAGTCAAAAAAGAAAAAATGCCGTGGCCTCGCAAAAGGGGCGCAGTTCAAGGCTGCAGCAGCGGACTACGATCATGATATTGATGTTGGAAGTACTGCGGATGCAGTGACCAAGCTGCAGGCTCTTGTTTCCAGCGGCGTTGTGGTCGATGACCTCTATGTCATCGACCATGGTTCAGCAGCCTGGCAGGAGTTGGGGAACGGCGGCATTTCTGCGACGTATCAGTTGGGACAATCGGTTAGTGTTCCAAGGCCCTTTCGTGATTTGGGTGCTTTGGTAAAGGTCGGCGGCACAATCCACCTCATGGGTTGCTCTGTTGCTGCTGTGGACGGCGGGATGAATGGCCCAGATTACCTTCAGAACCTTGCTGATGAGGCAGGCAGAAAAGTCACGGCCTGCGACGATAGCGTGACTTACGTGACTTTATTTGGTCAATACCTCTTTAACTATTGCAGTGGTTCATACATGACCAAGTCTCCGGGGGCTCCGTGATGCATGTGCTACAGAGCTGGAGTCGTATCTTGGTTGCCATTGTTTGCTGCGCTATGGCTGCGAGTTGTTCGCAGATCGAGGACAGGCCGACAGAAAGCTTTCGCGTCCGTATGACACAGTCCAAACTGGTGATGTTGAAAGAGGCCTTGAGGATGTACTGTACAGATTGCGGCAGCTTCCCGCCGTCCTCCCAGGATGTGAGCTCGTGGCTGATGACGGCTCCCAGCAGTTGCACAAACTGGCAAGGGCCGTACCTTAAGTATCCCGAGGTTGATGCTTGGCAAAATCCATTTTGGTGCGTCAATTCGAACGGCCAGTGTCGAATCGTTAGTATCGGCCGAGACCGAGTCATGGGGACAGGCGACGACCTGGCTATCACTGTGTCGACAGATGAAGATGGGGGAATAGGGGTCACCCATCAAAGAGCAGGTGTCAATAGGGGGGCTGCGGTAACGCCTCCACAAACGACAAATAGGGCGGTCGGGGTCATGCGGAGAACGGACAGGTAGATAGAAGATGAAGGCGGGCTAAGCAACCAGTAGCCAAGGGGTCAGACGCCCTCCGATGCTGATGAGAAACACGTGATGGGTATGGGTGCGTGATGCTGACGGCCGCATTGCGAAAAGTGTGATGGCGGATGTTAGCGAGCGATGCCGCATCCTTTATCGACAAGCCAGCCCGCTCCCCTTATAAGTGTAGGCCATGGGCTATTACTACACAGCCGACCCCGAAAACGCAGTGCCGCCGAAATCCTGGGCGACCCCGAAAACGCATATCCCCGGCTCATCGGTGAAGGAACGTGGCCACAGATTTTGCCTGCCGGAAACGGGGAGGTGGCTAAGTCGTGATCCGATTGAAGAAAATGGAGGGCTGAATCTCTATTGCGTAGTGATGAACGATTCTGTCGGACGGATGGATCCGCTGGGGTTGACATACAACTGGGGCACATGGTATTTCACACGTCCGAAGTCTTCGTCCATCACGCTTGCAGAGATTAATGCGGCGGCAACCAGGACAATTAGCCTTTTTCATGAATTTGACATGACCATCAAGTTCTTCGACGTAGCCCTTGATGCCGACCAAACACCTAAAGGCCTGTTCAACTGGTTTTCTTATGACCTTGTGAAGGCGAATAATCGCAGTAATGTTGATGGTGTGCTCGACTTTCTTCACGGTTACACTATCAGTGGCCACAAACTGAATCGTGTCATCCACGCGGGAGCGCGGGGTCACGTCTCCATATTCTGCAATTCAATATTGTGGTCGGCATGTGGGAAGTGATATAGGGCTGGTATGGGTGGAACTGCATGCGTACGTGCTGATGGGGAACCATTATCGCCTGCTGATCCGCGT
>JAABPW010000158.1 GCA_011391785.1 Verrucomicrobiota bacterium
CTTCTCGAAATTGGCGAGCTGGACAAAATAGAACGGAAAATCGCCGATATTCCAAGCCTTCCGCCAGCAGGTGATGAGCGCCTTCTTTTTCAGGAGGTAGCGGCCATCCTCGCTGTCATCGGACGCGAAGAGGGCGTTGGACTCGCCCTGGTACCAGATGACGCCCTTGATGGGGAAGTTGATCAGGGGGTGGATCATGCTGTTGTAGAGGGAGTGCCAGGCGCTTGGGGAAAAAGAAATATTGATGCTCTTGCGCATCGGTTCAGGGATGCCCGCCAGCCCCTCCGGCGAAATCCAGGGTTCAATCGGAGTTCCGCTCCATGTGGTCCTGATCAGGCCTATCGGGATGCCGGTTTCCTTCTGGAGTTTACGCCCGAAGTAAAAGGCGACGGCGGAAAATGAGCCGGCCGACTGGGGCGTGCAGATCTTCCAGCCGCCCTTGACGTTGTCGCAGGGCGAGGCGGACTGGGTTTTGGGGACATCGTACTGGCGCAGGAGCGGGAAGTTCGCCGCCTTGATGTCGTCCGGCTTATTGATCTCAGCCAGCATCCGCTCCATGTTGGATTGGCCGCTGCAAACCCAGACATCGCCGATGAGGATGTCAGTGAGCGTGATCTTGTTCTTGCCCTCGATCGTCATGGAGGCGCCCTCCTTGGAGGCCTTCATGGGCTTGAGCTTGACGCTCCACTTCCCGTCCTTTTCGGCGGTGGTTGACTGGCTTTGCTTGCCGAACGTGACCGAAACCTTTTCGCCCGGCTCGGCTGTGCCGAAGACGGGGATCGCATGGTCGCGCTGGAGGACCATGCGATCCGCGAAAAGGCCATTGAGGGTCACGTTGGCATGCGCGGAGAACGCGGCGGCCAGGATGAGTGCCGCCACCAATATTATTTTCATGCTGGATCTGTCCTTTATTTCGAGGCGAATGTCGCGCTGATGACATCCAGGCCGACGCCCAGCTTGAGCTTGGCAATCCGGTCCAGTTCCTCAGCGGGTCCGGTCAGGTGAATTGTGCGCTGGATATGCTGCAGCGACTTGCCCGGCTTGAGGGCGGCGGCGGGGGAGGAGGTTTCCAGTTCAAAGAAGGGGCCGAGCGGCGCCTTGCCCGGCTCGGGCGAGCCGTCGTTGTAGGAGTTGATCACGTCGCCGCTGAAGGGATCCTTCTGCAGCTCCCACATCGAGTTGACAAACCCGTGGGGCGCCTTCTGCTCATTGTAGGTCATCAGCGTCAGCACCTTGGCTTTGGAATCATAACTCCCCGCGATTCCCTTGGACCGGGCTGGGCTGATTCCGATTTTCCCGCGGCGGGTTCCGTCGCCCTTGAAAAACAGCACATCATCACGGACTTGCAGGTACTCGGGCGCGATTTTCCCGAAATAGGTGTCGTTGACCTTGGGGCCAAGCTTCGATTCGGGTCCGGCTTTGAAGGGGATCACCACGGTCACATCCGGCGCGGGCTTGTACATGCCGAGGATCCAGATGGAAATAAGGCCCTTGTCCTTTGTCCAGGGTTCCTTCCCGATATTGGTGATCTTGTTGTCGGTTTCGTAAGCCACGGATTTCATGGCAGGCGACAGCGTGATCCCGAAAGCCTTCGCCGCGTTGGCGGGAGAAAGCAGGTTGACGTCGCGGTCCACGCGGACCTCGAAGTTGGCGCCACTCGCGTTTGTCAGTTTCATATCCCGGCGGAAGGTGGCGGATTTCGCGTTGCTCTTGACCACTTCAAACCCTTCGGTATCCAGGGCTGGGGGAGTGTGCCAGGACGCGAAATCGAACTTGGTTCCGGGCGAGAAGAAGAGGCCGTACTGGCCGCCCTCGGGGCCGAGCCAGAAGCGTTCCTCACCGCCGAACACATAGATATGCTCTTCCAGTTTGCCCTTGGCCGCATCCTTCGAGAGGACGCCCTGCTCAATGAGCTTGTAATTCAGCCAGCCGAACCCCTGGCCGTTATCGCCGCCCAGTGTGCTGGTCATCACACGGCCCTGGTAGTCAGGAACCAGCGCGACCTTGGCGTCGCCATCCGCCAGAACAATCACCTTGGTGTGTTTGGACAGGAACTCCACGTCTTTGGCAAATGTTGGCGATTCCTCAGCCTTAACCGTCATGGTCGCCATGAAGAGACCTGCCAACCCGATTTTCCCGATCATTCTCGAATGTTTCATGAATTCTCCTTATTGGTGAACAGGGATACCTTAGAATCAGGTAAATATTGGTCACGGAACGGCGTATTGCAATAACAAATTATTGGCCGACCGGCCGATATTCAGGCGAGCGCGCCTCATGTCCCAAGCCCATTGGACCGGGGCCATGAGGCCGTTTTCTCATCGATTAGGCGTCGGATTCTTTCTGGTAACCCTTGATGACGGGATGGTCTGCGAGGTAGGTGGCGGCGGACCGGAAGATGGAACCACCAGCACTGGCGGCGGCAAGAATGCTTTCCTGGGCGGCAAGACCAACGGCTCTATTGGCGGCAGGGGTGGGTTTCTCGATCTTTTTCGGCATATCGGTTTCTTCCAATTTCGGGGCGTCAGGGTTGTTTAACAGTTTTTCGAGGTCATTCATGCAGGTTCCTTTGATTTATTTCCATCAAGTGTACCCCCATCTCCGGAGTCTGTATACACATCTTAAGCCTGCAACTCCTCGCTGGGCGCATCTCCGAGTTTTGGACTATTCATTCCCAAGGTGGACCGGGACCTCCGGGCACGGTCTGGTCAATTCATGCTCATCCTATGCACCTAACGCCGCCCGGAGGTCGGCGTCCACCTTAAGTCCATGCCACCAAGTGCCAAAACTCAGAGATGCGCCCCTCCTCGCTTAACCAAAGAGCGCGTCCAGCCAGGACCGGTTCACGGTCCAGGGCTTGCGCATGTCACGATGCATCATCTTCGCGGCCCGGGCATCGCCGACAATGGTTTCCCTGGAATTGTTCCACTCGATCTTCCGGCCGGTCCTCACGCTGATATCGACCAGATGGCAGAGGATATCGGAACGGACCGCCGAATGGAGGTCATCAACCGGTTGTTCCCGGCTCAGCACGCAGTCAACGAAGTTGTGGATCTGGTCATGGCTGACCTTCAGGCGTTTCGGCCCGGGATCCCGCGCCTTCTGGCGGAGCGCGACGTTGGACATGTGCCACCCGTCACGACTCACCCGCACCCAGCCCTCGGAACCGACCAGAAGCGTGCCATGGCCGCCTTTCACCCCCGGATGAGGCTTCATGGTTTCCGCCGTTTGCGAATCCATAAATCGCATCTTCAAGCCGTTCGGATAAACGAAGCTTGAATCCCAGTGGGTCAGGGTGTTGAAAAGTCCCGAGGTCGGGATGACGCCCTTGGCTTCACACGAAACCGGCATGTTGGGAATTCCCGCGTTGTCCAGCCACCATTGGAGCATGTCCGCCGGATGCGCACCCCAGCCGGCCACGAACCCGATGGCATAGTCGTAAATAAAAAAGCAACCGTTGCGTGCCTGGCTATGGCAGCGGTCGGCGCAGAACGGCGCCTTGGGTGCGGGGCCCAGCCACATGTCATAGTCGAACCCTTCCGGTACCGGCGATTCCTTGAGGGTGCCGCCGGATTCCCCGGGAGGAGCCCAGATATAGGCCTCCCTGATCTCGCCGAAATGGCCATTGAGCGCGAGTTCCAGTCCCAGCCGGACATGCTGCTGGGATCGTTGTTGGGCGCCGTACTGGAACACCCGGTGATACTTGTCGACGATCTCGCGCGATTTCTTGTCCTGCTCGATGCTGATCCCGAGCGGTTTCTCGGCGTAAATGTCCTTCCCGGCCCATGCTGCCATCAGGGCGATCGGCACATGCCAGTGATTCGGCGTGGCAATGTGGACGGCATCCACGTCCTTGCGTGCCAGCACCTCGCGGAAATCCGC
>JAABPW010000170.1 GCA_011391785.1 Verrucomicrobiota bacterium
GCCGAGCTTGATTCGCGCGATCATGCAGCGAGTGAGCGCCCGGTCGATGTCGGATTCCTTGCAGAGTCCCTGTTTCAGGGCCTGGTTGAGGTAACGATAGGTACTCCCGCTATTTAGGTCCATTCCGTTCTTGATGGCGCGGGCCGCGGCTTCTGCCGGGGTTTTCACGATTTTGTGGTCCTGCCAGATATTCCTGACGGAATCCACATCTGAAACAGAATATCCCGTGAATCCCCATTCATCCCGCAGGATATCATTCAGAAGCAGTTTACTTGATGAACATGATTCGTCGCGGAACCTGTTATAGGCCCCCATGATCGAAAAGGCCTTCCCTTCGCGGATACAGGCTTCAAACGCCGATAAATAGGTTTCACGCAGGTCCTGATCGGAGACGTTGGCGTTGAATGCGGCGCGCAGGCTTTCCGGACCGCTGTGGACGGCATAATGTTTCGGGGTTGCCACGATCTTGATGTATGTCGGGTCATCACCCTGAAGTCCTTTGATGAATGCAATGCCGAAACGCGCGGTAAGATAGGGATCCTCACCGTAGGTCTCATGTCCGCGGCCCCAGCGCGGATCGCGGAAGATGTTGACATTGGGGGACCACATGTCGAGGCCGTAGTACCTGGCCGAGTTCCCGCCATTCTTGCGGGTGTGGTCGTGATGCTTGGCGCGGGCTTCATCGCTGATTGCCGAGGCGGCCTCGTGCCACAGGGTATCGTTCCAGGTTGCTGCTGCAGCAATTGCCTGCGGGAATACGGTTGCGGTGCCGGCGCGGGCAACCCCGTGGAGGGCTTCGTTCCACCAGTCATAGGCCGGGATACCCAGCCGGGTGATGGCCGGGGCCGCCATCTGGATCTGGTCGATCTTCTCCTTAAGGGTCAGACGCTTGACCAGATCGGCCGCCCTTTCCCCGGGGGATTTTGTAATATCCTTCCATATTTCCGGTCCTGCGACTGAGGGTATCCGGTTGGACTCACCTTCTTCCTTCTGTCGCAACCCGGCGGCAGTTGTTTCGGCAACCAGCTTCCCCTCCTCGGAAACAATCCTAATGGTGTCGAACTTGGCATTGTTGATTTTGCTGCCAAAGGACAGGGTCAACGGACCGCGCAGGGAGTCGGCCGCGTGTTCGACCGTGCCCTTAATGGTCAGCGTTTTCCCCTTGCTCCCGGTTGTCTTGAACAGGTCGATATCCTTTGCCAGAACGACATCGCTGCAACTGGCCGAATAGAGTCTCTGTCCCGGTGCGCCGAAAAAGTATTCTGCGGCATCAATCTCGATCGTATATTTGCCGGGAGGAAGCCCCGGGAAGGCCACGGACATCGTGTTTCCATAGACTTCGGTTTTTCCGTCGGTATTTGCAAACTCGCCCCCGCTCAACTGGCACTCCCCGTCACCGGCCTGCAGTGAACTGTTCAGTGTCAGGAGAAGTGTGAGGGCCCCCAGGCGAATTGCCGCTTTTATCATGTTCATTCGTGTCTCCACCAGTTCTGGTTGTTAATCGGAAGCCCTAGCCGGGTATCTGAGGGTCGAATGATGTCAGAAAACCAGGGACGTGACAAGAATGCGGTCAGCCGGAAGTTAGAGTCATGGGGTTTTGCTGGTTCGGGAACGGGATGACAAGATAGGGTTTAATACAGTCTTGTTGAAGATCGTGCTTTGATGTAATTTTTGAGAATGGTTCATTTGAAAATACTCCTGTTGGTGATTCTTCTGTTACCCGCAGCCTGGGGCACCTCGTCCGCTGATCAGGCAGATGTTGTCACAAACACGGTCATCACCAATATGTCGGATCTTGTCGAGATTAACCGGTCTCCCGGCGAGGTGCTTGCTTTTAAGTTCCGGGGGATGGCCCTGCCTTTTGGCATGGAGAATCTGCTGGCCATGATGAGTGGAGGGGTCGTTGTGTTCGTGGATTTCGCTGACAAAGTTCCTCCTGGTGTGATGCGGGGGGATATTATTGAGGCAGAAGGATTAACCTACGGGAATATGGCTCATACGATCTCTGCGTCCAGGTTCTCAAGGATCGGTGAAGGAGGAAAACTGCCAGACCCTATGGATGTGGGATTTGACGATATCATCTCTGGGCTGGTGGATATGCAATGGGCAAGGGTCAAGGGTGTGGTGAGGAGGGTAGAAAGTTCCTCAGGGTGTACGTGGGTCAGTTTGCGTACGGGAGGAGGCCGACTGCATATCATGATGCCTTATTTTCTGCATAAAAGAGATTTGCCGGTGGGGTCGGAGGTGGAGGTGTCCGGCGTAATCTACAGCCGGTGCAATGAATGCAGTCATGCCATGCATCCCTATATGGTGGTGTTGTATGATGACTGCATCAGAATTATCGATAGCAAGGATCCTTTCTCCCTGCCGGTATACACGCCTTCATATTATCGGTTGCCTGCTTACGGTCATGGCCCTCGGAACGGTATCAGGTTCAAGGGTGTTGTGTCCCACCGGGATGCGACGGACGGATTCTGGATCAGCTGCAATGATGTGGGTGTACATGTCAGGACCTGGAGCATGGAAAGGCTTGAGCCGGGTGATGAGGTGGATGTTTTCGGATTTGTGTCGTGTGACCTGGCCGGATACAGCCTGGTGTTGGAAGATGCCGTGTTCCGGAAACATGGCAAAGCCCCGGTTCCGCAGCCTGTGAAGATGACATCTCCGTTACAGGCTTCTGTTAATGATGCCAGGCTTGTCGAGATACAGGGGACTGTCGGGCCGGTGCAGTGGGGGCTGGAAGGCGGGCGATGGGAAGTCATCAACGGGACCAATAGATTCGATGTTCTTTACAAGGGCATTGACGTGGAAAAAATGAGAGACGTGATGGTGTCCGGAAGCTCAGTCCGCCTGACAGGCATTTGTGTTGTTGATCCGACTGCGGATTCCGGACATGTATCCAGGTCGAGCCGGATAACTTTCAGGATACTCATGAGGTCGGCATCGGATGTTCAAGTGCTCCAACCGGCATCATGGTGGACCCCCCGGAATACTGCCGTTGCGCTCGGGATATCCACGGGATCGCTCGCGCTGGTGCTTGTCGCTATGATGACTGTTGTCCGGGTCCGCATGCGCCGGGAGGCGGAGGAGCGGCGGCACCAGGAGGCTGTTGACTTTGAGCGGATCCGTATAGCAAAGGATCTGCATGACGTGGTGGGGGCCAATCTTGGCGCGATTTCCCTGCTTGCCGAGATCATAGAAGATGATCATCCCGAGATTCCCAATGTCAGGAATATTTCCCGTACGGCTGTTTCGTCCATCCAGGGACTGAAGGAAATCGTCTGGATGATCGATCCCAAGCATGACAGCCTTGATGAACTGATCCGCATGCTCCGGAGCATAGCGGAAGTCATGCTTGCAGGGATGGACTATGAGTCCAACCTTGACTGCATCGCGTCAGGCCGGCCGGTTTCTCCCGAGGTCCGGCGCAACATTCTCCCGTTCTTCAAGGAAATACTGCACAATGTGAGAAAGCACGCAAGGGCTTCAAAGGTTGTAATAAACGGTACGCTTGAGTCCGGTGAGTTGCGTATGACGGTGGCTGATAACGGTTGCGGCTTTGATCCTGCCTCCAGCTCAGGCGGCAACGGTCTTGGCAACCTGAGGCAGCGCGTAAAGGATATGCATGGGGAGATAAGCATTAACAGCAGCCCGGGTAGCGGTACCTCGATCTGCTTCCGTGTTCCTGTTGAATAAGTTGGGTGATTGCGGCTGATCTAGATAACTCTGGCCAAGAGGATGTGATGATATGAGTACTAAATCATCAGTCAGTAAACTGAAGGGTAAGGAGATAGCGGTTTGGGTTGTTGAGGATAATGCCGCTTTCCGGAATGCCCTTGAACAGGTCATTGGCCGGGAATCCGACATGAGTTGCCTGAAAAGTTTCGCCAGCGCCGAAGATGCGTTGGGGGAAGTCGGCCGCAGTCCCGGTCCTGATGTCATCCTGCTGGATATTGAGCTCCCTGGCATAAATGGCATACAGGCGCTTTCCCAGTTCGGCGAACGGATTCCTGACACAAGCACGGTGATCATCACGGCGTTCTTTGATGAAGACAGGATTTTAAAAGCGGTTATGGGCGGGGCTTCTGGATACCTGCTGAAGACATCGACTAAGTCAGAGATAGTTGACGCTGTTCGCCAGGCTGCAGCGGGTGGAGCTCCCATGACGCCCCGCGTGGCTAAAGCGGTCCTGGGCTTGATGAAAGGATCCGCGAAGGTTCCGGCAAAGGATTACGGACTGAGTGTCCGTGAGTTCGAGATTCTCGAGCTAATGACCAGGGGCATGCTGAAAAAGGAAATTGCCGACCGTCTAAGCATGAATTTCCACACGGTTGATGCCCATTTGCGGAGCATTTATTCCAAACTGCACGTCAGCACCCGTTCCGAGGCCGTTGGCAAAGCGTTGCGCGATGGCGTCGTGAAGTAAACCGTAGCTCGGTATTAATCGGTTTTTGCAGTTTATCCCCGTGGGTGCCTGCATCCGCTACCGCTTCCAGTCCCGCCGTTTGTCCTGCCTGTATCCTGTCGGTGCCCTGAAGCCGGTGTCGGGGTTTTATTCTCTCCTTGAGCGTTCATGCTCGTGTTCACGTCCTCGGTGGCTGTCTTTCCAGGTAGGCGGGACGTCGGCGAGATACGCGTTTGCGTATTGGTGCGAAGGTTGTGAAGGTGCGTCAACTCAGATACTCTCCGGATAAGAGTCGGATGCTGATGTGCAGCAGTTGCAGGAAGCAGACCGTTTGGTTGTGAATACTAAAATAAAGGATCAACCGTGAAATCTGGTTGGGAAAAAAATGCGACCTCAGTGATTGTGATAATCCTGCTGGCCTGTGCCGTGCTCTTGTGTCACAAGCAGCCTCAGACTGTAGATCAGGTTTCCGCGATCCCATCAGCTCAGTCTGTCCATCCTCCCCGGTGTATTGTTTCATCCTTGAGTCCCGTTTCAGGCGCAGATTCTTCAGGTGCCGTGTCCATCCCGGGGGAGCCTGATGATTTCTCAAGAAAGTGTCCTGTGGTTGATGAAACTGTCAGGACGCTGGGTGATGGTAGCCGGTTGAGCATCACCTTGCACAAGACCAATGGGCGGTTTCCCTTCATACGGCGGGAATACAAAACGACCAGTGACGAAAATGGAGAAGAGACCCGGGTACTCTGGAGTGAGGTGTGTGCGGACCACTTGATCCTGACAGCGTCGGGAATGGCCGAACGGGACCGGGTTGCTGCAGATCTTGTGCGGAATGGCTGGACGCTGGGCGACAAGTCGGTGATGAGGCCATGGATGGTGGTCAATATCCCGGGACGGACGCTCGCGGAACTGGAGGCAGCCAGGGCTGCCCTGGTCAGGTTTCTTCCGCAGACCATCCAGGTTGCGGATGATGTCGTGGTTAGGCCGTCTGTAATCCCCAATGATTCAAGCTATAGCAGTCTTTGGGGCATGCCCAAGATCGAGGCAGACCGGGCGTGGGATATCGCGGATGGCTCGGGTGAGGTCATCATCGGGATTATTGATACCGGTGTGGACTACAGGCATCCGGATTTGGCGCCTAACATATGGAGCAATCCCCTCGAGATTCCCGGGAACGGTATTGATGACGATGGGAACGGCAAGGTGGATGATATCTGCGGCTGGAACTTCTATGCGGGGACGACCAATGTCGATAACAATGGCCAGGCGCATGGAACCCATGTTGCCGGGATTGCGGCTGCGGTGGGATTCAACAGCCTGGGGGTAATAGGTGCCGCGCCCAGGGCCCGGATTATCGCCTGCCGGGTTGCTGATGACGATGGCATGAGCAGTGGTTCCAAGATGGAGGCGGCCCTTGAATATCTGGCTGGCTTGCGCCAGCGGGGTATACATGTTGTGGCGGCCAACACCAGCATGGGAGGTACGGTGAACGGTTATAGTTGGGGTGGGACCGGGGTTGGCGACCAGACGGCCTGCCAGAACGGCATTGTGAGCGCCCATTCCGCGGGAAACGCCAGTGTGAACGAGCCTACCAATCCCTACCGCGATCCCTGGGCCCCCTATATCCTGAATGTGGCCAACAGTACTTCGGGTGACTCGCGTTATTCGAGTAGCAACGTGGGATTCTCCTGGTGCGACCTGGCGGCCCCTGGTAGTTCTATCCTGTCAACTGTGCCTGGAACCGGTTATTCGTCCATGACCGGGACATCCATGTCATCCCCGCATGTGGCTGGCGTTGCGGCCCTGGTCGCGTCGGTTAATCCGAGCCTGAGTGCAGTGCAGATCATGCATGTCATCACCAATACGACGGATAAGGTTGCCTTTTTTTCCGGGTTGGTAACTTCAGGGGGACGGTTGAATGCCTTCAAGGCGGTGCAGACGGCAAGAACTTATCCGCATGTGACGCTGCTGGCACCTGCCCAAGGCGGGACGCTGGTTGTCAGTCAGGCTGTTTCACTGGTTGCCTCCCTCCAGATCACCAGCAACACGGCAACGGTGGTACGCTTCTATCGTGGCGGCAGCACCCTGATTGGCACGGATAACAATGCAGCCGGTGGATGGTCGTGCAACTGGACGCCTGATGCTGTGGGAACCTACGACCTGACGTGCGAGGCGGATGACAACGCTGGGCATACCACAAGGACCTGGTGGCGGACGCGGGTGACCGTGGATTCCGCTGCACCGGCCACCCCTGCGGTTACCATCAGGGCGGTTGATGATTTCGCGGCTGAACCGGCGGATCATGCGAAGCTGGTTGTCCAGCTTTCCTCAGCCTCCGACAGCGCCCTCACCGTTCCGCTGTCAATTTCGGGGACAGCGACAGCCGGGGCTGACTATGTCTCGCTTCCTTCAAGTGTGGTGGTCCCGGCGGGTGATCTGTCCGTGGAAGTACCGGTAGCCGTGACAAATGACTTCATTGAGGAGCCGATGGAAACCGTGGTGGTGTCTGTGCTTGGCGGGGCCGGCTATGACGTTGGCGCAAGCTCTAATGCCACGGTTTGGATCCATGACGATGAGACCGAAGCGGCGCCTGTGATTGTTGGTGAACCAGTGGATGTGGTTGCGGAGGTGGGGGAGGTTGCAAGCTTCAGTATCGTTTCGGAAGGCAAACAGCCGTTAAGCTACCAATGGCGGAAAGATTCAGTCGCGATTCCGGGCGCCACGGTAAATCATTTTGACATTCCGGAGGTTATGCCCGGCGATGTCGGGGGGTATAGCTGTTATGTGACAAATCGGTACGGTTCGGCTATGAGCACCACCGCAACCCTGTCGTTGAAACCCCTTTCCACCATGCCTGCCTCGGGGTTCACCCCCAGCTCGGCTGTACTAAACGCCCTGTTGAATGCCAGCAATGCGACCGTGAACCTGTTTGCCTGCTGGAACACGGTCAATGGCGGCACGAATCTTGAGCAGTGGACCAATTCCGCGTATGTCGGCACCTGGTCCAACGTGAACTCGTCTAATGTCAGTTTCACCGCGAGCGGGTTGCAGGTTGATACGCTTTACTATTTCACCTTCTACTACACGAACGGGGCTGGCCGGATCTGGTCATCACGGGCGTTGACTTTCAGGACGATGGGCGCCGTTGGTGTTGATAACAATGGAGGGGTACTCAATAATATTCCGGGAATGGTACAACTCAGCGGCGAATTGATAGCGGGTGGTTCTGCCGATGTCCGGTATTACTGGGGGCCTTCGGATGGTGGGACGAATCCCGCTGCCTGGGCGAATGTGGTTACTCAGGGCGGGGTGTTGCAGGGGGCTTGTGCGGCAAATTTAAGCAACCTGCTGTATGGGCTCACCTATTATTACCGTTGTCATGCCTCCAACAGCCTGGGGACAGCCTGGGCACCGGCATCAGTTTCCTTTACGACCCGATATGGTTCCTTCAGTGAAGACTTTGATGGTGTTGTGGCTCCAGCCCTGCCTCCGGGGTGGATGACCATCGGAACGTCCAACTGGATTAACCAGGTAGCGACCAATGATTCGGCTCCGAATGCCGCCTATATTCCGGATTACAAGGTGGTGACGACGAATTCATTGATTTCTCCTGCGTTCGGTTATGTTAGCGGAATGGGGCCGCTCAGTTTCCGGCACTCGTATGTCTTTGAAGGATCCACCACTCCCTATGACGGAGGGGTCCTGGAGATTAAGATTGGAGACAGCAGCTGGCAGGATATCATCAGCGCAGGGGGAAGCTGGGGCTCCGGCGGTTACAACAAGACTCTGAAGTCCGGCACCCTGAATCCTCTTACCGGGCGTAACGCATGGGGCGACAAGTCGGGAGGTTTCATCACAACGACAGTCAATCTCCCCGCCAGTGCTTCCGGAAAAGAAGTCCGATTCCGGTGGATGATTGGAACTGATAACTCCACAGCCGCTGCCGGTTGGTATGTTGACACCATCGGTTTCAGCGCCCCAGTGGCAGGATTGCATGTCACGCCAACTTCGGTAACAACCATCACCAATACTTCAGCGACCTTGAACGGCACACTTGCCTGCTCCGGTTCGGTCATTGCCGTCTACGCCCACTGGGGGACGGTAAACGGCGGAACCAACATTGGTATCTGGGCGAATTCAGCATGCATCGGGACGTGGACCAATACGGTGTCGGCCGGTTTGAGCTTGCCGGTTTCAGGATTGAATTCCGGTACCACGTATTACTATACCCTGCGGGCGGTAAACGCGTGCACCAACTTCTGGGCCACAAACGTGCTGTCGTTCACCACGACGGGTGTTCCGCCAATTTTGCCTGGATGGAGCCTTTCCAACCAGATGGCGACAGGGGTCACGTCGAATTCGGCCGTCTTGAATGCGGTCCTGGCCTGCACGGGGGTTGAGTGCAACGTGTATGCCTTCTGGGGGACTGCAGATGGCGGGACCAATGCGAATTTGTGGGGGTACTCGGCTTATGTCGGGACGTGGACCAATACTACCGGAGTGACGAATCTGAGTTACCCGGTGGCCGAGTTGTCGGAAGGAACGAGGTATTATTTTACGTTCCAGGGCGAAAATTCCGACACGAATGCCTGGGCGACCAACGTGTTGAGCTTTATTACGCCGGTTACTCCGACGATGCCTGCGGTGGATAATGCCGGGGCAACGAATGCGACTGTGGGAGGCTGTACCCTGCGCGGGACGCTCACAACCGGCGGGGTTGCCAATGTCTGGATCTGCTGGGGGAGCCATGACGCAGGGAGCGGCGGCACGGGAGGCTGGGAAAACGTCATCTCCCTAGGTTCCGTGAACCAGGGGGATGCCTTCAGTGCCGTCGTGGGCGGATTGAGCAATAACGCCACATATTGGTACCGGTGTTATGCTTCCAATCCGGTGGGGACAGCCTGGTCTGGCACGGCGACAAGCTTTGCCGGATTACTACCGCAACCAAGCTTTGGATCGGGAACCTCCCTGATGATCACCATCACCAATTTCGCAGGAAGGGGCGTGTTGACCAATTTCCCGCTGTTGGTGAAGCTGACTCCCGGCAACACGGCGGACTACGGCGGGTTCAGGGGGACAAGCGGCTATGAACTCCGGTTCTGGACCAACGCCGATTTGACAGGGCAGGAGCTCAACTACGAGATCGAGAGCTTCAGTACAACCAGCAATTCGAGTATCTGGGTGAAGGTGCCGGCGTTGTCCAAAAACTGCTCCCTCTGGGCAAGCTGGGGTGACCCGGCAAAAACCAACCAGCAGGCCTATACGACGAACGGGGCGGTCTGGACTGAAGGATTCAGGGGCGTGTGGCACATGAACCAGACCAATGCCCTGGATTCGACGTCAAACAGGCTTGACGCGGTTTCCGTTCTGAATACGGGCACCCTGGGGCTTGTCGGGGAAGCCCAGAGCTTCAACGGATCGAACAGTTTCATGAGGGTCCTGGATGCGGTTGACCCGACCGCGTATACCATCAGCGCCTGGATCCGTCCGGCAGTGACAACGTCGGGGACCATTATCAGGCGAACCGACAGTGGTGAAGCGGGCTCGTACTCGCACCAGCTGAACTTGAACGGAAGCAGCAAGGCCATTCACTATCTTTTTGATGGTGGAAGCAAGACGGTAACCGGAACAACAACACTGAGCGCGGCGTCTTGGTACTATCTTTCAGGCACCGCCGTGAACAGTGGGTCGATGCGCTTGTACCTCAATGGAGCGGAAGAGGGGACACCGGTTTCGATGGGGGCGCTTTGGACGGGAGGCGATCGCTGGACCATTGGGAAAAGCAATCCTGACTGGTTCAATGGGCTTATTGATGAGGTGCGGATCAGTTCAGTCGTCCGGTCCACGAACTGGATCTGGGCGTGCTGGATGAACCTGGCTAACCCTGACGCCTTCATGGGGTACGGGAGCGTGGTAGCCGGGTCGGCGGATCCCGTCGTGAACGTGGCGCCTTCGGCCATTACGAATACGGCGGCTACACTAAATGCAACGGTATATGCGCCCGGCACGAACTATGGCGTGTATGCTTACTGGGGGACGGTTGACGGGGGAACCAATGCCGGGGCGTGGAACCACAATTCATATGTTGGAGCCTGGACGAATATCGCTTCAGCCGCTGTGGGTTATCCGGTGCAAGGGCTCGTGGCCGGGACGACTTATTACTGCACGTTCCAGGTGACGAATTCCGCGGGGACGGCGTGGGCGGCGCCCAGTTGGCGGTTCACCACGCTGCCCGGACAATCCGTGGTGGAAATGCCGGCGGATACCAATGCCGACGGGATTGCGGATGCCTGGGTGACGCAGTATTTCCCCGTGGAGATTGGGGCGGGGGTGGCAACGAATGATGCGGATGGGGATGGGCTAAGCAACTACCTGGAATACATTGCCGGGACGGACCCGACCAACAGGCTAGACCAGTTCGTCGTATCGGTAATAATCTCAAATGGAGTGCCGGGGGTGACCTTCACGGCACGGGCGACAACTACCAATTGGTACGGGCCGCTGGTAAGGCATTATTCGGTGGAATGCGTGACCAATCTGATGAGCACCAACTGGAGCGTGGTGCCAGGCTTTGCCGATCTGGCCGCCGGCGGGCAGACGGTCATGTTTAGCAGCAATGTGGCGGACCGCCTCTTTTTCAGGGCCAGGGCTTGGGTGGAGTAAAGATGGAAGCCCGGGATGTCAATTGTGGGGTATAAGTCAAACAACAAGGGGAGGGCGATGAAAATGAAAAGGGTAGCAGGGGTGTTGTTGGCGGGGATGCAGTCCGCTTGCGCGGCTGACGGCAAGGACAGCCGGAAGAAAGAGCTCATGGCGCTTACGGGCGGGAAGCCGAGAAGGTTGTCTGGCTTCAGGAAGTGAAAAATAGCAATGTCAAAATCGGGCTTAACCTTGGAAGGAACTTATTGTGATGAACTATCCTGCATTGCTTAGACGAATGCTGCCACTGGACTGGCAATTGGTCAGGGCTGGTCTGCTTTTGGTGCTTGTTTCAGTGTTTGTGGCTGTGCCAGTGATCCCGGCTGCGGCTGCGCAACTCAGGGTAGAGGAGAAGCATTTTTCAGTTGAAAAACTTCCTCCGCCGTTCGAGCTTTGTAATGACTGGACTGTTGCGTTTGATCCGAAGTGGGGTGCCCCGGCTGACGTGTAGTTTCCGATGCTAATATCATGGACGGCGCACGAGACTGAGGGCATTAAATATTACTCCGGTTCTGGGTTCTACACGAGGACAGTGGAAGTGCCGGACGACTGGCTGGTAGAAGGGATGCAGATTGAACTGGACCTTGGCGATGTCAGGGATATGGCCGAGGTGTTCGTGAACGGCAAATCAGCTGGTATTGCCTGGAAGGCTCCGTTCCGGGTGGACATTACGTCTCTGGTCAAGGCTGGAGCAAATGACTTGAAGATTGAGGTCATGAAAGACTGGATGAACAGGCTGGTAGGCGATCAGAAACTGCCTTCGGAAAAGCGGTTTACCCGTACCAACATGACTCCTCAGGGTGATTGGGGTGGAGACAAGACCTGGAAAATTTCGCCGGCCGGACTGCTGGGCCCGGTGCGCCTGCTGCCGTCTGTGTCTGTCGGTCTCAAGATGTAACAGGAATAACCTGAAAATATCAGATTGAGGGGGATGTGAATAGCTGATAATTTGAATGGATGCCTAAGCTGCTCAATCTTCTGATTGGCATTCTCTTGTTTGTTGTTACGGTTACTTATGGCTGGGCCAAAATGTTTGATGTCAACCTCTTCAATAAAGAAGGGCTCCCGGCTTCCCCGTTCCGGACAGGTCCATGCCCGACATCGAAGTGAGCGGGGTTATGGGTTTTTTCTGACTGAACCATGCGCCAGATGCGGTAATTCTGGGGGCTCGACCCAGCCTTCATGTTTCTTCAACTTTACTTGGGGGTGTGGCGTTAGGCGCCACACCCCTTTTCTACGTGGCCCGCACGGTGGATCAAGTCTATCGTGCCCAAAGCCCCAATTCCCTTCCAGCGGCTTACCCTTGACGCGGGGCGGCTGGTGGGGATAATGAGACGTTCAATCGAGTGAACCGGGAGAGTTTTGTCGCGATGATCGAGGTTAGCCATTTGAATCAGCAGTTCGGCCGGGTGACGGCCTTGAGTGACGTTTCGTTTCGCATTGCGCGGGGAGAGACGATCGCCCTCATCGGTCCCAGCGGGGCGGGAAAGACGACCTTGCTGCGCGTGCTGGCAACCTATATGGCGCCCACTTCCGGAACGGTTCTGATTGGTGGTAACGATGTCATGACCCAGTCGCTGGCAATCCGGCGCATGCTGGGCTATCTTCCTGAAAAAGATCCCATTTATCCCGAGATGCGGGTCATGGAGTACCTGGTCTTCCGGGCGCGACTCCGCGGGCTGTCGGGGCGAACCCGGGTCAAGCGGCTTCGGGAACTGATCGGCCGTTGTGGTCTAGCCGGCCTTGAGCGCGCATTGATGGGTAATCTTTCCAAAGGGGAAGTCCGCCGCGTCCTTCTGGCGGATTGTCTGGTAGGCGAACCCGAGGTGATCCTGATGGATGAGCCCACGCTGGGGCTTGATCCAGTCAATGGTGAGCGGATACGCGACTCATTCTCGCACCTGAAAGAGGAGCGGACCCTGATTTTTTCAACCCATGACATGATGGAAGCCGAAGCGCTCAGTACCCGCGTGATGATCCTGAACCGGGGTTCGATCGCGGCCTTTGGTCCATCGGCCGAGCTGATCCGGCAACAGAATGCCGCCAACCTGGGCGAGGTGATCAAAACCCTGGTTTCGAAAGGCGGCCTTTCGTGAATGGTGTCCGCATCTTATGCCGCCGCGATGTCCGCTCCTGGCTGATGGTCCCTTCATTCCACCTGATGGCCGCGGTCTTTCTGGCGGTTTCAGGGCTGGTCTTCTGGGTGTTCGCGGTGACGATGGCCGGGAAGGGGATACTCACCTCGGAGATCACGTTCAGCGGGATGTTGTTCTGGATGGCGATGCTGGCCGTGGCATCGGCCGTATCCGTCAAGTTGCTGGGCGACGACCAGGAACAGGGCACAATCGAATTGTTGCTGACCGCGCCCGTGACGGAGTTGCATGTGATCGTGGCCAAAACGCTGGCCGGCTTTATCCTGATCATGATTCTCGCCGTGCCGGCGGTGATATACCCCTGGATCCTGCGGGCCGCCTATCCTGACTGGCGGGGAATGGATGTTCCGATGTGGCTGGCCGGGGTATTGCTGCTCTCCTTGATGGCCGGCCTGATGACACTGTCCGGCATGTTCTGGTCACAGGTATTCAAGCGCCAGACGACCGCGATGGTGGCCACGTTCCTGACGGGGGCAATGGTGGTGTTCCGCGGTTCTGTGCGGAGCTGGATTGGCGGGGGGCCAGCCGAAGGATCCTCCGGTTTTGTGGCGGTCGCCTCCCACATCTCCAGCTTTGTATCCGGCATGGTAGACAGCCGGCCGGTTGTGTTCTACTTGACCGGCATGGCGGTGTTGCTTTTCATGAATGTCAGGCTCCTGCAATTGTCACGGTATCGTCGAGCCGGTGGAAGGGTAAACGTGGTGGTCTCCTTTTTCCTGGCTGTTATTCTCGCCGGATTGGTGAATTACGTGACGTTCTTGCACCCGTTCCGGGTGGATGTCAACACCCTGGCAGGGAAGGCGCTTCCCCCGGCAATGGAGCAGACGCTGAAGGGACTGAAAACGCCGGCCCGGGTGATCCTGCTGGCACCCGCCGGGGATTCGCTGGCTGTGACGGCCCGCCGGGTGGTTGAGAAATACCGGTATGTTCACCCGTTGCTGGAGATTGAGATCGTGGACGAGTCCAGCGAGGTGGTTCGCACGCGGGATCTGGCAGGACAATTCAAGCTTCGGGAATCCCACGAGTTGATCGTCGTATGTGGCGGGCGATATAAGGTGATTCCGTTCCGCTCATTGGCGCGGGTATCGGATGGGGGAGCGCGTCTCGATCAGCGGGGCTCAACGTTTTCGGCAACACTGGATTCGGAACTGGTATCAGCGTTGCGGACCGTTTCACAGGAGACGGCTCCCGTGGTGTATTTCCTGACGGGGCATGGGGAGCGGGCTATCTCTGATTTTTCGGAATTCAGGGGCTATGCGGAGATCGCCGGGATTGTCAGGGAGCGGTATGCGGAGATTCGTCCGCTTCTTCTGGACAGTACGGCTCCGGTGACGAATGACTGTTCGGTCCTGGTGGTGGCGGGACCAAACCAGGGGCTCGCGGCATGGGAAGTCATTAAAATCAGGGATTATCTAGGGCGTAGCGGGCGGCTCATGTTGTTGCTTGATTCCGGTTCCCAGACAGGACTTGAGTCGCTTCTGGAGGCATGGGGCGTCCGGCTTGGGCAAGACCGGGTGATAGATTCCCCGACCACCACGCTGTTGCCGGGCAGCCGGGACCGGTCGGCAGCCCTGGGGCTCGGTCAGGTGCCGGTGATCCACTATGGGGTGCACCCTGTATGTGAGCGGCTGAAAGGCTTGGTGTCATCGTTTGTGCTTCCGCGTTCAGTTGATTCCCTGGGTGGAAATGGGCGTACGAAAATTCTGAATGATCAGGCGGACAAGCCGCTAGTTGTCCCGCTGGCCTTCAGCTCGGGGCGGAGCTGGGCCGAGACGGATTTCGGCCAGAATCCCCCCCAGTATAATGAAGGCTACGACTGGCGCGGACCTGTGTCGTTGGCCGTCAGCGTTGAAAAGGGCATGGCGTCTGCCATTACCATGGATATCAAGCCTGTCCGGATGGTGGTGTTCGGTGATTCCCAGTTTGCCGCCAACCGTTGCCTGGCGGGAGGCAATGAAGCATTATTCATCAATGCCCTGGAATGGCTTCTGGAGCGCGGTGACCACGCCGGGGAGATCTCGGCCCCACACGGCTTTTATACTCTTCAAATTGACGCAGAGGGCCGGGTGATGACCTTTATCCTGATTGTGGTGGCCGTGCCGCTTCTGGCCGTCGGCGCGGCAATCTTTGTACTCCTGACACGGCGGGATCGCCGGACCCGGGGGAGGGATGGGACATGAGCTGGAAACCCACACTGTGGCTTTTAATGATGGTTGTATTGACCGGTATCTTCGTCTTGGTTTTCGAGAAGGGTACTGAGCCGGCGGCACGGGCACTTCCGGTCGAGAGCCCCTTGTTGCATGTCAGCCCCGCCTCCATTACCCGTCTGTCGATCATGTCGGCCACGACTTCGGTTGAATGCGTCAAGCGCGAGGGGGAATGGTTTCTGACCCGTCCGGTCGAAATGCGCGCCGATTCGGCCCGCATCCAACGGCTGATTGCGGCGGTAACATCCATCCGGAAGCGGGAAGTGCTGGATGCCGGGCTTCGCGGGAAGAGAGGGCTCTCACTGGACAGTTTCGGACTCGAAACGCCACGGGCCAGGGTGGTGGTGGGGAATGAATTGCGTGCGGATGAGATCCTGCTGGGAGATGCGTCTCCGCTCGATGACCTGGTGTATCTGCGGCTCAATGGCAGCGAGGATGTCATCGGGGCGATCTGCAAGCTCTCTGAGTTTTTTCCACTCGATGGCAACAGTTTGCGGGACCGGGCCGTTTTTCCTCCTGCCATCAGGAAGGCGGTCCGGCTCGAGCTGAAACATGCGGGTGGATTCCTGCAGCTGGCGTTAAAGGATGGGGCCTGGCGAATTCAACAACCCTTTGATGCCCGTGCCGATGGAGCTAAAGTGGAACGATTGATCCAGTCGCTGGAGTTGCTGACCATTGAGGATTTCGGCGGGGCGGCGGCCTTGGCTGATCCGGTAACAACCGGTTTGGGTGGAGACGAGTCGGTGTTGCAGGTGTCGCTCTGGCCTGACGGAAAGCGGGACCCCCTGGTTCTTACGGTGGGCAAGGCTTGGCAGGATCTTCCCGGTCTCTTGTATGCACGGGTAAATGACATGGCCGCGGTCTGCGCCGTCAAGAAGGATGTCCTGGCGCTGCTTGAGGTGAAGGCCGGGGCGTTGCAGGATCGCAGGTTGTGTGATGCCAATCCCGCCACGGTGGCAAAGGTGACGCTGTACGACGGCGATTTGAAGCTGGTCATGGAGCGAACCCCTGAGGCAGGATGGATGCTCATGGAACCATTCAGGTTTCCCGCAAATGCCCGTGCTGTAGGGGCGTTGCTCCGGATGATTACCAATATCCAGGTGGATGAGGTTCGGCAGGGTTCTCCCACGAACCAGGTGCCGGACGAGGTCGCCTCCATGGGATGCCGGATCATTGTTGCCAATCAGGCCACCGCCCGTGTGGTGGCTACCAATGACATACCGGTGCCGGCGGCCATTGCGCCGGTGTGGAGCTACCGTCTGGCGTTTCCCTCCAGTAATGAGGCTAACAGCCTGATATTTGTTGAGGCGGCGGGGTCGCTGATGTCGGCGCCTTCCCCTGATGTGAGGCGGTTGTGGGTTGAAACCGCCTACACCGATCGACCTGTGCTGGCTGATCCGCTTCCCTATATGGATCGCCGCATGCTGGATGTTAAACCCGCGCAGGTGCGTCGCATTACGCTGGCGCGCAAGGGGCGCGAGGAAACCGTTACGGCCAGTGCCGATGGCGCCTGGGTTGTCGATTCGCCTCCGGAAGGGCAAGTCGCGGAAGGAGCGATTCCGGCGCTGCTGACCCTGGCCTCGGATCTCAATGCTGAACGGGTTGAGGCGATTTCGGTAACCAACATGGTTGCTTATGGTATCGATGACGCATCGCCCCGGGTCACGTTCGGGTTGCGCGGCACGGGCGGGATCCAGAAAACTGTCCTGATCGGGTCCGGAAACGGACGGAACGGCGTATATGCCTTGGTGCAGGGTCAGGATGTCGTGTTTGTCCTCTCGAAAAACGTTGCCGAGGCGCTGGTTCGCCCGTTGGTGGCAGAGCAGTAGGGCCGGGTACGGAATACGGGGTGTGGCGTGCGGATTACAGTTTTTCAAACTCGGTGGATGGTCTGGATCCGGCAGGGAGCCCTGCTGGTGGCGGGTATTTCGCTGGCCATCCTGCTGGGACTGGCTTGGATTGGGTTCCCGGGATTTCTGACAGGATGGATCCTTGCTGCCGCCAATGAAGGGGAGTATTTCATTGCCGCGCATGATGTGAAACTCGATTTGCGGGGAGGCCTGAAAGCTTTTGACGTGAAGGTCTACCGCAAGGGCGTTATTGGTTCCCCCCTTCTCGAAACGCAGGAATGCCGGATCTTGTTTCATATATTTGAAAGGATCCGACCCGGGGAAAGCCGGATCAAGGGGTTATGGGCCCATGGCGGGATAATCCGTCCGGCTTGGAAATTGGCGCATGTGGAAGGCGGAGGGGCGCCACCACGGATGGACTCCCGGAATCCAGGGGCCAGGGTTGATGCCGCCCGAAGCATGGACATGGATGTCATGCTGATTGATTTTGATGTCCTGGGGGTCTGGGTCGAACAGGTGTCCGGGGCGCTCATGAAAAACGAGAAGGGCATTCATCTCTCACGTCTCAATGGGCTGGTCGGACGAGATCTGCAGCGGGGGAAAGTGGAAGGCTCGCTGGCGTGGATGTCGGATCAGCAGGTCTCCGGGCGATTGATAACGTCCTTTGATCCGCGTGCCCTGGTGCCTGCACTCAAATCATTTTATCCGGAGGCGACATCCAGACTGGAGCGTTTCTCGTTCTCATCGGCACCACCTCGCCTGGATCTTTCCATTGAAGCCTGCCTGCGAAAGCCCGTGTCGGTGACGGTCAAGGGACGGGTGCAGGCGGCGAATTATGCGTATCGAGGCGCGGGAATAGGGTTCGTTAATGTGACCGGCAACTATGTTTTTGGCAATGGAACTAACCGCCTGAAGCTGGATCCCTTCCTGATGGTGGTTGGGGGAAGGAATGCAAAGGGGAGTCTCGACTTCGATTTCAATGAGGATCTCTCGACTTTCGAGGTGGTTTCGGAGGTGGATCTTGCCACTGTCCTGAGGTTGGCCGGGGTGCGGGAGTCGATGATCAAATCCTGGCAGCTGGGCGAACAGGCACATGTGGAGGCACGGGGCAGTCTCAATCTAACGGCGCCAGAGCGCTCTGTGATTGAGGCATCCGTGGAAGGCGAGGGGATCGAATACGGGCCTGTCCGCGCTGACGAGTATGCGTTTCATTATTCAGCCACGGGGCTGACCAATCACTTTTCCAATATCCGCGGAAAACTGGGTGGCGGGTCATTTTCAGGATCGGTAATGGTGACAGCGGATCAATCCGGGTCCAATCGGGTTGCCCGCGTAAAGGCCGAGATTATCCATGTAGACGCCAATGCACTTTTCAAGGCGGTTACCACCAACCGGCTCTGGCGCACGGACGGAAAAATGTACGGGACAATCGACTTGACCGCCGGTGGTGCGGGCGGTCTCTCCGGCCAGGGGCAACTGACCCTGCGTGATGCCCGTCTCTTGCGCTTGCCGGTATTGGCGGGGCTAGTGGATGAGGTTTCCCGGCGCTTGCCGGGCAATGTTGATTACAGGGAGAGGCCGGTTGGAGCAAGTGGTTCGTTTGAGGTCAAGGGCGGCAGGGTGTCCACCCGCGATCTGCGGATTGATGGGGGGGCGGTCGGATTTGCCTTTCAGGGGAGTTGTGGTGTGGACGAAACCTTTGAGGCTGCCGGCCTCGCGGAGTTCATCAAAAAAGACGGGCTGCTGGGGGATGCTCTCTCGATTTTGCATGTCACCGACAAGGGACTCGGATTCAAGGTGGTTGGCACGCTGGATAAACCGGTCTGGAGTTTTTCTCGAAAAGAGCAGAAGGGGTTTGAGTAAAGATGACCGAATCCAGCAATCAATCAGGCCGCACGGTTCATATCCGGACGTACGGTTGCCAGATGAATGTCCGCGACAGTGAGGCCATCGGAGCGCTCCTGGTCCGCCATGGGTACAGATTGGAGAAAAACGAAGCTGACGCCGATGTTGTCCTGGTCAATACCTGCAGCGTGAGAGGCAAGGCTGAGGACAAGGCTCTGGGAAAGCTCCGACTGGTGGTGGCGGACAAGGTTACGCGACCGGGGCGGAAAGTCGGCGCCGCAGGGTGCATGGTCCAGCGTCTGGGCGCAACCATTCTAAAGAAGGTGAAGGGACTCGATTTCGCCGCGGGAACCCACCGGCTTAGCGCTCTACCGGCTATGATTGACGCGGTATATGCGGGACGCGGCCCCCTGGTGGATACCGGCGAGCTGGAACAGGAGGCTGAGTCCCTGACCGGGCATCCCGATGGCACTTTATCCGCTTTCGTGAATATTCTCCTGGGTTGCGATCGACATTGCGCCTATTGCATTGTGCCGGCTGTTCGTGGACGGGAGTGGAGTCGTCCTGCGGAAAATGTACTGGCGGAAGTCCAGGCATTGGCCGCACAGGGTTGCCGTGAAATCACACTGCTGGGCCAGAGTGTGATTTCATACGGTCTCAAAAATCAAGTATGGCCGGACGGATACCATTCCCCGAAGGAGTTCCTGGAACCTCTGCCACGATTGCTGGAGGCGGTCAGTGCTGTGCCCGGTGTGCGGCGCATCCGGTTCACCTCCGGGCATCCATCGGGGTGTACGGCAGAATTGGCGCGGGCTATGGCGGAGGTTCCCGGTGTGTGCGATCATCTGCATCTGCCGGTCCAGTCCGGCTCGGATGCCGTGCTCAAGCGGATGCGACGGGGCTATACGGCAGAGGACTATCTGGGGGCCGTACGGCGCCTGCGCAAGGCGGTTCCAACCCTGGCGCTGACCAGCGACGTGATTGTCGGGTTTCCCGGGGAGAGCGAGGCTGACTTCGACGCGACGCGGCGGCTGATGGATGAGGCCGCGTTTGATAATGCCTTCATTTTCAAGTATTCGCCCCGTGAGGGGACGCCTGCGGCGGCCTGGGTGGATGACGTGACGGATGAGGACAAGGCGCGTCGGAACCGGGTGCTTTTGGAGGATCAGGACCGGCGGGGGCAGGCGCTCAACGAAGCCACGATCGGTCGGGAGGTAAGCGTGCTGGTCGAGGGACCCAGCCTCCGGAACAAAGAGCGTTGGGCGGGGCGTTCGAGCACGAATAAGATCGTGATTTTTGATCCTAGCGAATCGGTTCATGTGGGTGATATAGTAACGGTTTGCATCGGGCGGGTCGGACCCCAGGTTTTATACGGAACGTTGAAAGGAAAATCCTATTCATGATAACGCTGGCGGGATTAACCATCACAATTGGCGCAATCGGTCTGATACTGGGTGTTTTTATGGCAGGCACTCCAGCCCTGGCGCGGCAAACGCTTCAGGCGTTTCCCCGCAGCCTGTGGGTGGGTGGGATTCTGGCAGCAGCCGCGTTGAGCTGGTCTGCCTGGGAGGTCAATAACATGACCCTAGGGTTTATTGATGCCTATAAATCCTGGCTTTGGATCGTAGGGCCTGTTTTGTATCTCCTGGTAATGTTTTTCATGAATGAGTTGCTGGCTCCACGGGCGTTGGGCGGGCTTTTGCTGCTCTCGGCCAGCCCGATTTTGGAGCTTCAGCGGGTTCATGAATCGCCGTGGACCGTGGTGATAGCGGTTTTGGCTTATGGCTGGGTGATCGCCGGCATGGTGCTGATGCTTTCGCCCTTCCGATTTCGTCATGTGTGCGCGAAGTTTTGCGGCACCGATTCTTCCTGCCGCCTGACGGGAATCTTGAAACTGGTTTCAGGTGCTGTCCTCATGGCGCTGGGCTACCTGTCTTTTTGAGGCATGAATACGGATTCCCAGAAGCTGATTATCTTCGATCTGGACGGGACCTTGATCGATTCCTGCCGGGACTTGGCCACGGCGGTGAACGGAATGCGGCACCATTACGGATTACCGCCTCTTCCAGTGGAAACGGTGACGGGGTACGTGGGGAACGGGGTTCGCATGCTTGTGACACGGGCGCTGCAGGGCACGGATATCGACATCGATGAAGCGCTCCGGATCCAACAGCCGATATATCGGGCCCATGTGATTGACCAGACCACGCTTTATCCCGGCGTCCGGGCGGGGCTCCAGCGGCTCTTCGATGCGGGACATCTCCTTGCCGTGGCGACCAATAAGCCTGCGGAGGCTAGTGAATTAGTTCTCAACCATCTCGGGATCCGCGACTTTTTCATCAGCGTTCTT
>JAABPW010000160.1 GCA_011391785.1 Verrucomicrobiota bacterium
CCTGGGTGAATTCACCCTTGCTGATGTCATTGCACCGGGGCGAGACGAACAGCACGACTACCCGCTCGATGTCCGGCATTCCCTTCAGGAGTGCCAGGGCATAGGCCTGCCCCTGATTGTTGATTTCGGCGTCATCCACGGGATTCCGCCCAAACTTCCAATCAATGGCATAGGCTGTCCGGCTTTTGATGATCAGCCGGTCAACGATCCCGCGCCGGTCGATGATAGGCACCCTCATTTCCTGCTCGCGCAGGTCACGATCCGCGCCCGCCACCATTGGAGCGATAAAGCCCAGGCATTTCTCCACCTGTTCCTTCTGCTCATCGGTCAACCCGGTCAGGTCGCCCGTCTCGCAGGCCTTGTGAAGCAATTTGCCTTCATCCGCCGCCACGGTGTCCCCATCACTGTCGTTACTGAACCCCGGGCAAATCTCCGCGTATTTCAGTCCGCTGGCTGTAATTCCTGTCTGTTTCATGGTGATTTTTCCTTTCTTTCGTGCAATCAGCCCCAGACCAACGCCAGGCCGAGGATTCCCCAGCCAATCCCGGTCTCCCCGTGGGTCAGGTACAGGCAAGCCCCCGCCAGTCCGCAGACCATGGCCGATAACACCAGCCGCCCAATCACATCCGTCAGTTTCTCCGTCATCTCATGCCTCACTTTCTTTTTTGGTTTTCATTTTTGTCGTCATCAGTTCTTCATTCAGATCGCCATCGTTGAGAAGGGCCATGTTTGCCAGCTTGGCCCGCACCGCTTCGCAGGCTTGTTCCTCGACCGTTCCGGCCGCAAATACGATGCGCTGGATGCTCTTCGTTTTGGCATTGGCGCGGTGGACGCGCCCTAAGGCCTGCTTGATTTGAACCGCGCTGAACCCCGGGGAAATCAACGTCAGCCGGGGGAATTCACCACGCAGGTCCTGCAATCCATCCAGCCCTTCGCCGGCCGTCGCCAGATTCACCGCAACAATCCGGACCTCATCAGCCCCAAACCGGCGCAGGACAGCGGCCCGCTCATCCATGGGAGTGTCGCCTTCAATCACAGATAGTTCAGGAATCAACCCACGCAACGCCGCAAGGGTTGCCCTGAAATTCACGAAGATCACAACCGACTGGCCTTCCTCGACGGCATCCGCCGCCATCTCCGCCAACCCCGGCGCCTTCAACAGTTCCGCCGCCTGCCGTGCCCTCAGCATCGCTACCAGTGGCGAGTCTTCTCCCTCTCCCTCCAGGGGAGAGGGCTGGGGTGAGGGTGTGAAAAGGCCTTCATACGCCGCCTGCAGATCCCCAAAGTCATACGCCTCCGCCGTGATCAACGTCTCCGGGAACGCATCCCCCAGGTCAGCGATCCTGACCCGTGTCCCCTTTGCCGGGTTCCCTGAAATCCCCTGAAAGATGCTTTCATGCAGTTTCGCGAGGCCCTGCCGGGCCCGCTCGATCTGGCTGGCCCGCCGACTACCAGGCCGCGCAGTTCCCTTTGGGAACTCGACCCCGCCCCAGTAATTCTTGATACACCCATGGGTGGCACAGAACTTCCAGAACGACTCCCCGCCGTCATGAAGACGGAGTACATATCCCAATGCCTTCAATTTCAGGGGTGATTCCGCTGCCGTGGCCGAAAGGCAGAGGGTCGGGATGCCATACCGGCGTACCGCAGTCAGCATTTTGGAATTAAGGGAGTTCTGCCCCGCGCACCGGTGGACCTCATCGAAGATCAGGAGAGTTCCGGCGGGAACCTTCCAACTGGCAAGCCGGGCACGGCGCGATTGTTCCCACGACAGGAATGAGGTTTTCCCCATTCGAATCTGTTCATAATTCAAGATGAACAATGGCTCCTGCAGGCCCCAGGCCCGGCATGTCTTTTTCCAGACCGGGATCAAATTCTTGGGGCATACCACCGCCGGTCGTAATCCGAGTTCTTTGCAGGTCGCGCAAGCCACATGAGTCTTGCCGACGCCGGTCTCGCTGGAGTCCTGCCCAACCCCATAGGTTCGGACTGCGGTCACCAACCGATTGAAGGAATCAACTTGGTAGGGAAGGAGTCTCATTTGCTACCTCCTCGCCGCGCCCGATCCTGTTCACGTAGTTCAGCCGCTCGTCGGCGAAACTTGTCGCTCGTCAAATAGGCTTCGATCTCGGAAAGCCGGAACTTTGGACGACCACCCAACTCATGACCCGGCACCTGCCACCTCCAGAGAGAACAGGAGGTAACCCCGAGCCGCCTGGCGCATTCCTTCAGTGTCAGGAAGCGTTCGGTATCCCGATCAACAGGAGCGGTCTGCGCCATGCCTCTTAATACGCGCAAGGCGCGAGCCTTGAGATCGTCGGGCGCCGACAACGCCGCCTGCATGAGTTCTTCAGTCAGCGTCATGTGAGGAACCCTCCGGGTTAATCACAACGCCGTATTCCCTGAATAAGTCGCCTACGGCGTCCTTATTGCCTTCATGTGCCAGCGTTACCAGTTGCTGGTAACGTGAATCCGCCGACCGTTGCGGTCTATCTGTCTGAGGTCTGTCTGTTTTCTGTGTCGTCATTGCCCGCGCCTTTCGTGTTGATAATTTCTGACAACCACGAAATTCACGGAATCAGGGCAAAAAAAGGGGGCACCGTTAGCGGTACCCCTTGCAATTCAACGATTTGGAAGCTTTTCCGGCTTTCCGGCTATTCTTCCGGCAACTTGGTTTTTACAATCGCGATCAATTCCTCCCTCATGACTTTCCAGTTCGACCCATTCAGTTCCTCAAGACCATCCAGCAATTCCCGCAATACATCGGGTTCGGCCAGGGTCTTTTCGCCCTGGTGTTCCCTGAACAACTCGTTAAATCGTTCAATCCGTTTCTGGCCAGCGCCTTTTTTGCGAACACCAAGCATTGAATAGAGTGCGCTGTATAGGCCGCCACGGGCGACATATTCCTTCAATTGGCCAGAAAATGTGGAACCGGGAATCTTGAGGATTTTAGCCGCTGCGTTCACTGACCCCGCGCCAAGTATCACGAATATCCACTGAAAGAATTTCGGTTCAATCTGCTTGGCGATGTTGGAGAGGACTTGCGCCAGATCCTGCTTTAATGCCTGATTCTCATTTTTCAGATCGGCGAAATTTCGCCCTAACGTGTCGAATCGCCCGTCCAACTGGGTTTTGAGTTCAATGTTGCTGATATCCGTGTTGATGGTTCGACATGTGGCACCACAGGAACCCACAATCCCGCAAGATTCAAATGTCGAACATTCATCCAAGGCCAGGAAAGAGACACCCCGTGCTTTAAGAATATGCTCCGCACCGGCGTGCCGTTCAGGAAAGAGTAGACAGCCTGCTTCTGGCGTCTGACCCGTGTCCGCCGCAATACGTACAGCCGCATCAATCCCGTCCGGTAGTGCCAAATAGACACGCTTTCGGACCGTAGGTTTGTCACAGAAACCGATGAATTGAATGTCCTCGTGCGCGCTATCCTGCCCCGCAGTTATGCCAAATGCCTTTGCTATACTGCGTCGAAGTCCATTGTGGTCAAAGCGCCAGGCTTGCACATCATCCCATGTCAGGTTTCGGTCAGGGGTATCTTCCGATTCATCCCCGGTGGGGTAGGCAAGATATGATCCGCCCGATTCATGGATCTGGAGCGGTATACCCGTATCTGGGCAAGGATAAGTCTGTCCGGCCAATCCCGTGCAGGGAATCAGAAAGGGGCTACAAACTCCATAATCAGCGCCAAATTCGCGTTTCCACCAAGCTAAAGGTTCACGCGCTTGCCGCAATTGGGATATCTTGCTCCAGATTGATCGGCTCATGCGCCTCCACCTTTAAGTAGCTCTTTACGAAACCCCGGCGTCTCAGCCATTCTTCCACGACCACGGAATCGCCGTCCCGTTCAAAGCTTAC
>JAABPW010000161.1 GCA_011391785.1 Verrucomicrobiota bacterium
CGCAACCGCAGACGAACGCGGAAAACGCGGATGAAGAGAATGCCTTATCCGGCGCGGCGCGTGGGCACAGCCTTGTTTAATCAAGACCTATTATCCGCGTCTTCTGCGTTCATCTGCGGTTTACCGTCTTCCTCTTCAATATTCAAGGGTAGCCAATCCCTGTATTCCACCAGATTTAGCGTGAGAATCACCCTGGAGATCGTTACGATTCGATTTCCTTGAAACAGGACGAAATGGAGTCTGCTTTATGAAAACTTCGCTGATCGACACCCTCGCAAGGGAATTTGAAATCTCCCCCTCCCGGATGCGGAGCATCCAAAGGGCGGTTACTGCGGAAATTGATGCCGGGCTCGCCGGGCGAAAAAGCTCCCTCGCGATGCTGCCGTCCTTTTGCGATGCCGCCAGCGGCCGGGAAAAGGGGTTTTACCTGGCCCTTGATCTCGGTGGCACCAACTTCCGGGTCATGCTCGTGAAACTCTCCGGCGCCGGCACCGTTCCCACCGTCGTCGCTGAGGCGAAATACAGGCTGACTCCCGGCCAGATCACCGGACCCGGGGACGCTCTTTTCGATGCCATCGCCGCGTATGTGCGGAAATTCCTGAAGGACCATGCCTTTACCAGGCCTTACGCCCTGGGTTACACGTTCAGTTTTCCGGTTAAACTACTGGGCATCGATGAGGGAATCCTCATCAAGTGGACCAAGGACTTTTCGGCCTCAGGGGTGGTAGGCCGCAAGATCGTGACACTCCAGCGCCAAGCCCTGAAGCGCAAAGGCGTGGGTAACGTGGACATCGTAGCCTTGGCCAACGACACCGTCGGCACGCTCCAGGCGCGGGCGGCCACGGATCCGTATTGCGGGCTCGGGGTGATTCTCGGAACCGGATTCAACATCGCCGTGCGTGTTGCCTCGAAAAGGATCACCAAAGGGGTCGGCGGCTATGCCGGCACGGGCATGATCATCAATATGGAGGCGGGCGGATTTTCCAAGTCGTTGCCGTCGACCCGCCATGACCGGCGTCTGGACCGGGAGTCCGGCAACAGCGGCCAGCAGCTTGCAGAGAAGATGATCTCCGGCAAGTACCTGCCCCAATTGGCCCGCCTCCTCATTCTCGACCTGATCAAGAAGGATCACCTTTTCGCGGGCCAGGTGCCAGCCGTATTCGCCGATACGGCAAGGTTCGCAGGCGAGCATATGGCGATTCTTCAGGCAGGCTCCAGCGAAGCGGCACAAGCCCTGGCGCGGGAGTTATTCGGCCGAAACCTGACCCCATCGGAGCGCCGCCTCCTGGCCAGGGTGTGCCAACTGGTCTCCCGTCGTTCCGCCCGCATCGCCGCCGCCCTGATCGCCGGTTCGTTGAAACGGGTGGAACGGCGCTCGAAACAAAGAGTCACCGTGGCGGTGGACGGCTCATTGTTCGCGAAATACCCCGGCTACAGCCGGCTGCTGGCAACGGCAATCCAGGAACTGGACGGCCCTGCCAGCAAAGGGGTTCGACTGCAACTCACCCAGGATGGATCCGGCATCGGTGCCGCCGTGATCGCCGCCGTAGTTGCATCAGAATAACCCATACTGCATCGCTTTAGCATGAACAAATACACTCACATCATCTGGGATTGGAACGGGACGCTGCTGGATGACCAGCAGGCTTGTGTCGATGCTATCAACATGCTTCTGGTCCGGCGCCAGCTGCCTGCAGTATCGGTTCAGCAATATCTGGATATCTTTGATTTCCCGGTCCGGAACTACTACCTCAAGCTCGGGTTCGATTTCACAAAGGACGACTGGAACGCCGTGGCCAGGGAATATCATGAGGCCTACGCCCTCACCGCACCGGCTGCCCCGCTGCGCAAGGGCACCATCAAAATACTCGAATCCCTGAAGGCCAACGGGATCGGGGTCTCCATCCTCTCCGCCAGCGAACTCGCACTCTTGACGCGCATGATGACCGAACGGGGAATCATCCGTTACTTCGAGCATATCTACGGCTTGGCTGACCTTTATGCGGCCTCCAAGGTGGACCTGGGACATGCCTTCCTGAAAAACACCGGCATGGATCGCTCAAACACGCTCCTCATCGGCGACACCACCCACGACCACGAGGTGGCCCAGGCCATGGGGATCCCCTGCCTCCTCATGACCGGCGGCCATCAGTCCCCGAAAAAACTGAACCCGCTCGGCTGCCCCATGGTCTCAACCCTGGATGAAGCCCTGGACTACATCCTGCGCCCTCCTCAATCCTCGTGAACAACCTACCCCCTATTGGTTGTTCACGAGAAGAGATCAACCGCGGATGAACGCAGATAACGCGGATGGGGAGAATGCCTTATCCGGTGCGGCGTGGGTGTAGCCATGTTCAACCAGGACCTTTCCCCATCCTCTTGTCAGCGTCTTCTGCGTTCATCTGCGGTTTACCTTCTTCTGGCCGGCAGGAACGTCCTGAGGACTTATGGGCAATAGAGAAATCTCAGGAAGGGATCCCTTGCCTCAGCCGTTTGACGGCCTCATGGCTTCCCAGGATCAGAAGGCGGTCGCCGGCCTTCAGGGTGACCTCGGGGTCTGGAGTCGTGCTCCAGACATCGGCCCGGCAGATGGAAATTGCGGTAACCCCGTACTCGTTACGCAACCGTGCCGCTTTCAGGCTGACCCCGGCCAGGCTGGATCCCACCTCGATTTCGAGTTCTTCCACCGCAAGCAGCGCCTCGGCCTCGGGCTCCGGCGAGAATTGGCGGTTGGTCAGGTATTCAACCGCGTGATCCAGGCTGTCCGTATCCCCCAGAAGCGCCAGCCGGTCGCCTGGATAAACCCGGAACCCGGGATCGGGGTTCAGGTGCAAGGCGCCCAACCGGCTGACGGCAACCACCGAAACCCCGGTGGCATGCCGGAGCGAGACCTCGTCCAGCGTCTTTCCCGCGAAGGCCGAGCCGATCACCAGGCTGATCTCCCGCACGGCGACGGGCCAGTCGTCAAAACTCGGTAGCACATGCACGGCGCCCGTGAGCATCTCGGCCGCCTGCTCGGCGGCATCGGTGAACGGCCTGAGCACTTCATCCGCTCCCGCCGCACGAAGAATCTCCACGTCCTTGGCGCTGGCCGCCGTGAGGACCACCCGCCCCGTGTAGCCCGCATCACGGAGGAGGTGCATCATCGCCACGCTCAACTCGCGGTCACGCGGAGTACAGACAACCCACTTGACCTGCGCCAGGGGAAGCCGGGCGAGCACTTCGGGATCACTGGCATCCCCATAGATGACGGACACCCCCAGGGGCTCCCCCCTCTGCCTGGCCTCGGGATCGAAATCCACGGCCATTACCGCCCGCTCACGGCGGCGCAAATGCCGGGCAATCTCCGCTCCATAACTGCCAAGGCCCAGCAGCAGGAACAACCCGCCGGTTGCCGCCACGGACGGTTCCGGGAGCCCGGGCTCTGCCTTGGCCACGCGGCGCTCGAACATGTTCCAGAAAGGCGATACCCAGCCATAGATCCGCCCTCCATCGAGGATCAGGTAGGAGGACACGAAAAACGTCAGGATACCGACCATGGTGATCAGGTTCATGGTCGCCGCGTCAAGGTGCCCCAGCCGCACTCCCAGCGCGGCAAGAATAAGCGAAAACTCGCTGATCTGCGCCAGGGCCAGGCCGCACATGAACCCCGTACGCTTCCGGTATCCCATGCCCCCCATGATCGCCATCACGATCAATGGTTTTCCAATCAGGACAAACAGGGAAAACAGCACCGCCTTGCCCGCATCCGGGCCAAGCGCCCCGATATCGAGACGGGCTCCCAGATCGATGAAGAAAAACAGGAGCAGGAAATCCCGGAGAACCACCAGCCGCGATCCCATCGTGTCGCGTTGCTCC
>JAABPW010000162.1 GCA_011391785.1 Verrucomicrobiota bacterium
ACATCCTCGTTGAAATGGGTGATTACTTCGACACTGTACTCAAACCCCGTATTTCCAAAGTTGTCTATTCCGAAAGCTGGAAAGACGGTAAACCCATAGCGCGTCATACTGGTGTCTCCCACTGTTTCAAAACCATCCGCCTGGAATCCTACGAGGACACGCTCAACAACTTGCGCCTTGATCATAACCCCCAGCGTAAAAAGGCAGTATCAGCCAATCCGGCGCTCAAGGAAGACTACATGCTCCGCTATCTGCTGGATGTGGAGACCCGGGGCAGTCAGTCGCTGCTCAATATCGACGCCTTTGCCGATCCGACCGCCTACACCCTGGATGTCAAGAAGCCGGGGACGGACGAGTACGCCACCCGTGCGGTCGATCTGATCGAGACCTTCAACTATCTGATCGGCCTGCGCGTGCTGCATTCGTCCGTGCCGCAAACCTTCCAGGCGACCTTCAAGCGTATTACAGACCCGGAGCTGCCCGAGGACCAGCACACCAAGCTGGTGGTGGATGGCCGCATCCGGCAGGACGAAGGCGGCCCGTGGTGGTTCCGCAAGGTCGAGGGCTGGGTGCCCAAGGACGCGGCCAATCCCAACAATGGCCAGCAGGAAAAGGTTTTGGTTGTCTGGCGCAAGCTCACCGACGACATCGAGCAGGACAACCTGATGCTGGATGAATGGTTCCAGAAGAACCGCATCAGCACCCGCGATTTCGAGTTCGACACCATCTACGTCAACGGCAGCAACAATCTGCCCAATCTGAAGCTGGATGACGAGAACTGGAAAGTCTGCCTCATCGAAGAAGAGTTCATGAAGCACATGTGGGAGGTGCAGCAATGATCTCACGCGAAGGCGCGAAGACGCGAAGAAAAGATGTGGAGGATGTGGCGAGTATTGTAGTAGACACGGCGCTTCAATTGCATCGGGATTTGGGGCCGGGACTTCTTGAATCGGTGTATGAAGTCGTTTTGGCAAAGATGCTTGAAGAGCGTAGCTTGAAAGTTGAACGCCAAAAGCCGGTGCCTATTGTTTATCAAGAAATCGAGATCAATGAGGGCTTCCGGCTTGATCTTCTGGTGGATTGCCAGTTGGTTGTTGAGCTGAAGTCGGTTGAACAGATTCACCCAGTTCACCCCAAACAACTCCTGACCTATCTGCGGTTGATGAACCTGCCGCTTGGTCTGATCATAAACTTCGGTGCCCCCTTGCTCAAGGATGGGCTCCAGCGCGTGGTTAACAAACATACAAACTTCGCGTCTTCGCGCCTTCGCGTGCACCAAAATCGGGAGGCGAACTGATGAACAATCACGGATTGGAACCGGCAATAGGCCAGTTTCTCGTCTATCAGGCCGAAGACGGCGCATTGAAACTAGATGTACGGCTGGAGGGGGAAACCGTCTGGTTGACGCAACCGTTGATGGCCGAGTTATTTCAGACAACACAGCAGAACATCAGTCAGCATGTTTTGAACATTTACGAAGAAGGCGAGCTGGCTCCCGAGGCAACTCACAAGAAATTCTTGTCGGTTCGATTGGAGGGCAAGCGTGAGGTCAAACGCCTGCTGGATTATTACAATCTGGATATGATCATCTCCGTCGGCTACCGGGTAAAAAGTCATGTCGCTACGCGATTCCGCATATGGGCGACACAACAATTGACCGAGTTTGTCAAAAAAGGGTTTCTGCTGGATGACGAGCGGCTGAAAAATCCGGACTTGCCTTTTGATTATTTTGAAGAACTTGAACGGCGCATTCAGGATATCCGCACTTCCGAGCGCCGATTTTATCAAAAAATCACGGATATCTATGCCACCAGCATCGACTACGACCCGACGCTGGATATAAGCATAGAGTTTTTCAAAATGGTTCAGAACAAGATGCACTGGGCCATCACCGGCCAGACGGCGGCGGAAATCATCCATTCCAGAGCTGATTCCGATAAACCTAATATGGGTTTGACCAATTACCGTGGTGCCAAAGTACGCAAGCAGGATGTGGTCATTGCCAAGAATTATCTGAATGAAGAGGAGCTGGCGGCTCTGAACAATCTTGTCGAGCAATATCTGATTTTTGCCCAAGGGCAGGCGATGCGCCGTGTTCCTATGTATATGCGTGATTGGATTAAGAAGCTGGATAGCTTCATGACGCTTAACGACCGGGACATTCTCAGCCACGCCGGCAAGATTTCCCATGAAATGGCAAAACAACTGGCTGAAAGCGAGTATGAGAAGTTCCACGGCAAACGACTGTTGGATTCGGAAAAATCCGTGAGCGATTTTGACAAAGCCGTGAAACAGATTGAAGCCTCCAAGAAGAAAGGAGGCAAGAAAGATGGCGAAGCGTAAACCTCGGGGGTCAAAGCAACACGCCTTCCGCAACAAGCTGCTGCTCAACCAGTGGCTGGTGAGCCTGTTCGGTATAGATCCGCTCGCCGAACACAAAGTAAATGGCAAAGTGGTTCGCCCCTTTCACAAGTTGGCCGAACCCATCCGTGATCCGCGCCTGGAAGGGTTGGACAAGGATAATCTGCATTTCTTCTACCACCATCTCGGCGATAGCCCGCTCTTCAGCTATGCCGATCCAACGGCTGATTTTCCGGGCTTTCGCATCAGTCGGGACATGCTTTTGACCTATGAGCAGAACATCGTCCGCCATACCCAGGCGATCAACGAAAAGCGCCACCGCCCCATTGGGTGGAAATACTACCAATGGCTGACCCTGATCTTTGTTGAAATCTACCTGGACCGCTTCTTCGGCAACCGTGAGGGGTTGCTGAACGACCTCAATACCTTTGTTCAACGTTTCAACCGCCACTGGGACGACTACGCAGATGTGCCGCTCTACAACGAGGATGACCTGAACAAGCTCTGCATGCAGAACGCCACCGGCAGCGGCAAGACGCTGCTGATGCACGTCAACCTGCTGCAATACCGGCACTACGCCGCAAAGCATGGCAAGGATAAGGAACTCTCCCGGGTTATCCTGCTGACGCCCAACGAGCGTTTGTCCGAACAGCACGTTGCCGAATTCCGGGAAAGCGATATTTCGGCAGGCAGGTACCTGCAATCCCGTGGCGGCCTGTTTAGCCTTGCCCAGGGCCTTGAGCGCGTGGATGTGCTGGAAATCACCAAACTGGCTGACCAGGAAGGCCCGAACACCATGGCCACGCGAAGCCTTGGCGATCAGAACCTGCTTCTGGTTGACGAAGGGCATCGCGGCATGAGCGGCAAAGAGGAAGGCGTCTGGTTCACCCGGCGCTCCGATCTCTGCGCCAAGGGGTTTACCTTCGAGTATTCGGCCACCTTCGAGCAGGCTGTTCAGGCATCAGGCAACGCCGATTTTGAGAACAGCTACGCCAAGACGGTTGTTTTTGATTACGCCTACCGGTGGTTCTATGAGGACGGTTTCGGCAAGGATTATCAGATCCTGAATTTGCCAGGGTCATTCGAAGAGACGCAGTCGATCTATATGACAGCCTGTCTGCTGAAGTTTTATCAGCAACTCCGAATCTACGAGGAGGTAGGGGTGAATGGCCATTCGCCCTTACAGCCGTTCAATCTGGAAAAGCCGCTGTGGGTCTTTGTCGGCAGCACAGTTTCCTCGGGCAAGATGAGCAAGGATGAACAGATCGTGGCCACCGATGTGGCGCTCATCATCCAGTTCATTGCGGACTTCCTCGACAACAGCCAAGAGGCAACGCGGCGCATGCACGAGATCCTCACCGGCAAAGGCCAGGATACCGGCCTTCTGGACAAGGATGGAAACGACATCTTTGCCGGAGCCTTCACCTACTTGGGCCGGGCCATGAATGGCGGCGAAACCGTTGAAGCCCTCTACCGGGATATT
>JAABPW010000163.1 GCA_011391785.1 Verrucomicrobiota bacterium
CCCAGAATGAAACCGAAGTCACCGACCCGGTTCACCAGGAACGCCTTCATGTTCGCAAAAATGGCCGTGGGCTTATTGAACCAGAAACCGATCAGCAGGTAGGAAACCAGTCCTACAGCCTCCCAGCCAAAGAACAGCTGGAGCATGTTGTTGCTCATCACTAGCATCAGCATGGAGAAGGTGAACAGGGAGATGTAGGAGAAGAAGCGGTTGTAGCCGTCGTCTTCTTCCATGTAGCCTACGGTGTAGATATGCACCATGAGCGACACGAAGGTCACCACACACATCATCATGGCGGTGAGTCCGTCGACCAGAAAGCCGATTTCCATCTTCAAGCCGCCGACGACCATCCAGGTGTACAGGGTCTCGTTGAAACGCGCGCCGTCCAGGGCAACGCTCTTCAGCGTCGTCGCGGACAGAACGAAGGCAATCAGCACGCCCAGGATCGTGAACGTGTGCGACAGGCGGCGACCGATGCGGTTGCCGCCAAACGATGTCCCCAGAACACCAGCAAGGATGGACCCGACGAGGGGCGCCAGCGGCACGGCCAGCAGGGTCGAGGCGGAAAGAGTTTGACTCATTTTGAACTTGTTGAACCGGCGTTCAGCCCTTGAGCGTGTTGAGTTCGTCCACGTTGATGCTGGACTTGTTGCGGAACAGCAGCACCAGGATGGCGAGGCCAATGGCCGACTCGGCGGCAGCCACTGTCAGGATGAAGAACACAAAGACCTGGCCATGCATGTCGCCCAGATAATGCGAGAACGCCACGAAATTCATGTTGACGGCGAGCAGCATCAGTTCGATCGCCATCAACAGGACAATGAGGTTCTTGCGATTCAGGAATATCCCGATGATCGACAGGGCGAAAAGCATCGCGCCCAGAGAGAGGAAATGGCCCAGCGTCAAGGTCATGGCTGTTTCTCCGTTCCTGGAATGGCTTCAGCCGGCATGGCGGCATCCCGCGCGGCGAATGATTGCGTCGCCGGCATCTTTACCACCTCCATCCGGTCTTTCGACCTCACCCGGACCTGGACCGATGGATCAATATGCTTGCTGTCCTTGCGCTGGCGAAGCGTCAGGGCAATGGCGGCGATGATGGCCACCAGGAGGATCACCGCAGCGATTTCGAGCGGATAGATGTACTGGGTGTACACCAATTTGCCCAGTTCCCGTGTATTGGAGACCTGCTCAACACTCTGGCCCAGCACGGCCACGGCCTTGGGTTCCTCCGAGATCCGGAAGCCCCCCATCAATACCGCCGCCATTTCCAGCACGATGAGCACGCCTACGCCGGCCGCCAGCGGAAAATGCTTCCAGAATCCTTGGCGAAGGCTGTCCACGTTGATGTCGAGCATCATCACCACGAACAGGAAAAGCACCATCACGGCCCCGACGTACACCAGCACCAGTGCAATGGCGAGGAATTCTGCCCTGAGCAGGATCCAGATCGCCGCAGCCTGGAAAAACGCCAGCACCAGGTACAGCGCCGAATACACGGGATTTCTCGCCGTGATCACCCGGAATGCCGCAAAAAGCAGCACGGCTGAAAAGAAATAGAAGAGACCTGTTTTGACGTCCATGAGTCGTTTCTTTTTTCGTTTGACTGGATAGCGGATCTGCTCGCCGTACCACTATCGATATTTGGCGTCGGCAGCCTTGGCTGCGGCGATCTGCGGCTCAAAACGGTCACCGACCGCGAGCAGCATGTCTTTTGTGTAATACAGGTCACCGCGGGTTTCGCCGTGATACTCGAGGATATGGGTTTCCACGATGGAGTCCACGGGGCAACTTTCCTCGCAGAAGCCGCAAAAAATGCACTTTGTCAGATCAATGTCGTAGCGGGTGGTGCGCCGGGAACCATCGGCGCGCGCTTCAGACTCGATGGTGATGGCCATGGCAGGGCATACCGCCTCGCACAGCTTGCAGGCGATGCATCGTTCTTCGCCATTTTCATAACGGCGCAAGGCATGCAGGCCGCGAAACCGCGGCGACAGCGGCGTTTTTTCCTCGGGATACTCCAGCGTGATCTTGCTGCGGAAAGCATACTTTCCAGTGACGGCCATGCCCTTGAAAAGCTCCCTCAGCAGAAAGCTGGAAAGGAAATCCTTCAAGGAAAAGGCCGATGGGCTCAGCGAGACGACTGCGCTTTTTGATGATTTAGTCATAAGCGGCTCGAATTAATTCCAGATGTTCCAAGGAGTCTGCATCCAGCCGCCCACAACCACCAGCCAAACAAGGGTGACAGGAATGAAAACTTTCCACCCCAGGCGCATGATCTGGTCGTACCGAAAGCGCGGGAAGGTTGAACGCACCCAGATAAACAGCGTGACAATGGCAAATGTCTTGAGCCCCAGCCAAATCCAGCCCGGAATCCAGGTAAACACAGCGCTCTCGATCGGCGGCAGCCATCCGCCAAGGAACATCAGGGTCGCAAGCAGCGAAACCAGCCAGATGTTGGCATATTCAGCCATCTGGAACATGGCCCAGGACATGCCGGAATACTCCACCATATGGCCCGCCACGATTTCCGCCTCCCCTTCGACGACGTCGAAAGGAATACGGTTCGTCTCAGCAAGACTGGAGACAAAATAAACCACGAAAATCGGCAGAAGTGGCAACCAGTTCCACGACAGGAAGTTCAAGCCCATTTGAGCAAACTGCCCCCGGCCCTGGCCCGCAACGATGTCAGAAAGGTTCAGGCTTGCCGAAACCATGATCACCACCACAAAGCAGAAACCCATGGCAATCTCGTAGCTCACCATCTGGGCTGAAGCGCGCAAGGCCCCGAGAAACGCATACTTGGAATTGGACGACCAGCCTGAAATAATCACCCCATACACCTCCATTGAGGTGATGGCCATCAGGAAAAGCAGGCCGGCGTTCAGATTTGCCAGCGCGAGATCAGGGCCAAACGGAACCACGGCCCATGCCGCAAGGGCTGGCATGACCGTCATGACCGGTCCCACGTAGAACAGAAGTTTCTCAGCCGCCGCCGGCCTGACGATCTCCTTGGTCATCAATTTCAGGGCGTCCGCAATGGGCTGGAGCAGGCCCCACGGTCCGACCCGGTTCGGCCCCAACCGGATTTGCACCCATGCCAGAACTTTGCGCTCCCAGAGCGTGGTGTAGGTGACGGCACCCAATACCAGCATCAAGACCAAAGTGACCTTGATCAGCGCCCAGATGACAGGCCAAGCCAAGCTGGCCCACCATCCGGCACTAAGCAATCCCTGTCCAAAATTGAAAATTTCGTCGATCATGCGACAACCTCTTGCGGTTCATCACTGTGCCTGGCGTCAGAAGTCATCTGCAGGGACGCTGCCCGCCGGACCACTCCATCGAGCTGGTAGATGCCCGCAACTGCAGGCTTGCTGTTCGCGGGGGACAAATCGATCGTGGCCTGCGTCGCATTGCTCAGGCGGTCAGCGAGAACTACCGTCCCCGCCGGCAACACCTGGACCCCTGGAACTGCGCGCAGCACTTCCTGAGAGGAATCGAAACCAAAATCGGCCAGATTCAGCAAATTCGCCAAAACCCGCAGAACCTTCCATCCGGGACGTGTCTCGGCCAGCGGCTGGACAACTGCATGGAAGCTCTGAAGCCGCGCCTCGGCATTGACGAAGCTGCCGGAGGTTTCAGTGAACGGTGCGATGGGCAGCATCACGTCGGCGAAATCCATGTTCGCCTTGAAGGGACTCAGGCTGACCACCATGTCGGCAGCGCCCAGAGCGGTCTTGGCTTGAGCCCCAGCGGCACTATCGAATTCGGGCTCGCAACCAAGCAAGACCATGGCCTTCAAACCGCCGCCCAGCATCTGCCCCGCGTTCAGCCCATTCG
>JAABPW010000164.1 GCA_011391785.1 Verrucomicrobiota bacterium
AGGGCGAACCAGCATGCAGGTGGAATTCGCGCCCTACGGGTCCACATTCGTCGTGTTCCGCAGTCCGGCGGGGAAGGGGCGGCCCCTTTTCGCGAGCAATCTTGTAGGATTCAAGACGGTTCAGGAACTCGGCGGGCCGTGGGAGGTGTCCTTCGGAACCAATACCCTTTCATTTGCGGAGCTGGTGGATTGGACAACGCGGCCGGAGATTCGCTATTTCAGCGGCACGGCGACATACCGGAAGACTTTCGATGCTCCGACGACCGGTCAGAGCCTTTTCCTCGACCTTGGCGATCTTTCGATGCTTGCGCAAGTTCGCCTTAACGGCAAGGATCTTGGTGTGGCTTGGTGCCCGCCATGGCGGGTGGAGATCACGGACACGGTCAAGGCTTCCGGCAATCAGCTTGAGATCGATGTGGTGAACGGCTGGTGGAACCAGTTGGTCGGCGATCCGAAGAAAGAGCGCACCAAGACCAATATCCGGCTTCCCCAGAAAGCGAAACCCCAGGCGTCCGGCTTGTTCGGACCGGTAAAACTCCTCCACAGGGTGGCACCATAGGGTCTCTGCCCGCTGGCTCACCCCCTGCCTTGTTCCTGCCGGAAAAGGGACTGGGCCATCAAAGACTTCTGCATTTTGATTGTCTAATGTGATATGAGGAAGATTATGGGTGGTCTGGTTGATGGACCATGGCTTGGGAAATGTTCCGGATCTGGCTGAAAAGGAAGAGGTTTCGCAATGGCAAGCGTCAGGATAATGGTCATTTCTCTGGTGTCTGCACTCATGTGCCAGGCCGGTGCGTGGCGGGTCGCCGCTGCGGAGCCAAAGCCAGTTGCCGGCGTTACTTCCCCGCAACCCCGGTTGGCGGTGATCAACAAGGTGAAAGGTTCGCCGCTGGGCGACCTGCTGTCTGATGTCCTGTAAAAATCAGGCAGTTTCGACCTTATCGAGAGGGACCGCATCGATCTGATCCTGAAAGAGCAAACCGCTTCCGCCTTGTTACGGGAGGGCAATGTCAAGCTGGGGCGCATGCTCAAGGCCGACGCCCTGCTGTTCGTCGAGCTCAACGGCAGCTTTCTCCATGTAAGTCTTGTCGAGACAGGCCAGGGAGAGCGGTTGCTCGACTTCATGAGCAGGCAATCTGAAGACACGCTTGAAGGCAGTCTTCGTTCCGTGCGGGATCAGGTCCTCGGCCTCAAGGCGAAGTTCGCCACCCCAGTGGAAAAGCGGCGCTATATCGCGATGCTTCCCTGCTCGCAGGAGGGGGATGAGCCGCGGTGGGCGGCATTACGGCCTTTTTCCGCAATGATCGAAAGCCAGCTGCTTGCTTTCCCGACCATCGTCGTGGTGGAAAGGGAGCACATCGCAACGGTTCTGCAGGAGGTCAATCTGGCGAAGGAGGATGTCTCCAACTTCTCGCATGCCGACTACATCGTGAGATCCTCCTTCACCTTTCCATCGGCTAACCGCGGAAGGTTGACCATCCAGATCCGTTCTAGCGTGTCCAGGGATCAGGTCTTCTCTAAAACATTTGAACTCAGCAAGGCCAATCCGTTTTCCTCCGTTACGGAGATCGCCACCTGGATCGCCACTACGGCGGGCGATGGCACGCCTGCCCGGGACAGGGCCCCAGATGAAGCGGCGGCCCACTATGAAAACGCGCAGGTTTTCAAGGAGCGCGGACGGCCAGATCCGTTCAGGTCCCTGGAAATGGCCTATCTGTTGCAGCCGACCAACCTCACCTATGCCGCGGCCTATGCCGAAGCCCTCTCGCAGCGGTGGGACCAGACGCCCACCTTCTTCCGGCGTTTCGATTACCTCAACCTGGCAATCGATGCCTATATGGCGGCGGATCCCAAAAGGGCGAAGCCGCCTATGCCGATTCCGGCCTTTATGGCGACTGTACCCAGAACGTTAAAGAAAGCCGGGCTGCGTATCGCTGTACTACCCTTCGAGGAGAGACCGGGAGACGCGCACAAGGGTGAGGGCCTGCGGGGAAGCCGGGTCCTGAGGAAATGCCTGGAGCAGTGGCCAAGCTTCAACATTGCTCCGGAATCCCTGACTATGGAGACGGCGGAGGAATCGGGGGCCAGTTTCACGGCCATTGCCGATGACAACAACATTCTTGTGGAGCTGGTCGGCCAGATGCAGGTTGAATCGGCTTTTGTGGCCAGGATAGGGGGGGAAGACGCCCTGACGGTGAATGTCATGGGACTTACTCCGTCCGGATGGATGGGATGGGACCTTGAAGGACTCCCGGGCGAGGATATTGAGTGCGTGGCTGAAAAGATTGCCGATTCCCTGGTGAAGAATTGTCTTGTGACATCAGATGTGATCACTCCTGTGGAGCATGAGGCTTTTCTGTTTTGCCGGAAAAGACTGGAGGATTACTACCGGTGGTACTGCAAATACGACAAGGGTATTCCCCTGATCAAGAAGCGGACGCTGTATGCCTCGGTCTGCCCGCTGTTTTTCGACAGTCCTGAAAAGGCCGCGGCAGAGCTGAAGAAGGTCGCACTCATGGATCGTTTCGACGGCTCAGTCCTCGAGAACCACATGTTTCCGGGCATGGCGAGATGGGATCGTGCCCAGGCGGAGGCGGCATGGCGCAAGGTGCTCCGGGAAATTGCCGCCGAAACCCCGTCCCCCCTGCTGCAACTCCAGGCCCGCAGGGCTATTTGGCGGATGGACAGGTCAAAGGAGGAGGCGCTCAACCTCGTTGCCTGGGCTGGGAAGGAAAGCACAAACCTGGCCTGCTTCACAGCCAGTATCCCCGGGGATGATCCGATGTGGGATGATTTGTTCGGTATCGACCTACGGAAGCGGGTCATGGATTTCGACGCGTGGATTCTCCCGATTGTCATGGGGAAATATCCCGCCGCGCAGGGTCCGCGGGTTGTTGACCTCCTTGCCGGATGGCTGGCAACAAATGCAAACAACATGATCGAGATCAAACGGACGGCCGATCTCCTAGGCCGGACGCTGGATACCTGCAAGTGTGCCGATCCAGCGTCCTACACCAACCTGCTCGTCCATATCCGCGACAAACAGCCTGTTCTGACACCTTATGTCGCGCCGCACGTCATTCCTGTGAAGGTGACGCCTGTAGCCGTCGTGCCACCGCCGAAAGTGGCCCCGCCACCACCGTTCACGCCGCCTGAAGGCGGCACGCTGGTCTTCGAGTACTCCAAGGATGTTCCGGCGGCGCTGAAGGACAACATGCCGGAGTTCCAGGGGATGTGTTTCATGAGTGAAGGTGAACGGGCATGGCTCGCGTGGCCGTCCCAGGAATTCCTCCAGAATCCCCCCCGCTTCGGCAGGTCTCAAATCATGGTTGCCGAGATGGATGCGGCCAGAAAGTCCTGCCGGGTGCATGGTTTGCTACTTGATGGCGCCGCCATAAATTACAACGGAGCATCCATTTTCCGGTGGGGCGACAAGATGTGCATCGGCGACCTCACCCACTTCTTTGTCGCTTCACTGAGCAAGGATGATGGATCCTTGTGCACCAACAACATGGTCCAGGTAATGGGGTTTCCTGCTCGCGGGCAGGGTGAGAACAGGATGTCCCTCTTCACGGTAGCGGGGGACTGTCTCTACATGGTGGCTGAACCGACTCAGTATTTCGATCATTGTGGCGGCTCAGGTTACAGTGGGATTTTCCGGTTGAAACGGGGCATGGACAAGGTTGAAAAGGTGTGCGCCTCCGATTCCATCGAGGCAGGGCCGCTCAACGACTGCACGCCGTATCATGTTTGCGGGGTGGATGTGGCGGATAACGGGAATACTCTTTTCTTCAACCTGAAATACGG
>JAABPW010000165.1 GCA_011391785.1 Verrucomicrobiota bacterium
GCCCTGAGCGAAGTCGAAGGGGTGCCACGGGTAGCAAAAATGTTCGGTTCCCGCCACGCAAGGTGGCGGGGCACCCCTCACGAGCCCCTGATCATACGGGTGCGGCGGTAGCGGGCGGGGGTGGTGCCGGTGAGCCGCTTGAAATGCCTGATGAAGTAGCTTTGGTCGTTGAATCCGACGGCATAGGCGATCTCCGTGCAGGACTGCTCAGTGCTTTCCAGGAGCTGCCGCGCGCTCTGGATGCGGGCATGGAGGATGCTCTGGAGGATGGTCTTGCCGGTGTGGGCCTTGACGATATGGGCGAGGCGGTAGGCGCTGAGCCCGACTTCCCGGGCAACCTCCTGCAACGTGATGGGGCGGGTATAGTTGCGGGTGATGAAGTCCAGGGCCTTGCTCACATGGGCGTTGGAGCGGTTGAAACCGTGCAGGTAGATGCCCTCAATAAAGTCATTCAGGGCCTTGGTCAGCACCCGTGAGAGCTCCTCGAAGTCCCGGGCGCGGATCAACCGCTCCATCCAGCGGTGGTTCCGCGTGATGAGCGACTCCATGACGGGGCTGTCCTCCACGGCCGTCCGCGTCAGGTAGCCCATCAGTTCAATGGCCCGTGCCCGCAGCACCACGAGCTTGGGGGAGGTCAGGTACATGGCGCCCAGCATCTCGTTGAGCACGCGCCGGGCACCGGTCTGGTCGCCTGCCCGGATGTGCGACAGCAGGATGCGCTCCTTCTCGAAGGGATAGGCAAACACGGTCCCGCGCCGCCGCTGATCCTCCACGGCCTCCGCGATCTGCTTCTGCTGCTTCATGCGGAGCCGGTTTTCCTCCATCTGGACGGGTTTCCAGCCGCTGACCTGGTAGAAGGCTTTCTGGAGGGTGACCGCGGCCTCCATCATGGTTGACGGCGAGAGGGCGGGGCGCGTGGCCAGGTAGTTCCGCGCGGCGTCCGGGGACAGCCCCATGGCAGCCAGGTGCCGGAGATACTCCTCGGTGCTGGTCGTGCTTTCCGTCGAGATCACATCTCCCCCGATCATAGCGCCATGGATGATGCCGCGGTTTTCGAGGGCAACCATCCAGCTGGACAGGCCCGGCGCGGTCTCGAAGAAGAAAGGCTCCCCCATGTTAACGCTCTCGTGCAGGGCGTACAGGCGCAACCGCCGAACACGCGGCCCGGCATTGCCGAGCGGGTCGAGGTCCCCGGGTACCTGACCGTTCAGGTCCATGAAAAACGGCCGCACCCCCGTGTCCTTGTGGACGCTACGGATAACATCGGTGAGAAGTCGTTTGGAAAGTGTACTCATTCCAGCAAGAACGGTATATCACGCCAGGGGCCTCGAGTTCAGGGGGATAGCCCCGTTACGCCGTGAATCCGACTCCTTTCACAATCATTTGCCAGAAAGAATGACATGCGGCACTCAATATTTCAACGGTAAACAGCAAGATCGTTGTATAAATAGCCGGAAGAGACTATTTTCGGCGGGATTGCGCTGGTAGGGTTCGGACAGTTTTTTCTGAACGAAGATCAGTGAAACCCGAAAGGAACCATCGAATGAGCGCAGTACTGGAGCAGATCAAGGAAATGTTGATGAAGGGCAAGGCCAATGACGTCAAGACGTTGGTTCAGCAGGCCTTGAACGAGAAAATCGGCGCGGCCGACATCCTGAACAAGGGATTGCTGGGCGGGATGGGGATCATCGGCGAGCGTTTCAAGAAGAACGAGGTGTATGTTCCCGAGGTGCTGATTGCCGCCCGCGCGATGAAGGCCGGGATGGAGATCCTGAAACCCGCTCTGGCGGCCGCCAAGGTTGAGCCTCGCGGCGTGGTGGTGATCGGAACGGTCAAGGGCGACCTGCATGATATCGGCAAGAACCTTGTCGGGATGATGCTCGAGGGGGCGGGATTCAAGGTGATTGACGTCGGGATCAATGTTGAGCCCACCAAGTTTGTTGAGGCGGCACGGGAGCACAACGCCACGCTGATCGGGGCTTCGGCGCTGCTGACGACCACGATGACGAATATGAAGGAAGTGGTGGAGGCGCTGAAGAAATCCGACTTGGCCGGTAAGGTGAAGCTGATGATCGGTGGCGCGCCGGTGACCCAGGCGTTCTGCGATGAGATTGGCGCCGATGGCTATGCGCCCGACGCGGCTTCCGCGGCCGATCTGGCCAAGGTTTTGGCCAAATAAGCAAACCCCAGGGTGTTTGCGAGGAGCGGTTATTCACGGGAATACCGCTCTTTTTTTGTGTTTCCTTGACGACCAGAGTGCCCCGGGAGTATATTCCATTTTCATTTCGGGGGGGGATCTGTGCATGGCTGGACCGTTGAAAATCATAAGTAGGGCAAAACCACTAGTTGCCGCCGCTGGGAAGCCCGCCTTGCGGTTCCCTTCGAAGCCTGCGGCGCCCGTGCCCGGCAAGCCTGCGGTTGGCGCGAAGCCTGCGGTTGGCGCGCCGGCGGCGCGGTTTCCCTTGAAGTTCAAGAAACCCTCGCTCAGGTTTGTTCCCAAGGGAAGTCAGCCCCCGCCGAAAAAGGATGAGCCTTTTTCCAGCAAGCGGTATGAGTTGCGCCGCGTGATCAACGAGGGCGGGATGGGGACCATCTACCAGGCGTGGGACACGATGCTGGGGATGGATGTGGCTCTTAAGATGCTGCGGCCGGAAATCGCCAAGGATGCGGAGTCCGTGGCCCAGCTCAAGAGCGAGGCTTCCGTGGCCATGAAGCTGTCGCACGAGAACATCGTCCGCCTTCACAATATCGAGATCGAGAAGGAGCATATCTTCATTGTCATGGAATACGTGGAGGGACAGACCCTGCGCGCGATTATCCAGGACATGGGGCCGCTGGCCCTGGAGGCGGTTCTCGATATCGCCCATTCCTGTTCCTCGGCCCTCAGCTATGCGCATGAGCGGGGGGTATTGCACCGTGACATCAAGCTCGACAACCTGATGATCAACTCCGGCATGACCCTCAAGCTGCTGGATTTCGGCATTGCGCTAAAGGTGGCGCGCGGGCACGACCAGAGCGAATTCCTGGAAGGCTCGCCCGGCTACATGAGCCCGGAGCAGCTGCATGGCCTTCCGGTGGATGCCAGGACCGACGTCTTCTCGCTGGCCGTGGTGCTTTGTGAGCTCCTGACGGGGCTCCGGACGTTTCCGAACGTGGATGATCTCCATCACATGTATGATACCCCGCCGATGGGGATCGAGACCATTCCCGCTCCCGTAGCCGATGTGCTCCGGAAAGGGCTGGCGCTTGACGCCGGGGAACGGTGGCCAACTGTCCATCAGTTCTATCACGCCTTCGAGCAGGCCCTCAAGCCGCTGATCTGAGGGGCGGGGTCAGGGTTCAGGCTGAGAACACCCTGACCGGGGCGCATCTCTGAGTTTTGTCTTTTCGGTGGACCGGGACCTCCGGGCACGGTCTGGTCAATTCATGCTCATCCTGTGTGCCTAACGCCGCCCGGCTCGTGCTTCGTAGCGAAGGCAGACTTCGCTGACTTCGCAGAGTAGCAAGGTCGGCGTCCACCTTGAGCCCATGCAACCAAGTGCCAAAACTCAGAGATGTGCCCCCTTGACAGATAGCTTGAAATAACCGGTATGGAATGGTAGGAATTCAAGCTAAACAAGAGGTACTCAATGAAACAGGCTTCCCTGAAAATGCAGCAACGGCGAGAAGATGCGATCAAGGCAGGCGCGGCGGAGCTGGCTCATGCCCTGGAGAAAAGCCTGGTGATTCGGCGCTTTGCGGGGACCTGCAAGTGCGGGCTCATGTTGACAGACCGGGACCGGGA
>JAABPW010000166.1 GCA_011391785.1 Verrucomicrobiota bacterium
ATCTCTACATCAAGGGAATGTCGCCCTTTGAGCATCGTTATCAGGGGGATGTGCCCGGTATAGCGGTCAAGATCAACGGATTTCTGGTCGACAAGGGCGGGACGGCAAAGCCTGTTTCGCTTCCCGGAAAAGTCTGGCTGAATATCGGCGATTCGATCATGTCCGGTGACGGCGCGGCCTATGCGGCGAACCAGGGGCGTCCGCGGGATGACTTGTGGGCGGAATCCGATGATGGACGGGCCTGTTATGGGTATCTTCTGGCCCGGCATTATGGGTATCGCGAGGCGCGCCTGGCCTATGGCGGATATAATTGGAGCGGGGGGCTGGCAGGGATTCCACGGCTGGTCACGTTGATTGACCAGAAGACTTCCACAGTTAAACGCATGGAGGGAGAGTCCCTGAGCCCGAGCCCCGAGGTTGTCCTGGTCAATCTGGGTGAGAACGGCGTGCCGGCAGACAAGGATGTCATCGAGGCCTTGGGGAAATTGCGCAGCCGGGTTGGCCAGAACACCAAAATCATCCTGATGATTCCTGTTTCCGGAAGGGGACGGGCTGAAATAACAAGGGCTTTCGGTTCGTACAAGGCCGCCGCCAAGGATGCCCGCGCTTATCTCGTGGATCTGGGACCGATATCGTTTGCAACCTGTGACCAACAGCATCCGGTGGCGGCAGGCCACCAGACCATTTACAAGGCGGCGCTACCGGCCTTTACCGCAATCGTCAAGTAGATGTGGGCAGTGGACTGAGAAATCAGGGGGAAGGGGGGCGCCATGGGCATTTCCAGAAATTCGCGGTTGTTTGTTGCGATGTTGGCCTTGGGTGGAGGATTAGCCACGTGGGCGGCGGAGTCCGGTGAAAATGGCGAGATTATGCCTGCCCAGGACATGGTCCTGTGGTATCGCCAACCTGCCGCGACCTGGGTGGAGACCCTGCCGATTGGCAACGGAATGATCGGTGCCAGGGTTTTCGGCGGTGTCAACCAGGAGCGGATCGCGCTCAACGAGTCCACCTTCTGGTCGGGACGGCCGCATGATTATGACAGCCCTGAGGCCTCCCAATATTTTCCTCAAATCCGTGATCTGGTTTTTGCCGGGAAGTTCCAGGAGGCGGACAAAATAGCCAATGAGCACTTCATGGGCAAACCGGTGGGCCAGCAGGCTTTTCAGCCACTGGGGGACCTGCTTTTGTCCTTCGAAAACGGGGGAGAGGCCAAGGAATACCGGCGTGAACTGGATATGCGGACCGGGGTGGTCCGGACCACCTATCGCAGCGGTGATGACCGGTTTATGAGGGAGGTCTTTGTCAGCTACCCGGATCGCGTGATGGTGGTTCGCATCTCGGGGGACAAACCCGGACGTGTATCCCTGCGGGCTCAGCTCAAAAGTCACTTTGTGGAAGATATCAGTGCCACGCCGGGAAAATTGGTGATGGCCGGAGGGTGGAGCAGTAAACTGCCCGTGACCGACTGGGTGATTTCCAGGGTGGACGGGAAGGGCCTTCGTTTCCAGACCGTTTTGCAGGCGTTTCCTGAAGGCGGGCAGTCCGAAACGACGAACTCCGCGCTTCGGGTCCGGGGGGCGGATTCCGTCACATTCATTCTCGCGGCGGCCACAAGTTTTGTGAATTACCATGATATCAGCGGTGATCCGGCCGCGGCCTGCGAGAAAATACTTTCGGGAGTTCGCGGCAAGGACTACGCAACGTTGTTCCGGCGCCACGAGGCCGATTTCCGTTCACTGATGGGGCGGGTCCAGCTGAAGGTTGGGGACGATTCCCGGAAGGGTGAGCCGACTGATGAAAGACTCAAGGCCGTGCATGAAGGCGGATCCGATCCTGACCTTGAAGCCCAGTGTTTTCAGTTTGGCCGGTATATCCTGGCCGCCAGCAGTCGCGCCGGCGGTCAGCCGGCAAACCTGCAGGGGATATGGAATGAGGCGACCTCTCCAAACTGGGGCAGTAAATATACCATCAACATCAATACGGAGATGAACTACTGGCTTGCCGAGGTGTGCAACCTTGCGGAATGTCATCAACCCTTGTTTGGCATGCTCAAGGACATTTCGGAGACTGGCGCCAGGACTGCCAAGACCTATTATGGTTGTGAAGGATGGGTAGCCCATCACAACATCGATCTCTGGCGGGGGACGGCGCCGGTTGATGCGGCTTGCTACGGGATGTGGCCGGTTGGTGGCGCCTGGCTTTGCCGGCACCTGTGGGAACACTATGAGTATGGCGGTGACCGGAAGTTTCTCGCGGAGTATTACCCGGTGATGAAGGGCTCGGCCCTGTTTCTCCTGACGTTGATGGTTGAGCACCCGAAATATCATTGGCTGGTCACCCCGTTCTCCATGTCGCCGGAACATGGCTTTGTTTATGGGAATGGGAAGAACGCTTCCCTGTCACCCTCCCCGACGATGGACATCGCCATTACCCGGGATTTGTTTACCCACTGCATCGAGGCCTCAAGGATCCTTGGCGTGGACGGTGAATTCCGGGGAAAACTGGAAAGCGCCTTGAAACGGCTTCCCCCCTACCAGGTGAATTCCAAGGGATATCTGCAGGAATGGATCGAGGACTGGCAACCGGTTGATCATGGGCACAACATGTCGCCGGATTTCGCTTTTTTTCCAGGCACATCCATCACCCTCAGGGGTACCCCGGAATTGGCGGCGGTTATCCGGAAAGGCATGGAGGAAAAGCCGGCTCGCAGGGGTGGTTGGCCCCTTGCCTGGAGTATCTGCATGTGGGCGCGGCTGGAACGCGGCGACAAAGTCGGGGAAGGCGTGACAATGATGTTGCGTAATTCCCTGGCGCCCAATCTCCACAATAAGGGTTGTAATCAGTCCGATGCGAGTTTCGGGCTGACCGCGGGCATAGCGGAGGCGCTGCTACAAAGCCACGCTGGCGAGATATGCCTGTTGCCTGCCTTGCCGGCGAGCTGGCCGGATGGCGCGGTCAAAGGGCTCCGGGCGCGTGGCGGACTCGAGGTCAGCATGAGGTGGCGGGGTGGGAAGCTTCAGTCGGCCGAGATTTTCTCCGACAAGGCCACTGAGTGCCTTGTGCGGTACGGAACGAAAACGACCCGTTTAACCCTCAATGCCGGGCAGTCCCTCCATGTGAACGCCGCGCTTGAGGTCACCCCTCCCTGACGGATGTTCAGGGTTGGTCTTTCCTGCGTGAATGGGCGCGCCATTCGCTCGGGGTCAGTCCGGTCTTCTTCTTGAACAGGCGGCAGAAGTATTGTTCGTTTTCAAACCCAAGCTGGAAGGCGGCCTGTTGCACGGTTCGCGTTGTTTCCGAGAGCAGGCTGCGTGCCCTGGCGATCCTCAGCTGCAACAGGTACTGGTGGGGACTCAGGCCGGTATGTTGCAGGAAAGAGCGGCGGAACCATGTGTAGCTTACGTTCAGTTTTTGAGCGAGGTCCTTGAGGTCGATATCGGTTCCGGGCTGCTGGTTCATGAGGTGGATGGCCTCGTGGATGGCGGACACCACGTTCCGCTCGTCGCTTGAGGTGGCGTGATTGGCCGAATACAGCAGTGAAAGCATATGCTCGGTCGCTCCGGCCATCACCTGTTGAAGGGCCGGTTCATTGTTCTTGATGGCGTTCATAACACCGGTGAAAATATCAAGGATTCGATCCTCGTGCCGGAGTTTAAGGATGGCGTTCTCGGGTCGGAAGAATCCCTGCTTGGCGCGTTGACGCGGAATGTCGCCATCAAAGCTGATCCAGTATTCAGTCCATCCGTTTTCCGGGGTC
>JAABPW010000167.1 GCA_011391785.1 Verrucomicrobiota bacterium
GCAAACAGGTGGAAGAACGGGATGCCATGACCAAGGAGCACTCCACCATTGCTCAGGAATTGCGCGATGTCCGGAAGCGGAAGGATATTATTGAGGGATTGTTGCCGGCGGAAGGAAAATAACCACGCCCTTGATGATGTGGGGAGAGCCTCATTGACAGGGAAACGTGGTAGAGGGGGATTTTTATGAACGTTGGTGTATCAGTTAGCACGAGGGATAAAGCTATGAGCAAACAACCCATGAGTTTGAACTGTAATCGGAACCTGGTCAGGATGATGGGGGCAGTTTGTCTCCTGTGGGCCTTCCAGTCGATTGTGCCGATGGAAGCCCGTGCGGCCTTTACGGCGTTCAACCTCTGGGTGGATGCGGATGATAACCCCACCTTCGCCACGGGAACGATAACGGCTCCCGTTGCCGTTCCGCCTGATATGGGGGGATACATGTCGGTGCCTCTTACGGGTACCAACCTGACGGCTGTTCCCGCCGTGGGTTATGTTTTCAACTACTGGGAAGTCCAGAGCGGGAGTGGGGTCACTTTAGGCATATCCAATAGCACGACTACGGTGAAGTGCAATCCTTCTATTCCGGACCAGACCAATGTCTACATCGTGGCTCATTTCAAGCCGACTCCCCAGGCTCCCATGCCCCTGACCGTCATTTCGACTAACAATGCGGGGGTCAATGTGGGCAATCCGCGCCCGGCGACCTGGGGTACAACCAATATCGCTTACGGTGCGTCCGTTCAGGTTTCCGTGACCTCCCCTTATATTCTTCCTGATGTCACTGAACGGGTGATTGCCTCCAGCTATGTGGGGACGGGAAGCGCCTCGTCGGGAGTAGGGGCAAATGCGACCAGTTTCATAATAACGCAGCTCAGCACCCTGCAGTGGATCTGGCGTTCTCAGCACCTGCTGACTATCGAGGTTCACGGCGGTGGATCTGTGTCTCGTCTTCCCGGTGGAACCGAATACGTTCAGAACATCAGCTGGTGGTTTGATCAGGGATCGACCGTTCAGCTGACCGCCACTCCAACGGTGCCCAACAAGTTTGTCACGTGGGGCGGTGACATCCCGGCGAGCGGCTCAACCATTGTGGGTGTAACCATGACATCCAACAAGACTGTCTCGGTGACATTCACGGCCGAGCAGCCTGATTCAGATAACGATGGGTTGTCGGATAAATGGGAGCGACGATATGGCCTGGACTACACCCAGCCGAATCCCGGACTGGGAAAACTTACCGACGGCGGCGAGGGCGATTCCGGCCCCTATGGCGATCCCGACAATGACGGGTTGCCGAACCTGCTGGAATACCAGATCTCCAATCTGCTGTATACCAACCCGGTTGTCAGTGCCACCACCAATGAGTGCAGTCCCGTTAACGCCGATAGTGATAAGGACGGTATTGATGACGGGTATGAATATAACAACATCCTGATCGCTGGCAGTACGTTACCTATCTCTATGGGGTTCCAGACCAACGGCCTGGCGGTCATCCGACCGGATTCGGTCTATGGACCCGATGGAAATCCTGACAGCGACTGCAAGTGGAATCCGCGGACGGGGTATGTCAACTCCAATGCGATGCTGACCACCGACATGGAATATAAGGGGCCTGATGCGATCGTTCCGGCAACGTGGTCAACGCCTATGGCTGTGTCGTATACGAATGGCGGTGGCACCTATGTAATAAGCAATGTGTTGAGATTGGTCTCGAATCCGGTGGATAGCGGTGACCAGAGCTCTTCAGATAGCATTGATACTGAAAAAGACGGTTTCGATGATGGGTTTGAGTATAGTTGGGACGAGTGGCAGGGGCAATATCAGGGTGATTCGACTCGGGATCCCCTGGGGCATCGCATCCCGCAGCGGTTCGGCATCGATCCGCAACCCTCCGCTGCGGTTATCGGAACAGTTAATAGTGATCCGTTCCATGACATGGCGGTCTGTAATTTCGGCTTGAATGATGTTGCTGTTTTTATGAATGCCAATGGATTCCTGACATTAATGCCTACGAACTTTCCGGTGGGCGCTGGTCCGGTGGCCCTCTTCATGGGCAGACTCAACGCGGATGGGCGCACGAATGACCTTGTGACGGTTAATCAATCGGGAAACAGTGTCAGCGTGATGCTGTACGATCCCACGAACATCTACACCACCGTGACCTATCCAGTCGGGCCGAGTCCTGTTTATGCGGCCTTGGGTGACTACAATGGCGATGGGAGTATCGATATAGCTGTAGCTAATTCCGGAAACGGAACGGTGTCGATCCTGACCAATAATTCGGCGGGTGCCTTTGCCGACTACGACACACTGGCCGGGTTCGGTACCCCGACAGGCATTGCGGCGGGAAAGATATTCTCGCCGATGACCAATAGCCTGTACATGGACCTTCTCGTGACGGACAGCGCCGGTTCCCGGGTGCGCGTGGTGCAAAATACGGCGGGTGTTCTGGCGCAAACAGCCTCCATTCCCGTGGATGGAGGCTTCCAGCCCGTAGCCATCGTGATCGGCGATCTTGATAGCGACAGCACCAATGATTTCGCGGTCACAACACGGAACAGTGACATCAATGCCGTGCAGACCTATAAGGGCCAGGGGGCTGGCGCCTTTGCCTTCAATCAACGGCTATGGTGCGGCGAAAAAGCCAATCCCCTCCATCTTGCGGCAGGTTATCTTGATCAGGGCATGTCGAATGATCTGGATCTGGCGGTGGCGGCCACGTCCAACACTACTGGGCGCATTTTCCTGGGAAGCGCCAATGGATCCCTGACGCCTACCCTCGCTAATGTTGATCTTCCCTATCCTGCGGTCTGGGTGGCGATCGGGGATATCAACAGGGATAGAACCAATGACCTCGTTTTCGTATGCCGGTCCCAGGGCGTGGTTGCTACGTTCAGGGGGAATGGGGCAGGGGAGGTAACCGCCTATTCGGAATTCGTCACGACGTCCAGGACCGTTGACCGGCGCTTCAATCCCCGGAAAAAGCATGTCGAAGAGCCGGATGGTGGCCGCGCTGATTACGACCTGATTTACAAGCCGACCGGCGGCGTGGGTGGGTGGTATACGGATACGCTTGAGTATCACGCCTGGGATATCGGGCTGTACTCCAATCTGATCCTGCGCACAGAGTTTCCGGACTTGCCCCGTTGCACCAACCCCTTCCTGTGGGACTCGGATGGTGACAAGATGCCTGACGGCTGGGAAATTGTTTTCGGTCACGACCCGTGGAATCCGATCACGTTTGGCACGACGGGTGACGCTGGTGGAAATCCGGATGGGGATACGTATGCTTCCAAGGGCGCTCTCATTCATAACGAGGTGTACAATTCCTGGTATAAGTCGAATGATGTCACGCTGGCCTATCACGACTTCAATCCGTCGTACGGTTGGAGGGGGAATGGTTTCAACAATCAGATGGAGATGTTGGGCGGCAGGACGATTGCCGCGGTGGTCCCCAATGATCGGGATGACCATTCGACCAATCCGCTCCTGCGTGACACCGACAAGGACGGCATGTGGGATGGCTGGGAATTGTATGTCGGGCTGAACCCCACCGTTGCGGGTGATGGCGGAGGGGATAGTGATGGCGACGGTCTGTCCAATGTCCAGGAATTCCTCTGTCCGTCCACATTGATGGGCGACGGGTGGACGGTCTCCAATGGGGTTGCGACGGTGTCGGGGGTTTTGACGGGGACAGAGGTTGCCAATATCCAGGCCAATATCGCATTCCTGGCTGGCTGGAAAA
>JAABPW010000168.1 GCA_011391785.1 Verrucomicrobiota bacterium
GAGGCACGGAGACACAGAGAATACAAATGTGGCGCGCATTTTTCGGTCCCGCAGGCGCGGAACCGCAAAATGCGCGCCACGCTTTCTCTGAAGGGGGAAGCAGCCAGGGGGAGGGAAAGGTCCTGGTTGTGGAATCACCTTTATTACCTCTTTGGATTACTTGCGGAGGGGTTGCGGGAATTTAAGGCGGAGTACCCGCCGCCTTCAATTCCCGCAACATTTTCGCGGCGGCAGGGAGTTCTCCGTGCCTCTGTGCCTCGAGCGGAGCGGGCGGTGAATCTTTTTTGCGCGATGGCTTCTCCTGGAGAGCCTGGATCTTAAAGCGGGAGGGTCATCTTGTAGTCGTGGAGGATGAATCCCGGGGCGAACTCCCACTCGACGGGTTCGGCCTCGCGGAAGCCGAAGGCGCGGTAGGCGCGGAGCGCCTTTTCGTTGGCCCGGTTTACCCTCAGGACGAGCGTGCGGGCGCCGTGGCTGCGGGCAAAGTCCACGGCGTCATTCATGAGCCGCTTGCCCAAACCCTTCCCGTGTTGGCCGGGCTGGAGGTAGATCTTGTGCAGTTTGCACTCCGTGGGGCTGGTCATGGAGTAGGAGACATAGCCGATGGCCACGTGATCCTCCTCCAGGACCTTCCAGATGAAACCCTGATCCATTTCCCCGCGGATCGTTGCCGGGTCATACATTGTTTCCAGCATCAGGTCGGTCTGGTCACGCGTGATGATGGTGGTGAAGACCTGATGCCAGATGGCCTGCGCCAGCTTCCGGAGCAGGGGAATGTCGTCAGGGGTGGCGGGCCGCAACGTGATCATGGGCGGAACAGCCTGATGATGGTTTCCACGACCTCGCTGGCGGAAGCGGTGGTGGTGTCCACCTGGTGCGGGATGGAGGCATAGAGGCTCCGTCGTTTTTCCAGCAGGTCCAGGATGCGCTTCATGCGGTCCTTCTCCTCAAGCAGGGGGCGGTTGCGGGCGCGGGAGGTGCGCTCGAAAATAACGTCGGGTGTGGCCGTGAGGCAGACCACCAGTCCGGTCCGGCCATAGTCGCGGATATTGTCGGGATTGATCACCACGCCGCCGCCGCAGGCGATGACCAGTCCATCCTGCCCGGAAAGTTCCCGGACCAGCGACCGCTCCAGATCCCGGAAATGCGGTTCCCCGTCCTCCTCGAAAATCCGGGGAATCGGTTTCCCGGTCCGCTCCTCGATCAGGGTATCCATGTCCAGGAATTTCATCCCGAGCCGAGCCGCCAGTTTTCTCCCGACCGTGCTTTTTCCCGTGCCCATGAAGCCCATCAGAACGATGTTCTGATGGGATTTGAGATTTGAGATATGAAATTTCAAATCATGGATAAGCCGCCCGCCGCAAAACGTCATGACGGCGCGGCCGGTGAGGGGCCAGCCCGCGAAGGGGGTGTTGCGGGATTTGGAGGCGAAGTCGCCGGGCTCGACGATCCACTCCGAATCCAGGTCCAGGAGCACCAGGTCGGCGGGGGCGCCGATGGCGAGGGTCGGGACGGGCAGCCCGATGATCCGGGCGGGTTCCGTTGTCCAGCGGCTCACCCAGTCCAGGAGGCTCATCAGGCCCTTCTTGACCAGGAGGGTATAGGTGACGCCAATGGCGGTCTCGAGGCCCACCACGCCGAACGGGGCGCCGGTGAAGCCCTTGTTCTTGCTGGCGGCCGTGTGCGGCGCATGGTCGGTGGCGAAACAGGAGATGGTCCCCTCCAGCAGCCCCTTGACGAGGGCCGCGCGGTCGGATTCGCCCCGGACCGGCGGGTTCATCTTGTGGCGGTCCGGCCTGGCGGGATCGACGTCGGCGTCGGTCAGCGCGAGGTGATGGGGGGTGAGTTCGGCGGTGACGCGGATCCCGTTGGCCCGGGCATCGCGGATGAGTTCCACGGAGCCTGCCGCCGACAGGTGCTGGATGTGCATGGCGCAACCGGTTTTCCGGGAGAGCTGGATGTCGCGGTTCACGGTGACGGTTTCGGCCTCGGAAGGAATGCCCGCCAGTCCGAGTTTCCGGGAATGGAGGCCCTCATGCATGACGCCATGTCCGGCCAGTTTCGGATCGAGCGCATGATCCATGATGGTCCGGTGGAGGCGCGCGGATTCCACCATGGCCGCTTCCATGACGGCGTCATTGGAGACCGTGCAACCGTCATCCGTGAAGGCCACCGCCCCGGCTTGCGCCAGCGCGGCCAGTTCCGCGACGTCCTGTCCGGAGCGTCCCTTGGTGATGCAGGGGGCGGGGAGGACATGAACCAGGCCGGCGGCTGTGGCGCGGGCCGCGAGTTCCGCGACCTGTTCGGGTGAATCGAGGGGCGGGTTGGTATTGGGCATGGCGACGATGGTGGTGAATCCGCCCCGGGCCGCCGACAGGCAACCGGTCGCCACGGTTTCCGCCGCTTCATGGCCCGGTTCCCGGAGATGGACATGCAAATCAATAAATCCAGGTGCCGCCGCCAAACCCTTTCCCTCGATAATTCGGGTGTCCGGGGGGAGGGAGGGGGGGAGGGCGGCAATCCGGCCATTTGCGATGAAAAGATCCTGAAATAGGTCCATTTTCAAGGCGGGATCGAGGATTCTGACGTTCTTGATATAAAATGTGTTATTCACAAGATGGGTGTATACACCACCTCTAGCTTGACAGAAAAGCGAGAAATGGTACTTTGTCGCCCTTTGTAGAGAGGGACCAAGACGATGAAGATGACATATCATCCATCCAAAAAGAAGCGTGCACGCAAGTGCGGTTTCCGAAAACGCATGAAAACGGCGGATGGCCGTAAGGTTCTGGCACGGCGCCGTCAAAAAGGCCGGGTCAAACTGACTGCTGTATAAGCTTTCCGTCTGGAAACGGTCGGGTTGCAGGTGAACGCCGTTGTTTGCCGGCGGGTGGGGAATGCCCCAGCCGTTGGCAAACAGAGCATTGCCCGGGTGGGCAGCGCCGGCGTTCATTTTTTTTAGGGGCCTTATGGTTACGCCAGCGGACACAGTTGATGTGCCGGGGATTCCGTTGCCGGACCGTCGCTTGCGGCGGCATCAGCGGTTGACTTCGACGGCCGACTTTGAGGCGACGTATGCCCAGGGGAAATCCTGTGCGGCGCGCACCCTGGTCATGTGGCTTCACCACGGACCGGGGGCTTCGTTGCGCCTGGGTGTGGTGGCCAGCCGCGTGATTGGCAACGCGATCAAGCGGGCGCGGGCCAAGCGCCGGCTCCGTGAGGCCTGGCGGCTGAACCGGAACCGTTTCCATGGCGAGGTCGATGTCGTCCTCGTGGCACGGCGTTCGATTCTCACGGCCTCATGGCAGGACGTGAACGACGATTTGATCAAGCTGGCCAGAAAGGCGAAGATGATCGAATGATCGGGCGGATGATCATCCTTCTGATCCGCTTCTACCAGTATACGCTGGCGGCGGTGCTCGGAGGCCAGTGCCGGTTCTATCCGACCTGCTCGGCCTATTGTATCGAGGCGATTGAAACCCATGGCGCCGGGCGGGGGCTGGGGTTGGGGTTGCGGCGGGTGATGAAGTGTCATCCCTGGCATTCCGGCGGGGTGGACAAGGTTCCTGCGCCGCGGAATAATGACGATCACGGAAGATGAAAAGAGGTCAGTTATGGACATGAAGAAACTGCTTAACAAGGATACCCTCATTCTCGCGGCGCTGTTTGCGGCGATGCTGCTCTGGAAGCCCGTCTACGAGAAATTTCTTATGCCGCCTCCCTCCCCGGTAACGCCGGTGGCCG
>JAABPW010000169.1 GCA_011391785.1 Verrucomicrobiota bacterium
CTCGCCGCCAGCCGGTGGTACCGCCCCGTCAGACCAGCTCCCGGCCGCGCTCCAGTTGCCGGAGGCCGAGTTGGTATAGCTCGCCGCCCGGGCCAGGCCCGGCGCCAGCAGCAGGCCCGCCAGCAGTGCCGGAAAGACACAACACTTCAAGATGCTTATCCTATTCATTGTCACCACGTCCTTTGCACCATCGGCCCCGTCCCATGGGGCGTTGAGATCAGCTGAAACAAACCTGACGCAAGGAAGAAATTCCCGCCATCAGTAGCGGAAGCGCTGTGTACGCTCCCGTCGAAACCTCAGACTTGGGAAAGCCATTCGCAAACATCAAACCAAACTCGGATTCGGAAAGTAGCGGGTGACGCGTACAATTGCAATAAAAGATTTGAGAAACGACAACAATTGGTCCTCATCTTCGTCGTTCTTCAGGAAGAGGCTACTCAGCTCTCCTCGCTCCAACAGGGTCTTGACGATAGTTCACTCACCTCCGTAGTGGGTTAGTCTGGCGATGGGCGCGTTGCCAAACAGGTTCTGCGCATTACGTGTTTTCAGTTATGCGCAAAAATCATTGCCTGCGGAATCTTGTTTAGCATTGGTGATTTCAAGGGTTTGGCACAGCACGGTAGAGCCGTCTCAAACACCAAATGCCTGACCTTTCCAGCATCGTTCGCCGGAATGACTCACCCCTGCAGCCTCACATATATTCACCTATCTCAAAGCCCAAATACATAAATTATGCCGGAATTCTTAACATTTTAACACTTGAACCGGGAGCCAAAAACAGGAATAATTCAGCACATCGATTTTGACTCAGAAGGTCATGAGGCAGACGGCGGACATGACTTAAGCTATTGTTTCTGTAGATATTATGGACAAAACTGCTTTACTTGACCTGATCTATGTTATGGCCTTTCTGGCCGGTGGCTTGGTTCTGGGAATAGCGCCCATGATCCTGTCGCATATCCTGGCTCCCCGGAAAACCCGCGCCCATGCCGGCAAAACCCTGGAAGTCATCGAATGCGGCGTACCCGGCATCGGCTCCACCTGGATCCGGTATGGGGTGGTATATTACCTCTATGCCCTCATTTTCGTGGCGTTTGCCGTGGACGTCCTGTTCCTGTTTCCGGTTGCCGTAATCTATAATGAGAGCCCCGGCTGGACGGAACTGTTCGAATTCGTCCTCTTTGTCGGTATCTTGGCCCTTGTAATCGTTTACGCCTGGATGAAAGGAGTGTTCACTTGGACGAGCAAACTCAAGTCCCCCCGGGATTGATCCACTTTGCCGCAATGGACCAAATCCTCGACCTGGCTCGCGCCAACTCGTTGTGGCCTATGACGTTCGGACTTGCCTGCTGCGCCATCGAGATGATGGCCACCGGCGCCGCCCGCTTTGATATGGCACGGTTCGGCTGCGAGGTGTTCCGTCCCTCCCCCCGCCAGAGCGACGTCATGATTGTCTGCGGCACGATCAATAAGAAAATGGCGCCCGCCGTCGTCACCCTCTACGACCAGATGCCTGAACCCAAGTGGGTGATTGCCATGGGCAATTGCGCCATTTCCGGCGGACCCTTTGTCTTCCCCGGCCAGTACAACGTTGTCGAGGGCGTCGATAAGCTCTTTCCCGTGGACGTCTATATCCCCGGCTGCCCCCCGCGACCGGAAGCTCTCATAGAAGGGTTTCTTGAACTTGAGAAGAAACTCACCGGCAAACGGCGTTGGCCGGTTGCCAAGGCGCAATGACAGGTATAGCCATGACGATCCAGGATTTAACAACAAGATTGGGCGAAATCGCGCAGGGTGGCGCAACGCCTCCGGTCACCCCGACCGAAGGCCAGCCGGCCGCCCCGGTAGCGCCCGTCCTGGAGACGGATCACGCCAAACGCGGCACCGACCTGGATGTGACCGTTCAGCCTGACCGCATCCAGGATGCCGCCAGGATCATGGATCAGGGCGGGTATACGCTGGAGGCCATCACCGGGGTGGACTGGATCGCCGACAAGCAATATGAGGTCGTTTATGACTTCACCTCCTTTGCCTCAGGCAAGCGGGTGGCGGTGCGGACCCGGGTCCCGCGCGATATCCCCGCGTTGCCTTCGATCCACGCGATATTCCCCGGCGCCAACTGGCACGAGCGCGAAACGCATGACTTCTTCGGGATCAAGTTCAGCGGGCATCCCCAGCTGACTCCCCTGCTCCTGCCCGAGGACGCCACGTTCCATCCCCTTCGAAAGGACTTCGGCACGTGAGCATCGAAGGGCAAACCATCCACCGCGAGACTTTCGTCGTCAACCTGGGGCCCCAGCATCCGGCCACCCATGGCGTGCTGCGCATCAAGCTCACCATGGATGGCGAATATATCGATGACGCCGAGCCCGTCATCGGCTACGGGCACCGGATGCACGAGAAGATGGGAGAGAACCGGACTTACGCCAAGTTCCTGCCCAATACCGCCCGCATGGACTACGTGGCGGCGATGTTCAATACCCATGGCTACGTGTGCGCCGTCGAGCGCCTGGCAGGAATCACCGTGCCGGAGCGCGCGGAATATATCCGCGTCGTCACCGCCGAACTGAACCGGCTGGCCAGCCATCTCCTGTGGGCCGGGGCCTTCCTGATCGACCTGGGCGGATTCACGCCCCTGCTCTACACCTTCGATGACCGCGAGCACATCCTGGACCTCCTTGAATCCGTCACCGGCGCCCGCCTGACCTTCTGCTACTACCGGTTTGGCGGAGTCTGCAACGATGTCGACGACCAGTTCGTGGCGGGCACGCGGGAGTTCATCGCCCGGTTGCGCAGCCGCATGCCGATGTACCACGCGCTGATCACCAAGAACATCATCTTCCGGAAGCGGTGCGAGGGCATCGGCATCATTCCGGCGGAAACCTGCCGCCGCTATGGCGCCACCGGCCCCGTGGTTCGCGGCTCCGGCATCGCCTACGATGTCCGCAAGGCGGAACCCTATTCCGCCTATCCCCAGCTCAACTTCAACATCCCCGTCTACCCGGAAGCCGACTGCATGGCCCGCTACCTGGTGCGCATGGATGAGATGATGGAAAGCATGCGGATCATCGAGCAGGCGCTCGACCTGATGCAGCCGGGTCCGGTCATGGCCGAGAAGGTCCCGAAAATGCTCAAGCCACCCAAGGGCGACTGCTACTTCAATGTCGAGTCGGCCCGGGGAAGTTTCGGCGTGCGCGCCATCAGCGACGGCACGGACAAGGCCTACCGCCTGAAGCTGCGTTCCCCCTGTTTCTCCAACATGAGCCTGTTCCAGGAATGTTCGCGCGGCATGTTGCTGGCCGACGCGCTCGCCCTGCTGGGCAGCCTGGACCTGGTCATCCCGGATATGGACCGCTAATGAACATACCCAAGGAATTCATCATGGAAATCGTGCGGCTGGCGCTCTACGCCATCGCGCTGATCGGGTTCGCGGCCTTCAACGCCGCCTATCTCTCCCTCATGGAGCGGAAAGTCCCGTCCTGGTTCCAGCTGCGGTATGGTCCCAAGGAAGTCGGGCCCTGGGGCCTGTTGCAGCCGGTTGCGGACGGCATCAAGCTCGTCACCAAGCAACTGCTCGTGCAGCGCGGCGCCGATGCCGTCCTGTTCAAGATCGCCCCCGTCATGATCGTCCTGCCGGCCATCATGTGCCTGTCGACCATTCCCTGGAGCGAGAGCCTGGCCCCCCGCAACATCAACCTCGGGCTCCTGATGATCTTCTCCTTCTCCGCCAT
>JAABPW010000182.1 GCA_011391785.1 Verrucomicrobiota bacterium
ATGACAGCCCTCTGCCGTCAACCATTTTTGCCTAGGCGCTGGACAGCTCAAGCCACCGTCACCTAGACTCGATGCTTTCGGCACAAGCCATCGAGCATCATGGATCCAGCTCCCACTCGTAGCCACGGGCACCTTCTCAAAGGAGTCTCGCTTGACCGAGAGGAACACCCCGGATTTCTCGTCCCTCATATGCTGGCGCATCGCCTCGACGGACTTTTGAACCCGCGCCATGCGCCGGGCCGCCAGTTTCCGCCCCCCCGTAATCCTTGCTAGACGTGCCAGCATCGTTTCGCCATGGACGTTTCATTTGACACCTTCACAAAACGTGAAAACCGTTGTCACCAGCCCCGACAGCTTCATGGCCGGCTCATGCAAATCCTGAGTGGATTGAATGTCAGATTACTGATAGTTTTAAAACCTTTTCGCTCGTGTGACCATCTCTACATGAGGCATAAACGCCGGGTTCAAAAGGAGAAGACTAGATATTATGTTGAGCAAAATACTTGATTATTTGCGCACGGTACTGACTTGCGACCTGAAAAACGAGATTGCTGGGTTAAAAAAACGAATTGAAATAATCGAAAACCTCGAATCAGCAGTTAGATTAGGAGAAAACAGGTATTTATTGAAGCCACCATACCCTCAGCCAACTGCTGGTACTGCATTCATGTCTTTTTCGACATGCAGTGTTGATGATTTTCTGAATCCCCGGTTTCTTGAAATCTGCGAATTGATGAAGCACCCATTTGTTTGGCAAAGAAAAGTGTGGGAGTGGGTTTTTGTTGTCCACCACTTGCTCGAGTCTGGCGTTGTTAAACATGGTAGTAGAGGTCTGGGTTTCGGTGTTGGCACCGAACGGCTTCCCGCAGTATTTGCCAGTTTAGGCTCTGAAATATTAGCAACCGACGCTCCGATCAAAATCGCTGAACAAAAGGGATGGGCGGAAACCGGGCAGCACATTAACAGCCTGTCAAAGATCCGTTATACAGAAATATTAAATGGTGATTTATTTGATTCGAGAGTTTCCTATCAAGAATGTGATATGACTAAGATTCCTCCTGAGCTTGCAGGGTTTGACTTCAATTGGTCGTCTTGCTGCTTTGAACATCTGGGCAGCCTGGAAGCTGGCATGCAGTTTGTAATTGATTCTGTAGAAAAAACATTACGCATTGGCGGCATTGCGGTACATACGACTGAATTTAATCTCTCGTCTAATGACGATACGATTGAGCGGGGAGGTTCCGTTATTTATCGGCGCAGTGATATGGAAGAGTTGACCCGTCGCCTGAATGAAAGGGGACACAGCGTCAAAACCTTCAAAATAGCGCCTAAATCCCATTTTTGGGATTACCATGTTGATGTGCCTCCATATACATCTGACCCCCATTTAAAATTATTGATCGGTAAATATATTTCAACCTCTGGCGGGATTGTTGTAACGCGAGGCAAATGATTCCATGCACACCGTTTTGAACAATAGTAACCGCGACAGATTTTCCCTGGCATTTAGATCTTGTTGAAGCGTGTGCCAGCACTCTATGGCTGGTTTGAGGCACGAATTTATCTTTATCGACAACACTCCAGGCTTGCGACAGTGCCCTGCCTCCCGATACACTCCGAAATCATGAAACGCGATCTGACCTCACTTGCCAGCCGGGAATTTGACGTGGTTGTGGTGGGCGGGGGCATATACGGTGCCGCTTTGGCGCGGGAAGCCTCGCTCTGCGGACTTTCCACGGCTCTGATCGAGCAGGGCGATTTCTGTTCTGGAACCTCTTCCAACAGCCTCAAGATCATCCATGGCGGATTACGCTATCTGCAGCAGCTCGATATCCCGCGCCTGCGCAATTCAGTCGTCGAGCGGCGCACCCTGCTACGCACCGCGCCGCACCTGGTCCATCCCCTCCCCTGCATGATGCCAACCCAGGGACACGGCATGAAGGGGCGGGAAGCCATGTTCTGCGGGATGCTGCTGAATGAAATCCTCAGCCTCGACCGGAACCAGTTATCCGATCCAGAAAAACACATCCCCCGGGGCACCCTCATCTCCCGCGATGAAACCTGCCGCAGGATCCCCGGCTTGGCACCGGCCGGCATCACAGGCGGCGCCACCTGGCATGACGCCTATGTTTTCAATTCCGAGCGCCTCGTGACCGGCATGATCCAGGGCGCCGTTGACGCCGGTGCGGTTGCCGCCAATTACGTCAAGCTGACAGCCTTCCACCAATCCAATGGCCGGATCACGGCCATCCGGGCACGAGATGAACTTACCGGAAGCGAATTCGACATCAGCTCACGATTGGTCATCAACGCTACCGGCCCCTGGATCAATGACCTGCTGAACCTGCTTGATAGCCGCCCCAGCCCACCGATGAAGGGGCTTGCCCTGGGCCTGAATTTCATCCTCCGCCGCCAGCTCCTGCCACAGGCCACCGGGCTGCGTTGCACCCGCAAGACAGGTGGCGGCCAGCGCCTTCTGTTCCTCATGCCGTGGCGCAACCACACCGTCGCCGGAACCTTCTACCGAATCCACAAGGGAACACCCGATTCCATGGCCGTGACGGAGCAGGATATCGAAACCCTGCTCTCCGATTTAACCCTGGCCTATCCCGCGGCGGAATTCAAACGGGAGGACATCTCCGGCGTCCTCGCCGGCCTCCTGCCGATCAAACATGAGCGGGCCAGCCACGAGGAACCGGCCCTGGCCAATCATTTCTCGATCATTGACCATGCCCGACAGGACCGCCTCGAAGGCCTGGTCACCGTGGTGGGAGTTAAATACACCACCGCCCGGGATGTCGCGACCCGGACCATCAGCCACGTTCTTTCAAAACTGGGGCGCCCGGCCAGGGTATCAGGCACGGAACTGACGCTCCTGCCCGGGGGCGAGATCCATGACTTCCAACAGGCACTTTCCGATGCCAGGGCCGGGGCAACGCCTCCCCTGACTGCGGAAGTAATGATCCATCTCCTGTACAATTTCGGCAGCGAAACCCGCACCGTCCTGGACTTCGGCAAGACAGTACCAGCCCTTCTGGAAACACTGGGTCCCGACACCTCCGTTATCGGAGCGGAAATTATCCATGCCATCCGCCACGAAATGGCGGTAACGCTCCCGGATGTTGTTTTCCGCCGGACTGACCTGGGCTCGGCAGGACTGCCCGCCCCCGCCACCCTGCAACGGTGCGCCGACATCATGGCCAACGAGTGCGGCTGGAACGTCTCACGACGGAATGAGGAACTGACCAAGGTGATGTCGTCCCCCTTTTTCGGAGAACCGCTTCGTCGAAACCGGTGTTGACCTACTTCGCCCCTTGTGTCCCAGTCTTCTGACCATCACCCGGGCGAGGGTACAACCGCGGAAAATTTCCCTGGAACGGAATCTGATACCTATATATTTTTGTGTAGCAATTATATTTTGTGCGCGAGGGAGGCACCGGCTCGCCTTTCACCTGGGCCAATAGCCCGCGCACCAAGTCGCGGCTTCCTTCCATTCCGACTAACAGGTCACCAGCATACCATGTGGCCCACTTGCCGGTTTCAGCAAGGTGAAGTGACGCGAACAACTCATCAGAAGATCGCATCGCCTGGTCTGCCAGGATCAATGCCTGCGCCGCATCTTTCTTCTCGAACGCCACTTTCGCGGCACAATACTCCTCCAGCATCGCCAACGACTGCAAATGGATCTGGATCGGAGTCAACACATGGGCCTGATAGAAATCCCGGCGTTTCTCCGGCACCCGCGCCATGAGAGGCTGGGCCGTGGCGGCGAGTTCAGCGACATAGGGGCGATTCGATGCGGCAAACTCGCCCGCCCTGGGGCTGGATTGACGCATGAGCGTGTGGAGCTGGTTATCGCCGGTATTTCCGCGACCCCTGTGATACGGGATATCGAAGAACCGGGCATATATCGACGCCACATCTCCTGCCAACTCCTCACCGAATTGCCGCCGGCTCCAGTCCAACAGGAATGCATCCATGTTCTCCTTGTCTGTTTTCCCGAGATACGGCGCCGCATTCCAGGCAAAACGCATCGCGCAGTCGGTAGATAGCGGCACGGGGCGAACATCACTGACATTGACCAGGAAGAAATTCGTCGCTCCCGCCTTCACAAACCGGCCGAGCTCGCTGCAAATGCGACTGGGAGGGATCATCTCGCTCAACTGGTTGCGTGAAGCGGTATACATCGCCGTGTGATAATAAACGCCTTGGCCAGCCTTGACGTTGCCGTTATCCGTGATAAAGCCGTTTCCCATGTCATCAGGCCAGACCTGCACAACTCCCTCCGGCAGCTTAAGGTGACCGGCATGCATCATCCCGGCGCCTTCCATCCAGAGGTTGGCGATGATCATCGCATGGGGATCAACCTCGCGGATCAACTCGACCTGCCTGGCAATGGCCTTCGTCATGGCCGCCCCACGTGCTTCGGACGTATTCAAACCCGGCTCATCCACCCAGAACGGATGGTCATTCTTGCCGCGATACCCAACGGTCCAGACAACTTCCCTGCCCTTGAAGGCAGCAATGCAGTCACGCCAGTAGCGTTCCATGACCTCGGTATTCTGGTTATAGGAAAACTTAACGCCCGCGGGCCACCGGAAGGTATTCAGCCCGACAACCTGGATATGGTGCATGTTCAGCGCCAGTCCACGCCGTGAGGCGAGCTCCCAACAGCGTTCATCGGGAAAGTTGAAGGTACCCGGCACGATCATGTTCCCGCGCAAACGGAGGAGGGTCTCACAGATATGATCGAGCATTTCCAGCGAAAAAACCCCCTCACGCAAGGGATCGGGCGAAATACCGGCGAGCAGGTCCTCATCGTTGATGAACCAGCCCCGATAACGGAACGTCGGAGAGCCAAATTTCTTGTCGAGACCCGCCGGAACTTCGATCTGCTTTTGAGGCACCGGCTCGTGATCCGTCCAGTAATACCAGGGGTCAACGCCCAGGAACTCCTCTGCCAGCGCGTACGCGGCAAAGATCGCGCCGCGCACATCTCTGCCTGCGGCCACGATGGCGGGCTGGCCGTTGGTATCCTGATGAACACGCAACACGAAACTCTCGGCCCCGTCCGGCAGGTCCTTCACCCGGGTTTGCTTCGTCCCGAGATACACCAGGGGGCCACGCCACGTAGCCGGGGGTTTGTTCAGGATAATGGGCCGGTGCCCCAGCACCTTGTACCAGTCGCGTTGCAAGTCCGCCAATGCCCGCTGGAAAGCCTCGGACTCGTCGTCGGCGACAATCCATGGCGTATCCGCGTTAAGGATGATGTTGGTCGCCGGATCGCCCCCTTCCGCGCCGAAGACATTAAGCGTGATTAGCAACCCGACCAGGATGAGGAATTTCATACTATTCTCCTTCTGCCAGCACACCTATCCACAATAATAATTTTCCGCGCAAAAAACCAACTTAGTCGTGAATTTAGCTCACCCGTATTGCTGACCGGTACAATATACGAATGACACATCCCGACAAAGGCCCCTTTTGCGCAAAGCAGGACCTCTTTTACGCAATTCGCCCGAAGGATGGACCACCCCATGACTCACTCCAGGCTTGCGACTGCTCCATTTATCCCGATATAATTAGTGGTAATGAAACATGACCTGACCATGGCTTATTCGCCCTGCCCAAATGACACCTTCATGTTTCATGATGTGGCGACAAACGGATTTTCCCGCCCGGATTACACGGTCACCACGCACCTGCATGACGTCGAAACGCTCAATCAGCTGGCGTTACGGGCGACCTATGACCTGACCAAAGTCTCTTTCCACACCTATCTGCTGATCCGGGAAAACTATAAACTACTGAATGCCGGCGCCGCCCTCGGATTCGGCTGCGGCCCTTTGCTTGTCTCGAAGAAGCCGATTTCCGCCCCGGAATTACCGAGATGCCGGGTCGCCATTCCCGGTGAATTGACAACCGCCCATCTCCTCCTCCGCTTATGGGCCCCCGCCATTCATCAAAAGCTGTTCGTCCCGTATGATCAGGTAATGGACAAGATCCTGGACGGAAGCGTGGATTGCGGGATCATCATCCACGAAACTCGATTCGTGTATCAGGATGCGGGCCTGACCCGCCTGATGGATCTCGGCGAGTGGTGGGAGCAGGAAACGGGATATCCGATCCCGCTGGGTTGCATTGTTGCCCGCAAAAACCTGGGGCCATCCATCATCACCGATCTCGAGGATTTGATCAGGAACGCGATCCGTCATTCGCTTGCCAATCCGGCGGGAACCGCCAGGTACGTCAGCGACCATGCCCGGGAAATCAGCCACGCCGTGCAGGAAAACCATATCAAGATGTTTGTCAACGATTTCTCGCTCGACCTGGGAGAGACAGGGTATGCCGCCATCGCCAGACTCGAGGAAATGGCACGCAAGGCGGGACTCATCACGTGATCAGCCTGATCCTACTCCCTGCAGGGAGTAGGGCTTTCAAGGCGTATCATAGACTTTTTCGCCATTCCGGAGGGCTTCTCGGATATGCAGCTCGACCTGCCGCCGCCGCTGGTATTTGACTTCACGCTGCTGATCTTTATCGCAGGGCTGAAAGCCGGGCATGTCGGCGCGGGGACGCTTGCCCAACATTTCACGGCCGGCCAGGATAATCGCCAGGGCCTCTCGATATTCAGGACTACCTGTGCCCAGCTTCTGCAGGCAGGGACTTGACTCGGGGCGGTCAAAACTCACTTCCGGCCCCGAAGTCTCCCTGTGATTCCGCACCTGCTCGATGGACATGCCCGTCAACTGGCACAGTCTGTTGAGCTGCATGACATTCAACGGCATCCGGCCGGTCAGGCTGTCGGGATAGGCCGAGGCATAGGTGGGATAGTAAACGCCATTCATATCGATCCAGGTGATGATCCGGTCCAATTCTTCCGCGTTGAGTTTCAGATCCTTGTGCTCCGGCACTTTTTTATCCCGCAACTCCCGGACAAGCCTGCTGGCATGCGAGCCCCAGGAGTACGCCGGCTGGAGTTCTGCCGGCCCGGCACCAATGCAGCCGGTGTAGCCTTTGCGCCACAGCTCCATGTATGCGGTATTGAATATCAACGTGCGGTCCGGCGCCAGGTTGAGTTTCTTGCCAGCGTCCTTCCCGTAATCGTGGCAACTGACACAATTCTTATTGAACACCGGCTGTACTTCGGCCATGAACCCGAATTCCCGAGGGGGGCCGTACCAATCCTTGAGCTTGCGCGTCTCACCCCGCATGGCAAGCGAAACAGGCATGGTCTTGGGGGCAGACGCCACCAGGCGATCGTCATGACAGCCAACGCAAGCCGACCTCTCCCCCGATTGCACAATCGTGCCGCTGCGCATCGACTGGATCATCATGCCATTCTCATCAAGAAGCTGAAAAAAAACAAATCGTTCCGAGGGCAGCTCGAAGTACACCGAACCATCCGCCTCGACAGGCACGGTCCCAAGAATTCGCTTGTTGCCGTGATCGTGCCAATTCATGGCAGGCCACATCCCGCCTTGCCCATGCCAGTGCTCCCCGGACGACCAAAACCTTTTCTCCGGCGCCTCCACGACACGCAGCGTCTTCACCGACCCGGGTTTGACGCCTTTCATGTGGGTTCCATCATACACATTGTGAACATAGAACGATCCACATTCATTTTTGAAATTACGAACAGAGGGGATCACCGGAGGACGCGGCTTTGAACACAGGGGCATGGGATCAAAACAGCCCGGCGACTCCTTATAAAGCGGCAGTTCATTACCAAAGACATCCACAAGCCAAATTCCCCAGGCCGCATCCGGAGACCATCGGGAGCACAGGAAGAATTTACCCGCCAAGGCCCCGGCCTCCGGGTCAAACAGCGGATACGGATCCTGGTAACGTTCCTGAATCCGGCGGAACAGTTGGAGCTGCTGCCGTTTCTCATCAATCAAATTCACAGCTCCCGAGGGCCAAGTTCTCACAACCGGAAGCTTGCCTTCCAATCCCAGTCTGCGGTCAATGAGAGCCAGAGCCCCGAACGGGTCATGCAACGTGGCAAAGACACCGATCGTCAGCGGCGTTCCCCAGACGGCACGGGCATTAAGGATTGCTTCGGGAGCGGCGGTGTTGTTTTTCCAGTGCAGGGCATGTGAAGTGCCATCCGGATGACAGGTCCACAGACCTTGGGCATCACCGAAATTACGATCAACGTACTCCCAGCGATCGTAAAGAATCCTCCCATCCGGAATCAGCGAGGCATGGCCGTCAAACAAGGTGTTTTTACTGATCTGATGGATATTGGCACCATCGGGTTCCATCCGGTACAAGTTACCCATCAGATGCCGGTTACACTGGCAATACTTCGGTTCACGCGATGAGGTAAACACAATGGAATCATCCGGAAGATACAAGGGATCAATGTCGAACACACCGGAAGCGGAAGTCAGCTGCTTCAGCCCGGAGCCATCAGTGTTAATCTGATATATATGATAACCATCGGCACGGTCTTTCCGCATGCTAAAAACGATCTTCTTCCCGTCGAAATGGACATCGGGGTCGCGAATAAGGCCAGTGGCCGTATTCAGCAGGGTTCTGGGTGGCCCGCCAGTCTTTAGGTCCAGGATCTTCAGGGCCCCGCCCGCCTGAAAACACGAGGCAGCAACCTCGTCAGCAAGAAACATCGTCTCGGTATTGTGATGTTCCTCGCGATATTGATTGCGAACGACAAATACCAACGGTTGTCCGCTCACCAGTGGATTGGCGACAAGGGCCTCGCGCCGGAAGGCCTCGAATTCCCTATTCCAGGCCAGAACCGCCTCGGTATTACCTGCTTTCTCCAGGGTGGCCCGCCGGGCCTCGAGGGCATCAAGCTCAGCCAGCCATTGCTTGCCGCCCGGATAACGGGCTCCGAGTGTCCCGGTGAGCGCCGTGATTGCCTGACGAAGTGACTGACAACTTATGGTGTCGGCCCGGAGGGAATCTTCGGCACTAATTGCCGTCATACCGAGACTCAGAACGACAGGGAGGAATATCCATCTGGCCGCATGCATGATATTCATGCCTCTACCATATCCTCCAAGCTCCCAAAACCGCTTCATTATTTCATTCTCCTCGGAGGCCAAAATGCGATTCCTAGCGCTTGTGCTTCAGAACGATTTCCAACGTATCACCGGCGCTAAGCGTGACATCCTCGGCGAGGGTGATGATGCAACGGCCGTTCTCGCTTTTGAGCGTGCAGTCCACCGCGCAACCCTTGATTTTCAACTTGGCGGAACGCGGCTTCATTTCCGCAACCACACCAAGGGAAACAGACTTAACCTTGAGTCGTCCGTATTTGAGAGCGATCCGGCAATTCGATGTTCTGGCCCGGTCGTCCCCGATCCTCTGCTCATAAGTCCCCCACCCTTCCGCCGCGGTGAAAGCCGCCCTGAAATTGGCGGGGGTAAGCTGCGGCGAAAATCCGATATACCCCTTCGGCCCGTCATACTCAAAACCGCACGCTGCCGTAAATACCCCGTAACTGGCCATGGCACGGGCGTAAAAGCTCCCGTACTCGACCTCGTTCCATGGATTGTGCCTTGCCGCGGCATAACGCTCGTTCATGATCCGGGTATGGGCCAGCGAGCGGAAAGGCATTCCGTCCCGCATCATCACCGAGCTTAAAGCGTATTCGAAACCTGACATGCATTCATTCATGTAGCCGGCAAAAAGCTGCCCCCCGCGCTTCATCGCCTCCGTCCCCCCGTTCGGCCACGAACACATGAGGAATCCACCATCACCCGCCTTGGCAAACCAGCGGCCGTTCCGGAACTTCTCGCGGTAGGGTCCCACATCGGTCGTGAGATTGTAGCGCCACAGGCATTCGAGCGCCTTGCGCGTCTTCTCCGGGTCAATGATCCTGCCAAGGCCGACCTGATATGCCCAGCTCTGTCCCAGGAGCTGGTCGACCATGCACCCCGTGAAGGAGCCCGGAGAATCCGGATGCGCCGGATCGGGATCCTGGATGAAATACTCGCCGTTAAACAACTTCTCCTCAATATACTTACGGCCCCTGTCCGCGATGGCCCGCCACTCCGTCGCCGCGGCGGGATCATTCATGACATCCGCCATCTCCGCCGCTGACCGCAGGGCAACCCCGTAATACAGCGACAACCACGCGATCTTCCCGTACCAGCGCGCATCAAGCGTGTTCATCTGGTCTTTGGTCATGATGCCTTCACGCTTTGGATCCTGATCGTTGACCAAAAAGTTCATCGCCTGTTTCATCTGGGGATAAATTCCAGCAAGGAACTTGTTGTCCGGCTGCATGCGGTGTACCAGGAGGGTGCGTATGATAATGCTGCACTGCCCGTCATCGGCCGGGTCAAGACACAATTCGGCGCGCTGGCCGATGCCCCCGGTCTTCGCGTCAAACCCGACCTTGGGATTGTAGTCCACAATCTCGCGCAGGCTCCGCTCGATCTGGGGAAAAAGCCATCCTATGGCCTGCGAATATCCCCAGACATGCGTGCAGGTGCCATAGCCGAGATGCTCGCCTTCGTAGCCGAAGAACCGACCATCGCTGAAGAGGTAACTGGTATTACTGGCAAGAATGCAGGTATTGAGGAAGGTGCGATCCAGGAACCACCACGGCAGCGTCGAATCATACCAGGTGTCGTGCCACTGCCGAGTCTGGCCAGCCAACGTGTCGAAACGGGTTGCCACGTATTCGGCGACCCCGCGGGCGGAGCTGAACCGCGGACCATAGCTCCGCTCCGTGGTCGTCCTCAGGCCAATTCCCTTGTAGTTCGGGAAATACCACGCCAGAACAAACCGGACGGTGATCTCTTCGCCGGGCTTCAGGCTGAACGCGCGAGCCAGCGCACCGACTGGCGCGGGACTTCCGCACGATCGAGCCACTCCGGTCGCTTTGGGGTCCAACTCGCCACCGGGCGCCTGGAAATCAACCATTCCCCTTGCCACCGCCGCCTTATCCATCAGAAGAAGTGCCATGGACCCGTAATCAACATTCCCCTTCATCCAGGCTTCCGTAGTGTTGTCAGCATCACGACTCACCTCGGCGGAAAACTCCAGAAGACTGCTTTCATTAGCGCCTGTTAAGCGGTTGCGGCGGAGAAGCGACTCCGGCCTCTTCTTGCCACTGTCGATGCAGACCGCGTTCTGAAGCCAGCCGACCAGGTCGCCAGATACCACTTGCTTGCTGGCATTTTTCACCTTGTACTGCATGACTGTCGCAGGCAAGGCTGAGTCATCGAGATTGATCGGGCAAAACGGGGAAAACGCCTCGAGCTCGACGGTGACCGGACAGTCCGCATCCGCATAGCTCACATAGCCAATGGGGTACTGGCCCCGGAAACGGATATCCTTGAAGCCATCCCTATCAAGCGTGCGGGTGATCGTTCCGCCATCCCGGTCGAGCCTGACGGCAAATCCCTGCACAAGAGGGTAATAAGCAGGATTGTTCGTGTCGCTGCGCGCATAAGGACTCGTAAAGCCATTATCCTGCCTGGTATGCCCGGATCCTTTGGTATTGAAGATATCCCACCCCCAGAGCTTGCCATCGCCCCCCAGGTAGAGCAGGCCGGCACCGATACCGCCGACAGGCATCCCGATGTATTCAAAATTCCTGCTGTTCTCACGCGTGTAAACCGTAGGCTCGCCACGCTGATCCAAACTTGCGACCCATGCGGCATCAAAATTCTTCACCGTCGGCGTTTTACCGTCCGATCCGCGCGCAAGTTCATCCAGAATGCCCTGAATGTTCGGCACGCCCTCCCTGGCAAAACCCGTCATCGAGAGAAATACAAGGGAACAAAGGAAGCTCGCAAATTTGCATGTCATCAGGATTTTCCCCTTCCGGTCACTTGGATGGCGCAGGGGCCCAACTCTTCCGGGCCTGCTCGACTTGCGCCTTACTCAAACCAAACGCCTTAAGCACCCCGATTGCCATCATTTCATTCCCGGCATCATTCATATGGACGCCATCACCCGTTAAGACATATCCTTTCTTCTCCTTGACCTGGGCGATCCCGGCCTGCATATCGGCATTGAGATCGGCCAACAGGCATTTCTTCTGCTTGGCCAGCGTCCGCAGGAATTCGTTGTAGGCAACCAGTTTCTGATTGTTGGCATTGGGCTGGTCTTCGCCAATCATGGTGGACGTAAGGATCATCACCTTGATCCCCGCCGCCTGGCATTGATCAACGATCTTCGTGATGTTCTCCTTGTACTTGTCAAGGGGCACGCCATTCGCCCCGTGCCAGACATCGTTCACACCACAGCTGAGCGTCATCCAGTCCGGTTTCTTGCTCAGGACATCCCGATCAAGCCGCTCCAGCATGTTATTGGACTTGTGCCCGCTGATACCGGCCGGAATAGCCGTCACCTTCACCCCCGCCGACGCCAGCCCGCTGATCACCAAAGTCACATAACCCTTGGGACCAACCCCGCCTTGCGTGATTGAATCCCCCAGGAAGGCGATCTTCTGACCTTCCTTGACGGGGAGCCGCTTTGCCTGAACTTCTGTCACGCCAATCATCCCGATCGCCAACACCGCTGCCATCGTCATTTTCCGAATATCCATTGTCCTGTTCATATTTCCCGCTTCCTTCATCGTTTGTTTTCTGCAAACCAACACCGACAACACTGAACAACGCTTAATTCAAATCACGGATTTGGAGCAACAATTTCCCCCGGGGAACCCACGACAGTCCGACCAAAGGTCACGCCGCTGTCATTGAAACTATCAACAACGAAGTAGTAGTCAACCCCCGCCGTCAAGCACTGGATGGTCGCCTTAGCGCCGTCCCTGACATCCTGGCTGTGGTACAATTTATCCTTGGAACTCCCCCACCGCACAACATAGCCGGCAGCCCCCTCCGCCGCGGGCCAATCGATCTCGGCCCGGAAGGAGTTCTTGTCACGCTTCACGGCCACTTTCGTGACTTCGGCAGGCGGCCGGCCAAGGCCACTGCCGAACACACGAAGATCGCGAATAGCAAACTTACCGTGGCCTGCCATGTGAACATTCGTCACCTTCACGTACCGCGCCATCACGGGCTTCTTCAGCTGGACATAGTCGTGAGGAACATCACGCTGATTCGTGCTCTTGTCGATGACCATCCGCCATGCCTGGCCGTCGTCACTGACTTCCAGCGTATACTGATGGTAAAGCTCGTCCTCCGCGCGGCGTTTGACTGCAGTCGCATCCTGCTCCGCAAAATTCACCTGGACGGCGTTAATGCGACATTGTTTCCCCAAATCGACAGTCAGCCACTCGCCCTTTTCGCCCGTCTTCGCACTCCACCATGACTTGATATCCTCATCACAGACCACCGACGGCGGACTCCCGAGCGTTGTTGAAGCCGTTGCCTGCTTCTTGTGGGAAAGCAACATCCATCCCACCAGATTCCCCCCCAGCCCTTTCCTGCGATGTCCCGGCCCGTACTGGGGCAGATCGCCAAGATAGGTGTCGGTAAACATCTCATTATCCTGATCCACGCCCGCGGGATACATCGCCACCCGTCTTTCGAAAATGTGCTTAACACATACACAGGTTGTCACCACGCGCCAGTCCTGACCTTGCTTGTCGGTAAAAAAGCCAGTATTGCCCGCTCCATTCACGAAACCAACAGGACGGTACGATACAGGATTATTCGTGAAATACTGAAACGGTCCCAGTGGCGAATCCGAGACAAACGCGCTATCCCTGTATATTGGCAATTCCGTCCCACTCATTGAAACCTGCAGGAAATACTTACCGTTTCGCTTAGACATTTGGGGGCCTTCTCCGGTCAAACGGGCAATTTGCGTCCCATCCCCGCCCACCGGACCTAATGCAAAGAATCCCTCGGCATCTGGCCGGATCCCTCCTGGAAGCATACATTTCTCCGGTCCCCGAACAACCTTAAGGTCATTGGTCGGATCCAGTTCATAGACATACACGCCGCGGGGGTTGAAACCGATGGCATAAAGGTAAACCCGGCCATCATCATCAACAAACAGCCAGTCATCATTGGATACCGGCAACCTGTCACAAATCCGCGTGAAAGTTCCTTTTTTAGGGTCGATCAGCCGATAAAACGCATCTAATTGCTGACTATAAATGAGTTTTCCGCCCACCACGGCCCCGAGCGGGCCATACCCCCAGACAGGCAGATCTTTTTCCAGACCATCCGATTTACGAAGATCACCTGAATAGGAATAACTATCGTTACTTGGAACGAACGACCAAGTGAGAAGATCAGGAGACCACCAGTATCCGCCGCTCTTGGAAGGAAACAGGTAGTAATCCCCCTTGAACAATACGACTAAAGGATCGGCCGCCTCACGCCCATGCCAGCCATAGGGCGTGAAACAATATTCAATATTTACCGGATTGCAGAAGGTGGTGCCTGCCGACGCCTTCTCCGGCGGCACAACGGCATCAGCCGCCTCACCTAGGCTGACGCCGGCAAAGAGCAATCCCAACACAACCATTTTCGACCAGATTACACTTGAATTCATTATTTCACCTTCTTTAGGGCACCAAGTCTGCCAAAATCACAAAATTCAACAATTTCCTCATAAGTATCCCCTTACTCTAGACTTCAACGCGACACATGGTTTGTCCTGCTTGTGTTTCCTGTCAAAGTAGCGATGATAAAAAACATTCAAATCGAGGGTGGCGGACTGGGCTGGGCTAAGGGTTGTTATCTATACCAGAATCTTGCGAAGGATGTAAACGACACAATACATATACCGGCGGATCGGGCACATCTCCGAGTTTTGGACTATCCATTTCCAAGGTGGACCGCGACCTCCGGGCGCGGTTTGGTCAATCCATGGTCGTCCTATGCGCCTAACGCCGCCCGGAGGTCGGCGTCCACCTTGAGCCTATGCGACCAAGTGCCAAAACTCAAAGATGCGCCCAATGATGGGGCAGTTATAGGAGGTGCCCCGCCACGCCACGGGGACGCCCCCCGGCACTGTTCTTTCTACTCTGAGTTTTTGTTCCTCTGTGGTATATCACCAGTTATATGAGCAAGACGGTCACGGTTCTACATCTATGCGAGCACTTTGGCGATAAACAGGTTTCCTTTCATGGGGTGTCGCGCCTGTTCGAGCTTTGGATCCCCGCCTTCGATAAGAACCGGTTCCGGGTTCTGCTGTGCAGCCGGAAGGGACCGAGTGACCTGGCCGACCAGCGTCTCAGGGCGGCGGGGATTGCGCCGCTTTATCTGGGCTACGGCAAGATGGATCCCCGGAACCTGTTCAAGCTGATCGGCATCATCCGCCGCGAGAAGGTGGATATCCTTCACCTCCACGGCTATGGCGCAAGCACATGGGGCCGGATCGCCGCACTCCTGCTCCGCAAGCCGGCCATCGTCCACGAGCACTGTAATTACGGAACCGTGCCGGCCTCCCAGCGTCCGGTGGAATGGCTGCTCCGCAACTTCACGAACCATGCCTATGCCGTCTCCGAATCCACCCGCGACTTCACCGTCAACAAGCGCTATATCCCCGCCCGGCTCGTGGAAACGATGTACAGCGGCATTCCCCTGGAGCAGATCCAGAAGGCCGAGCCCGGCTGGACCCAGGCCTTCCGCAGGGAGCAGGGACGCGGACCGGAGGACAGGATCCTGGGCGTTGTGGGCCGGCTGGAAAGCCACAAGGGACATCTTGACGCGTTCAAGGCGCTCCAGTTGATCCTCCGGCAGCGGTCAGATGTTTATCTCTGGGTGCTTGGCAATGGACGGTACGAGGAGACCCTGCGCCAGTGGGTGAAGGACAACGGGCTGGCCGACCGGATCACGTTCCTGGGCTACCGCTCGGATGTGGTCAGGGTGATCCAGTGTTTCGACGTCCAGCTGTTCCCGAGTCACCAGGAAGGCACGCCCAGCACCCTGTTCGAGGGCATGGCGGTGGGCAATGCCTGCGTGGCTTCCACGGCGGACGGGCAGGGGGAAATCCTGACGGACGGGAAGGATGCGCTCCTGTTCAGTCCCGGCGATGTCGAGGCCATGGCCCGCCTGACGCTGCAGGTGTTGGCTGATCCCCAATTGCTTGAGCGCCTGCGCCGCAATGCCGAGGTGCGGATCCGGGATTTCGACATGAAGCGGTGTTTGGAAAAAATGGAACACCTGTACGAGGAACTCGCCCGATAAAGGAATTTTGGCGGTGTTTCGTGCCGCTTTTTGTGGCCATCGGCGCGGTGGGGCTGCGGCCGGGTCTCCAATCCGACGGCACCATTTGTGAACAAGGGGCTTGACGGGAACAGGGGGTGTGATAGATTTTCGCCCATAGAAATTACTTTTGCTGGTAGAAATATAAATGAAGGCCAAGCATCCCGTCAAACCCTCCCCCGCGGAGGAGTTCAGCGTCCCGAGCCTCGAGCGAGGCATGGCGATCATGGAGCTTGTCGGCGGGCAGGCGGGAGGACTGGGGTTGGCGGACATCGGCGCGGCCCTCGGGGTCTCCATCAACAGCGTGTTCCGGATCGCCTCCGCCCTCGAGGCGCTGGGATATTTGAGGCGGGATCCGGAGAACAAGAAATTCTTCCTGGCAGGAAAGTTGCTTGTCCTGGGGCTCAAGGCGGCCCATGCCCGGCGCAACCTCGTTGAATGCAGCCATGACCTCCTGTTGGCAATGCGGGATGAGGTCAAGGAATCCGTTGCCCTGGCAACCCTGCTCCGGGAGGACGCCATGGGGATCTTGCTGGCCAGCGAGGAGAGCCTGCATTCATTCAGCTTCCAATTACGGGTGGGGCACCGTTTCGAGTTGTATTGCACGGCACCGGGAAAGGCGATCCTGGCCCGGCTGTCAGGTGCCGAGTATGACCTGGTGGTCTCCCGTTGCGCCTTCACGCCCCATACCCGGACGACACTCACGTCGCGGGAGGCGCTGGACCGGGACATGGTTGCCGTCCGCAAATGCGGTTACGCCACCGACCGGGAGGAGGGCGTACCCGGCTGTCATTGCGTGGGGGCGGCGGTAACGGACGAACGGGGGTACCCGGTCGCCGCGATCTGGACGTCGGGGCCGTCCGACCGCATGACCCGGGCCATGTTTCCGGCTCTCGGCCGGACCGTGGCTGGCTACGCAGACCGTATCTCCAGGCGCCTGCAGGGACTGGAGTGACAGGCATCACTGATCGTCATTGCTCATAAAAGGGGGAGCTAGGGATATGAAGACGTTTTCGAGGCACTCTTTCAGGATCGCCGCCATGGCGGTTCCGCTGTTGGCGGCTTTATCCGTGTGCGGTGCCACGACTTCCGGCCCGCAAAAAGAACCCATCCGGCACCGGTTCATCGCCTGTGATTTCTGGAAGAAAATGATCTGGTATGTGGACCAGGCCAACCCTGCCGCCAACTGGCAGGCCGACCTTCCCGCCATCCCGATGGAGTTGCAGCTGGTGGGTAAGAACCGGGTGCTGATTTCGTTTATGACCAACGGTTACGGACTCCTTGATCTCACCACACATAAACTGGTCGAGCGTCATAATCCCAAGGAAATTGCAGGATCTATCTCAGCGTGGCGACTGGCCAACGGCCATACCATGGTGGGCGTGAACCGGGGCAAGGGGGTGGCTCTTGTCGAGCTGGACACAGACGGGACCTTTAAGCGCGAGTGGGTCATTCCTTCCCTGCATTACCTCCGCATGATCCGGCCGACACCGCAGGGAACCTGGCTCCTGGCGGAGAACGACAGCCTGGCCGAGGTGACCGTTGCGGACGGCGTTGCCGATGACAAGCGGGTTCTGCGCCGGTTCATGCTGCCCCGCCCCCGGAACGCCTACATGGGTGTACGCCTGGAGAACGGGAATACCCTCGTGGGTGGAGGTTATGCCGCCGGGCTGTTCGAATACGGTGCTGATGGGAAACTCGTGCGGGAACTCGTTGCCGCGCAACCCACCGGACTGTCGAACTACTTCTATGGCGGGATTCAAGTATTGAAAAACGGCCATATCATTGTGGCGAACTGGACCGGCCACAATGAGAAAGACTACCGGCCGGGGTGGAAGATCCTGGAATTCGACCCGGACGGCAAGGTCGTATGGCACTGGTTCGAACACACCCCGGAAGCCGGGACCATCAACAACGTCATCATCCTGGACGACCTGGATACCGGTAAACTCAACGGGAAATGACCTAACGCGAACCACACTACCGAAGGGAAAAAACATGTCACTTCTCTCAAGACTTACGGCAGCCACGACCCTGTGTCTGTGGGGAACGCGATTGATCGCAGCGGAGTTCCCCCTGAGTCCGCCGCCCGGCAAGATCCAGGTCGGGTGGGGCACGGCGAGAACCAACCAGTCCATAGAAGGGAAACCCCTGACCGTCGGCGGACGGGTTTATAACCAAGGTCTGGGAATCCACCCTCCGGGCTGGATGGCGCTGCAGTTGGATGGCAAGGTCACGTCCTTCAAATGCCTCGCGGCCATTGACGATGAAACCAAGGGGGCGGGTACAGCCGAACTGAAGTTCTATGGCGACAACTGGAAGCTCCTGCACAGTACCGGACTCCTGCGCGGAGGACAGCCCGCTGTTCCGGTGAACATCGACCTCACCGGACAGAAGACACTGGTGATTGAGATGACGGTGGGGGGTGACGATTACGGCTATGATCACATTGACCTGCTCGATCCGGTCCTTGTTCATGAGGGTGCCGCGCCGGTATATATCGACCAGCTTCCTCCTGGACGCGAGTTCGCGGAGGAGATCGCGAACTCCCCCTTGGTAAAAGTGATCCACGAACTGCAGCGCAAATTCCCGGAAGGTGCCGCCAAGGGCGATGACCAGTTGCGGCAACTCGCCTCGATTCAAAAACGCCTGGGCGAGCCGGCCTCAAGCCGTTCAGCGGCTGAAGACTACAAGGCGCTCCGCCGACAGGTGATGCTCGATAACCCGCTGATTCCCTCCCGCAACCTGCTTTTCATCAAGCGCGATGTGAACCCCATGCATGAGAAGCTGGGCAACCACATGTGCGACCAGTATTTCGGTTTCAACGCCCAGACCAACGGGGCGGGACTGTTCATTCTTGAGGACGCCTTCTCCTCAAAACCAAAACTCCGCAATGTCCTCGAAAACGCGGTATGCCAGAACGGCCGTTACAAAGGCCGGTCCCTCACCATGGGGGCCGTTCTCTCGCCTGATCTCTCTTTTGACGGCAAGACCATCCTCTTCGCCTATACGGAAGCCTGGCACACGGACGGGAACAACCTCGATTCCCGCTACCGCTGGACCGAGAACAGCACCTGGCACATCTTCAAGGTCAATGTTGACGGAACGGGCCTCACCCAGCTCACGGATGGCGCCTACAACGATTTCGATCCCTGCTGGATGCCCAACGGCCGCATCACGTTCATCTCCGAGCGGCGTGGCGGCTATTGCCGATGCGGCGTCTTCAAGCCGATTGATTTCGGACGCTGCCACGGCCGTCCCGTCCCCACCTTCACCCTCCATGGCATGGAAGCGGATGGATCCAGGCTGACCTGCCTGTCCTGGCATGAAACCAATGAATGGCAACCCAGCGTCGACAACGACGGTATGATCATCTACACCCGCTGGGACTATGTCGACCGCGGCTTCAACCAGGCCCACCATCCCTGGGTCACCACGCCGGACGGGCGCAATCCTCGCATCATTACCGGAAACTACCGCAACAAGGAATCCGACGCCCCCTGCATGGAAATGGACCTGCGGGCCATTCCAAACTCCTCCAAGCTGGTGGCGACCGCCTGCGCCCATCATGGTCAGGCCTACGGCTCCCTTGTCCTGATTGACCGCACGATCGCCGACGACGGCAAGCTCTCCCAAATCAAAACGTTGACCCCCGATGCCCGCTTCCCGGAATCAACCTGCTCCAATAGCGAGGACTGGAAATATGCCACCGCCTGGCCACTCGACGAGGACTGGTATCTCTGTGTCCACGACCCCGATGGTCATGCCGCCCGCGGCCCGAAGAACAACTTCCGCATCGTGCTTCTCCACGCCCCGACCGGTCTCAAGCAGGAAATCTATGGCGATGATGCCCACTCATGCCTGAGTCCCATCCCGCTCTGCGCCCGCAAGGCGCCTCCGGTCGTGCCGGACGCCTCCGAAACCTTTGCCGATCCAAAGACCCGCAGCAAGACCGCGATCTTCGGCATCAAGAACATCTACGACTCCTACATTCCGTTTCCCCGGGAGCTGAAGATCACGGCGCTCCGGATCATACAGATCATCCCCAAGACGACCCCTAACGCGGATGAGCCCCGCATCGGCTTTGGACACCAGAAGCCCGCCCGGGGGGTTCTCGGCACCGTGCCGGTGGAGGCCGACGGCAGTGCCTTTTTCATACTCCCCGCCGGTTTGCCCGTCTACTTCCAGGCGATTGACGAAGCCGGCCTCGCCTGGCAGTCCATGCGCAGTTCCACTTACGCCCAGCCCGGTGAAAAATTGATCTGCGCAGGCTGCCACGAGTCAAAAGTGACCGCCCCTGCCGGGATGAAACAGCCGATGGCCTTCAAGCGGGCTCCTTCACCTATCACGCCCGACGTCTCCGGAAGCCGTCCCTTCAGCTATCCTCTCCTCGTCCAACCAGTGCTAGACCGCAACTGCGTCGCCTGCCACCAGAAAAACGCCGACAAGAAGGCCCCTGACCTCAGCAAGGGCCCTTATGAAAAAAATCCCAACTACTGGTACAACTCGTACATCAATCTTCAGTCCAAAGTGTTCTTCTACACTGACGCCCGATTTGACACCCCGCACACCATTCCGGGCCGGTTCGGCGCGCGAGGTTCCAAGCTGTGGCAGATGCTCGACAAGGGGCACCACGATGTCAAGTTGTCCCCCGAGGACCTGCACCGCCTGACGTTGTGGATGGACTGCAACTCCGACTTCTTCGGCTCCTATGAGAACACGAAGGACCAGGCTGACGGGAAGGTCGTCCTTCCCGTGGTCGAATAGAAGAGGTGCCGCCTAGGAGCCTGTTAAAAAAACATGGCGCAAGGCACCTGGAGGGCGAGGCTTGCCGAGCCGTGTCCACTGGTGAGCATGGAAAGTGAACGATCAGCCTGCAAGACAAGTGGTTCGATCGTCATGCCCTCATATCAACCCCGGCTCGGCAAGCCTCGCCCTCCAGCGGAAACCATAAGGGCGAATGCTTCTTCAACAGGCTACTAGTGTCCTGTCAGACAAGTTCGTTTAAGAAAGACAGCCCTTTAATTCAAGAAA
>JAABPW010000171.1 GCA_011391785.1 Verrucomicrobiota bacterium
GGCGCGATTCAGGCAAAAGGATTGGGGTAGCGGTAATTTCATCGAATTGCTGAGTCGGCTGGGTCGTGTAAGGGCGCTCGTTGTGATTCTCCTGGGCGGGGAGCAGGACAGGCAAATTACAGGAGAAATCGAAGCGCGGATAGCGGGGGTCAGTTGCGAGCCGATTCGCCTCTGTCATGAAGGTGCGGGAAGTGTATCTTCCGTTGTGGGAGTAAAGATAATCAACAAGACAGGGAGCACTGATTTATACCAGGCCATCGCGCTGATTGAACAGTCAGATATTTGTATTGGCAACGACACTTTCGGGCTACATGCGGCCATAGCGGTCGGCACTCCGAGTCTCGTTGTGATGTGGGGCGGAGATGGCGAGCGGTGGGTGCCGTGGGGAGATCCGGCGAAACACCGGATGGTGCGCTGCCGCGACCAAACGTGTTTCAAGTGCCAGGGGGAATGTATCTGGGCGGAATACCGCTGCATGACCACGCTTGCGGTAAATGAGGTACTGGAAGCGGCGGAAGCGCTGATTGAATCAGCGACGCTGAAGTTGTGCCGCGGCACTGCAGCAACAGACTGTGACCACGGGAGGAATGATGAACTCATGGAACCTTGAATACCTGAGAACCTATGGTCCTCTACTGTCATGTAGTTCGCTTCTGCGTTACCGGCGAGCCATGATACGAGATCGCAATGCGGAGGTACCCTTCGACGAAACAATCGAATTGAAGATGAAAGGGCCACCTCCGCGTGTCATTACGATACGTCCGTCCAGTAATGACGGATATACTCTCCGGGAGATTTTCGTTCAGGAGGTGTATGCAAACGTTCGGAAGCACGTGAGCGATGCCGGATGTGTCATGGACCTGGGGACCAACATTGGCTTGGCTAGCGTGTATTTCATTTCACAGTG
>JAABPW010000172.1 GCA_011391785.1 Verrucomicrobiota bacterium
TTGTGTCGAACCCGACGATTCCAATATCAAGTTGATTTATGCCAATCTAGCAAGGGAAATTGAACAAGGCCGGTGTCGAGTCATGAAAGGCGCTGTCTGGGGGCGCACGGAGACCGTCTGTCTTTCCCCGCTGGAGAAGGGGCATGTTAATCAGCGTTCCTGTGTGGCGCCTGCCAATGAGCGGGGTGACTTATCTTGCGTGCAAGCGTACAGCATGCCGGATCTCATCTCCCTTGCCGGTTTTCCTTTTGTGGATCTGCTCAAGATAGATGTCGAAGGCGCTGAGCGCGAAATGTTTTCAGCCAATACGGAATGGCTTGATCTTATTGGAACGATGGCCATAGAGTTTCACGGCAGCAGCCGCCAGCAAAGCGGTTTTGATGCTGTTATCGCCAAGCATGGATTTAAGGTGGTGGAGGAAAGTGAACACACCGTGATTGCGGCAAAGTCGGCCTCCCCGTGCAGATCCTGCGGCAAGCCAGCCGGGGTGAAATAGGCTTCCATGAGAATACTGGTCATTTCCAATTTCTTTCCGCCCTTTCATGCGGGTGGTTATGGCGTGCTTTGTTATCGGCTTTGCGAGTGCTTGAGGCAGGAGGGGCATGAGATTCTTGTTCTTACTACCTTGCCCCGGCAGATGACCCCTGACCCTGGCGGGTACCGGATAATGGTGGCTGTCAAACGGGAGCTATGCTTCGTCAGCGGGATCAATGCAGCGCAACTCCTGTGGCGCACATGGCGGAATTGCCGGAAGGTGGCACAATGGATGAAGACTTTCGATCCTGATCTGGTGTATTGCTTTGGCATCGATGGAATAGGATATCAAGTTTACCATACGGCGGTAGAAAGCGGAACTGCAAGTATAACCGTGGTAGGCGACACATGGTTGGTTCAGGCGTGGCGCGACCTGGCACGGTTTGATCCCTGGATTGGTTTTGTAAATAGTCGCAATACGGCCGGTATCGCTCGGCGCGTCAAGCGAATGGCAGGATGGTGCGGGCGCTTGTTGGGTTTGTACACAGGGGCCGCGCCACTGAGAGGACATCCGGTACATGCGATTTCGACATTCTTGGTTGATGAGCTGAAAAAAGCAGGATACCCTTGGACTTCACAAAGTCGGCTCATCAAATACCCGCTGATGCCTCCGTTCGTGACCCCCGATAACAAGGCAGTGGGCAAGGATGGGTCGAGCAGTCCGGATTTGCGGGTGCTTTTTGTGAGCCGCATGGAAATGTTAAAGGGTCCCGATGTGGCTGTTCGGGCAGTTGCCCGCGCCACGCATGCAGGGGTTGGTGTAAAGCTGACGCTGTGCGGGATAGGCGCGGAAAATGCGGTCGCGACAATCAAGCGCCTTGCAACCGGGCTTCGTGTGGCAGACCGCATAAAGTTTCAGTCGGCACTGACCCCTGAGGAATTGGCAGGATTATACCGAGCCCATGATGTGTTTGTTTTCCCCAGCCGAATCGTAGAGGGTTTGGGGATTGTTTGTCTGGAGGCGATGGCCTGTGGGTTGCCAGTATTAGCGACGGGGGAAGGTGGGCAGTTGGATTTGGTGAGGGATGGCATTACGGGCCTTACGTTCAAGAAAGGTGATGATGCTCAGTTGGCGGCGCTCATGGAAAGGATGGCGGCTGATTCGGTTCTGAGGCAACGGATGTCTGAACAGGCGATGGCGTTGGCTGAATCATACTGTTACACACAAGTGGCCGGCGATATTGAAAAGTCGGTCCGCAATGTTGCGGCGACGTTTTCCCTCCAGCCTTCCGGGAGCGTGGCCCGCTGACATCGAAGGTAGGTGGCGATTCTCTGGATATTTTCCCTTCAACCCCGTATCCTCTAAAATCAAATGAAATCATTCGTCTTTATCAACCTGGCAATTGATTGCGGTTATACCGGTGTGAACCACGGCCTGGCCTGGTTAGTGCCGGTGGTGCGTGCGCAGGGTTACACGGTGGCCTGTATTCACCTGACACGGGAGATGTCGCCCGAGGAACTGGTCAGGCGTGTGGCCGCGCTCAATCCGGATATCATCGGGTTTTCATCAACCACTCATCAATTATCCTTCCTGCGCCGGTATGCGGAGGCGGTTCGTTCCCTGAGTCCTGTCCTGCTGGCAGGCGGAGTGGGGGTGACACTCGATCCGGACTGGGTGATGGCCCATACGGCGGTGGATGGCGCCTGCGTGGGGGAGGGCGAAGGACCGCTGGCGGCGTTGCTGGAACGGCTGAAGCGGAGAGAAGATCCGGCCGGGACACCGGGGTTCCTGTGGCGCATGACGGATGGCGCCATCCGGATGAATCCACCGCCCCCGTTCGTGCATGATCTTGATTCCCTCATGCCGCCGGATTACGGCATGTACGACCGGTCAGCCGTCGTCACGGGGCAGGGACATCTCCTGGTCATGCTGAGTCGAGGTTGTCCGTACAACTGCTTCTACTGCTGCAACAAGGCGCTCCAGGGTGTTTACGAGACGGGGCACAAATATTTCCGGGTGCCCTCCGTGGCCTGCACCATCCGGGTGCTCGAGGACCTGGTGAGGCAATACCCGGAGACGAAGGTGATCGAATTCGAGGATGACCTCCTCATTGCTAACCGGGAATGGTTTTTGGAATTCGCTACGCAATATCGCGCGCGCATCGGGCTACCCTACCGGGTCTGCGTGCGCGTGGAGTGTGTGAAGCCGGAGATCGTGCAGGCTTTGAAGGAGAGCGGGTGCTATCGGGTG
>JAABPW010000173.1 GCA_011391785.1 Verrucomicrobiota bacterium
CCCAGATCGGCCCACACATGCCGGGCCACCACATAGAGATACGTCGTAAACTTGGCAATCGGCCGGTACCGTAACCGCGCCTTGTATAGCCGCACGAACGTCTCCTGTACGAGATCCTCGGCATCACTATAAGCGCCCATGCGGGTGAAAAAGTTCAGCAGGCCGTTCTGGTGCCGGTGGATCAGTTCCGTAAAGGCCGTCTCGGAGCCGGAAACCACCTCCAGCATCAGCCCGATATCGGGGTTTTCAGGAAGTTCAGGATGATCGGATTCCGGCATGAGGGGATTAGATAGAGCGAGAAAGGCATGAATGCAAGAAATTTGAACCAAAGGCTAGAGGTATATCCGAAAAAAGTTGTGTCTTCAAGGTGGACCGCGACCTCCGGGCGCGGTTGGTCACCTATATGGTCCCTCACCGTGCGCCCAGCGCCGCTCGGAGATCGGCGCCCACCTGTGCTTACGCTCAATGGGAGGCGCACTCTCCTCCAGAGGCGGATCTAATCGACGTGCGGCGATGGTTCATTCCGGGCTCCTAGAGAGACCTGTCGCGGCAGGGGACTGCCCCTCCCACATTTTGAGATGAATTCCACTGAACTTTCATCAAGGTCCTGACGTTTATCTATCCAAAGAGTTACAGGGAGATTTCGTGAAGCCTTGCATCGAGGGACTGAAAATAGCGGTGGTTGCAACAAGCCTCGTCCTCACGACGGGAGCGGCACGGGCCGAAGCCCCGCAGTCCGCGGTAGCCCAGAGCAACATCGTGGTCACGGCGCTGCGGGTTCCCGCCGGCGACATGACCGTGCCTTACACTACCTATCGCCGGACGGCCAGCGAGACCCAGGCGGACAAATCTGCCCGGTCCACACCGGAGGCCTTCGCGGGTATCCCGTCCATGCTGGGACAAAAAACAGCCAATGGACAGGGTTCACCCTATTTCCGCGGCTTCACGGGATTCCGGAACCTTTTCATGGTTGAGGGGATCCGGCTGAATAATTCCGTTTTCCGTGACGGTCCCAACCAATACTGGAACACCGTGGACCTGTTGTCCGTCAGCGACCTTGATGTGGTCATGGGCCCTGCCTCCGTCCTGTACGGCAGCGATGCCATCGGGGCAACCGTCAACGCCCGCACCATTTCCCCCCCGGCCTACACGGGAACCCCCTCGCTGGATGGCCGGCTGTATTACCGGGGAGCCACCGCGGAACGCTCCACTATCGGACGGATCCAGCTTGGCGCCCGCCCCACTGAGCAGCTCGGGTTTATCGGGGGAATCTCACTCAAGGATTACGGCGACCTGCAGGGCGGCCAGAAGGTCGGTCGGCAACGCCACACCGGGAATGAGGAGCTGGATTTTGACGGCCGAGTCGATTACTCGCTGGATAAGGATCAGGTCCTGACCTATGGACACCAGTCCGCAAGCCAGGACGATGTCTGGCGGACACACAAGACGATCTATGGTCTGGATTGGCATGGGTGCAGCGTCGGCAACGAGAAAGCGCGGTCTCTGGACCAGCATCGCACCCTGGACTACCTGAAATTCCGGAGCGAGACGCCAAACTCATTTGTCGACCGCATGGAACTGACCCTGTCGCGCCAGAAACAGCAGGAGGACGAATACCGTATCAAGTCCGATGACACCAGCGAGGCGCAGGGCTTCACTGTCACCACATGGGGCACTTCACTGCAACTGGAATCCGACACGGCGGCAGGCAACCTGGTTTACGGAGCCGATTATTATCGTGACACCGTGGACTCCTACCTGGACAAGTACAAGGCCAACGGGGCATTCAGCAAATCCGACATCCAGGGCCCGGTGGGTGACGATGCCCGCTATGATTCGTTTGGTGTTTACCTTCAGGACACCTTCAGCCTGTTCACGGATCAATTGGATGTCATCCCCGGGGCCCGCTACACGTTCAGTCAGGCGGACGCCAACCGGGTGAAGAATCCCGTCAGCGGAAAAGCCATGTCGGTGAACGGGAGCTGGGATGCCGTGGTGGGTTCCCTCCGCCTCCTCCATCCCCTGACGCAAGACCGGCGCCAGGTTGTTTTCGCCGGGATCTCGCAGGGATTCCGCGCCCCCAACCTCTCGGACCTGACCCGTTTCGACACGGCACGCAGCAATGAAATCGAGACCCCCGTATCCGATCTCGATCCGGAGCGTTTCCTGTCCTATGAGGCGGGAATCAAGTCCCGTTTCGAGACCTTCTCCTCCTCACTTACCTACTATTACACCCGTATTGAGGACATGATCGTCAGGGCGCCCACGGGGCGGACGATTGACGGTCTGCAGGAAGTCACCAAGAAAAATTCCGGCGATGGCTATGTGCAGGGGCTGGAATGGCTGGGTCAACTCACCCTCTCGCAAAACTGGTCCACCTGGCTGGGAGCCGCCTGGATGGATGGGGAGGTTGAAGCCTATCCAACATCCAGTCCCGCCACCTCCCGGGACACCATTACCCGGCTGATGCCGCCCACGGCGCAACTGGGGGTCCGTTGCCAGACCGATAGCGCCAAATACTGGATTGAAGGAGTTTGTGATGCCGCCGACAAAGCCGACAAACTGTCCGCGGAAGACCGTCGCGACACCCAGCGTATCCCGCCTGGCGGCACCCCTGGCTATGCCGTATTCGGGGCGCGGGCAGGCACCCAGGTCACCCGGGACCTGGCCCTGACCGTGGGGGTTGAAAACATCTTCGACAAGGATTACCGGATCCACGGCTCAGGCGTCAATGAGCCCGGCCGCAACTTCATCCTGACGGCCAACTACGCATTTTAAACCCAAACCATCAATGTTGGTCACAAGTCGTTGAAGCACGACTTGTGCGACACCATGCATCAAGCGGCATGCAACTGGCCAGGGCACCTGCTTACGCTCAATGGTGGACCGCGACCTCCGGGCGCGGTTGGTCACCTATATGATTCTTCACTATGCGCCCAGCGCCGCTCGGAGATCGGCGCCCACCTGTGCTTACGCTCAAAGACTGTGCTTACGCTCAATGGTGGACCGCGACCTCCGGGCGCGGTTGGTCACCTATATGGTCCCTCACCGGGCGCCCAGCGCCGCCCGGAGATCGGCGCCCACCTGGGTCACGGGATAATGAAGGAATTGTAGTCCAACACAAATTCCCAATCGGCCTCAGTCTTACACAACCCCTTAACCACAGGATTGCTCCTGATATAGGCAAGCTTTTCGTCCAACTCAGCCTGACTTCGAATGCGATGATCGAAGTAATTCGCCTGCCATATAACTCCGTTCTGGCGCTGATGGAATCGTTTCCAGTCGCCTATGGTTCGGCTCATCCCGGGCTCCAAAGGAAAAGAAAGGAGGGCATGGATATGGTCGGGCATTATCAAAAACATATGCACATGCCACTTTACATCATCGCCGTAACGCCGGACTGACTCAAGGATCCGCACCGCCAAGTCTGGATGAGTCAAGGGAACAGGCGTTTGATTATCTACTCGGATTCGCACGTGGAACACGGCTCCTGAATGCACCCATCCGGGAGTCGAATGTCCGAGTTTTCCGGGATGGGTTTGCATGGAGTAACGACTTCGGGGACGACTTGTTACGATCAACGCCACTTACAGCCAGCGCCGCCCGGAGGTCGGCGCCCACCTGTGCTTACGTTCAAAGACTGTGCTTACGCTCAAAGACTGTGCTTACGCTCAAAGACTGTGCGTACGCTCAAAGACTGTGCTTACGCT
>JAABPW010000174.1 GCA_011391785.1 Verrucomicrobiota bacterium
ACGGAGGGGTTGCCCGGTTCTTCCTGTTTGACGCTATATTCCAATACCAGGGGTATATTCCTGCCGCCTGCTGCCTTGAATACATCTATCTCTTCCGTTTTGCCTCCTGGAAGTTCGATTCTCATCACCCGTTCGCCGGCATTTCCCGCATTCGGTTCCACAAGGAAAAGAGTGAGTCTGTACTCTCCGGCAGGAAGCGGCTCGCGCTTGAGCCCGGCGCGGCTGCCTTGGGCGAGTATCGGGGCAAAACTGATGGTGATGGGTTTGCTGCCCTGAATGCCCTGCGCGCAGATTTCATTGGTCAGTCCGTCGCCGCTGATGTGGGTGGTGAACACTTCGGACCCGGTTTCGCGCTGTCCGAACGTTTGCCAGAGCTTCCTGTCAGGTGATGCGTGGAAGGTAAATGCGCCCATGGCTTGGGCAAGGTGGTCGTGGGATGTTGTGCCGTAATTGTAGCGGACGGGTTCGATGCCGAGTTGCTGGCGGAAGCGTACATGGTGCGGAATCCATCGGCAATTCATGGAAACGATCAGCCCTTCCTCGCCACGGGTGATCCCGGCACGTCTTGCCATTTCCGCATAGCGTTCAAGCAGCGCTTCCGGGTGGCATTCATCCATCAGCTTGCGGGCCAGATCCATGTTTTTTTTGCCGAAAGCGGCTTTGGCCTGCTCAAAGGTGGTTTCGGTCTTGAAGAAATCCGACACGAACTTCTCGTTTTCCGCGAAATAGTGATGCCGGTTCCTTTGGGGTTCCGTCATTTTAGAGAGGTCTGCCCTGGCGAGGAGGGCCAATCGGTCTTCACAGCCCTTTTTGACCTTCTCCGGGTTCCCGAAACTGTTCATGGGCCGGTCGATGAAGAAGTCGCTTGTTTCCCTTCCAAAGAAAGGCATGGTGGATGCCCATGCATCAAGATAGTGCCCCATCACCTCGCTGTTGGCGGCGCCGAAACAGCGTCCGGCCATCCATTTGGCGGTACCCGCCGGGGATTCATCGAGTGTCGCTGACCAGGTTTGCCTGCTGTGACTGGCGAAGAAGAGGTCAAGGGGATGGGTCATCCAATGGATGATCCCGAATCCGCCCGTATGATATTTCGAAAGTTCCCCGCCCAAGTTCCGGTAGAGCCGGAGCGGCGCGCCAATATACTGGCCATCATCATGGTGGGCCCAGATGACCGGCATGAACCGGCCAGGTTGAACTGCCCGGTCAAGCCGTTGCATGGTTGCCGGGTTCCTGAACTCACCCGGACCATGGGTCACGTTATAGTCGAGGGCGATGAGCTTTACCGGTTCAGGAAGGAACTTGGCGCAACCATCGACCCATTCAAACCCCCAGCTTCCAACGGCAAGGCCCATGTCCTTCCGGCCCAGTTCATCAAGGGCCTTTCTCCAGGCGGCAGCGACCTTGGCTATCCCGAACGCCGGAACAGACTGCTTCAGGTTTGCCGCCGACGGATCCTGCTGGATCAGCGCGTCATACTCCTTTTGCCAGGACTCGGGCATTTCCTTTTTCCTGAGTGATGGCCATGTGGCGCCACTATGCCCATCACTCCTGCGCCACAGGCTCACCGTCGTTACCTGCGGGTAGTTTTCCGCCATGGCCCGGGCCTGGGCCTTGTAGAATTCATAGCCGGCGGGCGTGTCCGGTCTCGCAATCCAAATGCCGTTGACGAGGAAGCGGTCCGCTTGATCCAAGGTTTTCACAAGGCTTTCCGGATTGCATGAAGCGATGTCGAAATCCACGGCAAAGTTGATTTTGACCCCGCGTTTCCGGGCGTGTTCAAAGGTTTTCTGCATCAGTTCGGTCGCGGCCTGTACCCGTTTCTCATCAGGGGCGAGCGCCGCAGAGCTGCCGAATGTCGGCTTGTCGAAGACCGATCCGCCCGCCAGCCTGCGTACATCATTCACGTGATTCACGGACCAGTCCCGTCCCTTGACGGAGCAGGTCAGGTATCCAACCGGCTTCTCCTTGCCGTTGAAGGTGAAGGAGAACATGGGATTGTTCCCGTAGGCGTGAACCATGATGGTGTTGAAGCCAGCTTTCTGGGACTGGTCGACCCAGTTTGTCCATTGCTCGAGGTCCCACCCGGAACACCCGGACAGGAAGTTATGCCAGTTGAATACAATCCGGATTGGAGTGGCCGGATGATTCTCCAGGCTCCAGGCCTCGAAGTTGAATGGCTTGCCGGAGGGTTGCGGCAGGGTGTCGAAACTGATGAAGAATCCACAGTCCAGTTTCTCCAGCAGGGCATAGACCCCATACATGACTCCCTGGGGGTCGGCGCCGAGGATGATGCCGGTCTCCACATTGTCAATGGTTGCGTTTGTAACCACGTAGCTTTCAGGGCCGCCCAGCCTGGAGCCATTGACATGCTTGAGCAGATCAGGCGACGAGGCGGGAGTCCCGATCCGGATGATTTTACCGGCGTTGCCTGTGTTGAGTCCGAACTCGGTCTCCGGATAGATTGCTTGCAGGAACTGGGCGAGTTCCTTGGCTGCGATTTGTTCGGGGGAGGATGCGTTTGCCGGCAGGGTGATTGACACCTGTGGCTTGGCGAGGGCGGCGGTTGAAACCAGGATTGATAAGGCAATGGAAGTCAGGTAGCGCATGAACACCTCATTTTCTGTCTTGTTAAGGGAGAACACTACAACGAAATGGCATCGGAAATCCATAGACGATGTTGACGAGGATTTGTACTATTGTGCTATGGATAATCAAGCCAATGTGAGTGTCAGGCGGCTGGCCCGGTTTTATTGTGCGCCTGACTGGTCCTGGGATGTTGCCGGTCGCTCGGACTGGACCGGGGAAAAGGCCGGGGCGGTCCCGTTCAACTATGATCTCTGGACTGTGCTGGAAGGGGCGGGCACGCTGACGGCTGAAGCGGGGCAGGAGTACAAGCTTGGGCCGGGGGCATGTTTTATCCTGCGGGGCGATGAGTCGTACCGTGCGCGACATGAGCCTTCGGATCCGCTGGTGGTGTTTGCGGTTCATTTCGACTTCCTGGACGGGCATGGTTCGGTTGAATATCCGGGCACGCGGTTGTTCAGGCAGATCAGGAATCTGGATTTTCTTGCGCATCTGTTTGACCGGATGGAGACGGCGTGGCGGGAGCAGGGCGGGGACGCTGATTTCTGGCTTTCAGCCTGCCTGAAGGAAATTGATCATCAGGATCGAGAGGCGGTTGAGTATGGATACAGGCGGCGGCAGGCGGATTTGATCAGGACCCTGTGCCGGGAGATCATGAGGGAGCCTGGCAGGGAGTACAGGGTTGGCGATCTCGCCGCGCGCTTGAAATGTTCGCGGTTCCATTTCTCGCGACTATTCAAGGATGTGACCGGAAAATCGCCCGCGGATTTTGTTGTGGAGGCCAGGATTGAAGCCGCCAGGGGGCTGCTTCATTCTTCCGGATATCCGATCAGCCGGATCGCGGAACTGCTTGGTTATCATGACGTGGGTTTCTTCAGCCGCCAGTTCAGGGACAGGACAGGTGTGTCGCCATCGGGATACCGCGCCGGGCAGCCATCATCGGTAACGCGGATAAGATTGAACACCCGCTGCGCCCCTTAGAGTAGTCAGGAGTCAGAAGTCAGGAGTCAGAATCGCGCAGTATTCAGTGTTCAGTGTTCAGTGTTCAGAAAGCTGAAAGCTGAAATCAGAAATCAGAACAGGGCCCGGCAAGGGACAGGCTAAT
>JAABPW010000175.1 GCA_011391785.1 Verrucomicrobiota bacterium
GAATGGCATCCGGGTGACAAATCCGGCGGCAAGGACAGGTAACAGGCTTGTCATAGCTAACGTGACGAGGCGCGCCGGAATACCAACGGGGCGCCTCGTTTTTTTAAGGATACCTCCCATGGCACATGCAATTGACATTCTCAAAGAGCGCGGGTTGTTCGACAACGTGACCAGTCCGGATGTGTTGAAGCAGGGCGGGGTGCCGGTGTATGCCGGGTTCGATCCTACCTCCAGCAGTCTCCAGGTCGGGAACTTTGTCACCATCATGGGCCTGGCCCATTTTCAGAGGGCCGGCCATCCGGTCATCGCCCTTGCCGGCGGCGCCACGGGAATGATCGGCGATCCTTCGGGAAAATCCGCCGAGCGCAACCTGCTCACGCCGGACGAGGTGGAGCGGAACCTGGCGGGGGTGAAGGAAAACCTGTCTCGCTTCCTGGATTTCGACAGCAAGACCGCCCCTGCCAAGATCGTGAACAACAACGACTGGATGCAGCGGTTCAGCTATATCGATTTTCTCCGCGACGTGGGGAAGTATTTCCGGATGGGCGCCATGCTCGGCAAGGAAAGCGTTCGGGCCCGCATGGAGAGCGAGGCGGGCATGAGCTACTGCGAGTTCAGCTACCAGCTGATCCAGGCCTATGATTTCCTCCATCTCTGGGACAACGAAGGTTGCCGGATCCAGATCGGCGGATCGGATCAGTGGGGCAACATCACGGCCGGGGTGGACCTGATCCGGAAGTTGCGCGGGGGCGAGGCGTTCGGCATGACCTTTCCTATCATTTGCGACAGCAGCGGCCAGAAGTTCGGCAAGACGGCCGGCAATGCGGTGTATCTCGACCACAACCGCACGTCGTACTACGATTTCTACCAGTTCTTTGTCCGCACGGAAGACGTGGACGTCATCCGGTTCCTGAAGATCTTCACCTTTCTTCCCCTCGAAAAAATCGGGGAGATTGCCGCGGAAATGGCGGCAGATCCCGGCAAGCGGCTCGCGCAGAAGGTGCTGGCCGAAGAGATGACCCGGACCATCCATGGCCCTGCCGGCCTGTCGGTCGCCCTGCGGGCCAGCGAGGTGCTGTTCGGCGGCTCGATGGACGGGATGAAGGCCGATGACCTCATGAAGGTATTTGCCAATGTTCCCTCCCGCGAACTGCCGTTGGATTCGGTGCGGAACGCCGGTTTACTCGATGTGGCAACCGCCGCAGGCCTGTGCAAGAGCAAGGGCGAGGCACGCCGGCTTGTGACTGAAGGCGGATTCTACGTGAACAATGTCCGGATCGCGGACGTGACGGCGAAGATCTCCGGTGATATGATGATCGACGGACGAATTATTGTCCTGCGTGCCGGGAAGAAGAATTATTGCCTGGTGAATGTGGTTTAAATTTGTCAATTGACTTATGATTCGCGATCACATCGTCATAGCCGGAGCCCGCGAGCATAACCTACGGAATATTACCGTCAGGATTCCCCGGAACAGTTTGACGGTCATCACCGGTTTGAGTGGATCCGGGAAGTCCTCCCTGGCCTTCGACACCCTTTTTGCCGAGGGGCAGCGTCGCTACGTGGAAAGCCTTTCGGCTTATGTCCGTCAGTTCCTCGACCAGATGCAGAAGCCGGATGTGGATTACGTGGAAGGCCTGTCTCCCGCCATCTCCATCGAGCAGCGCACGGCGGGAAGCAATCCGCGTTCCATTGTGGCGACCACCACCGAAATCCACGACTATCTGCGCCTGCTCTATGCCAATGTCGGGCACCCGCACTGTCCGCAGTGCGGCAAGCCCGTGGCCGGCCAGTCGGCCGAGATGATCGTGGAACAGCTTCTGGCCTGGCCACCCAAGACCAAGGTGGTAATTCTGGCGCCTCTGATCCGGGGCAAGAAGGGCCTGCACGAGGGGATTTTTGAAAAGGTCCGGAAGATGGGGTTTGTGCGCGTCCGTGTGGATGGCGAGCTGTATGAGCTGGACAAGGTTCCCAAGCTCGACAAGAAAAAGGCGCATTCCATGGATGTGGTGGTGGACCGACTGGTCGTTGCGCCCAAGATCCGGTCACGCCTGACGGATTCGGTGGAGCTGGCGCTCAAGGAAGGCAATGGCATGCTCCACGCCCTGCTGCAGGGCGAACAGGAGACGGCCTGGACCGAACGCCTGTACTCCGAGAAACATGCCTGTCCTGACTGTGCGCTGAGCTTCGAGAAGTTGACGGCCCGGCATTTTTCATTCAACAACCCCTATGGTGCCTGTTCCGAATGCGCCGGGCTGGGAAGCAAGCTGGTGTTCGATGAGGGACTGGTGGTGCCCAATCCTGAACTGTCCATTGATGAGGGGGCCATCCCGCCCTGGCGGCGCGGCGGGCGGCGGCTCATTCTCTATTACAAGGGGTTGCTCCGGGCCGTTTCCAAGGAGTGCGGGTTCAGTCTTGAAACGCCCTACAAGGATTTACCCCTGGAGATCCGGAAGCTTCTGATGCATGGTTCCGGCGACAAGGACATGACCTTCGGCTACTGGCGTGGGGGTTCTTTTCGTAAATATGAAAAACCTTTTGAAGGGGTGCTGCCCAACCTGGCGCGGCGCTACGAGGAAACCGACAGCGACTTCACGCGGCAGAGGTTGAGGGACTACATGAGCCGGCAGCCCTGTCCGACCTGCAAGGGGGCACGGCTCCGCCCCGAGGTCCTGGCCTGCACGGTGGGCGGGAAGTCCATCATGGACCTGACCCGCCTGTCGGTCCGCAATGCGCTGGTGTTCCTGCAGGAGCTTAAGCTTCCGGAACAGGAGGCGAAAATCGCGGGTGAAGTGATCAAGGAGATCCGGGGGCGGCTCAAGTTCCTGGCCGATGTCGGGCTGGACTACCTGACCCTGGACAGGGAAAGCGGTTCGCTTTCCGGAGGTGAGGCACAGCGGATCCGTTTGGCCACCCAGATCGGGTCACGGCTGGTCGGCGTCCTTTATGTCCTTGATGAGCCCAGCATCGGACTCCACTACCGCGACAATGAGCGGTTGATCAATACCCTCAAACAGCTTCGCGATCTCGGGAACACGGTGGTGGTGGTCGAGCATGACGAGGAGACCATCCGGGAATCGGACTATGTGATCGATCTCGGTCCCGGTGCCGGGCGCCATGGCGGCGAGGTGATTCACCAGGGGACGGTTGCCGAGCTGCTGGCCAATCCGCAGTCGTTGACGGCCCGCTACATGAACGGGGAGCTGGCCATCACGGTGCCGCCCAAGCGGACGGCGCCGGGAGCCGACTGGCTCCAGCTGCAGGGCTGTACCGAGAACAACCTGAAGAACGTGAGCGTGAAAATCCCGCTGGGGCTGTTCGTGTGCGTGACCGGTGTCTCGGGAAGTGGCAAGAGTACGCTGGTTGATGACATCCTGCGGCGCGCCCTGTTCAGGAAATTCCACGGTTCGAAGGATGTTCCCGGCGCGCACCGGCGCCTGCTGGGTGCGGACAAGCTGGATAAGGTGATCGTGATCGACCAGTCGCCCATCGGCCGGACGCCGCGCAGCAATCCCTCGACCTACACGGGGGCCTTTGCGCCGATCCGCGACCTTTTTGCCGGGCTGCCGATGTCCAAGGTGCGCGGCTACGGGCCGGGCCGATTCAGTTTCAACGTCAAGGGCGGCCGGTGCGAGACCTGCAAGGGCGACGGGCTCATCCGGCTGGAGATGCATTTCCT
>JAABPW010000176.1 GCA_011391785.1 Verrucomicrobiota bacterium
CGCAACCGCAGACGAACGCGGAAAACGCGGATGAAGAGAATGCCTTATCCGGCGCGGCGCGTGGGCACAGCCTTGTTCAATCAAGACCTATTATCCGCGTCTTCTGCGTTCATCTGCGGTTTACCTTCTTCCTCTTCAATGTGGTGGACAGCGGCCTCCCGCCTTGAGCCTATGCCACCAAGTACCAAAACTTGGGGACGACCCTGTAAAGTTCAGGGATTGACGCAGGAAGGTTGTTCTGATATCAAGCACCCCCATTATGGGACAACAACTTAGAGCAAGAGCCAAGAGGAAACGTCGTATCCGTCAAATTGAGCGCAAGGGGGACGTCGCCAGGGCGGCCGCCAAGGCCAAGCCGGCGAAGAAATAACGACGCTCCGTATTGAGCTTGCCGCCGCCTTTGTGCGGCGGTTATTATTTTCATTCGGCGCGGTAGCCAAGTGGTAAGGCGGAGGTCTGCAAAACCTCTATTCATCGGTTCAAATCCGATCCGCGCCTCCAATTACTCCCCCTGCAGCCTCAAAAGGCGCAGGGGTTTCTTTCGTTGGTGGCGGAACCATGAAAAAAAGGGAAATAGTCGTTCATGACCGGATGCAGCGGGACTACCGCTACTGGCTGACGGAGCCTGTCGGCCGGAACTTCCATCCGGATTTCGACCCGGAGCTGACGCCGAAAGAGATGCTGGAGCTGGGCGTCTTCGGGGGGAAGTACATGACGGACTGCCGGGAAGAGTTCCCGAAATCCTGGTTTGCGAAGGCCCGGCTGAATTCCGACCGGTACGATCCGGCGCTGAATTTTTTCAAGGTAACCGCCTCGAAGCCGTTGGCGTACTGGGAAGAGAAGGGCTGGATTTGGCCGGACGATCCCCGCGGCTGGTTCCAGTGGTATTGCCGGTATTACATGGGGCGGCGATGCCCTGATGATGAGCGGCAGATCAAGCGGTGGGCCGCGATGACCCGGCATGTCGCCCAGCTCAAGAAGGGGTGTGCCCCCGGAGACCTGACCTGCCGCCGCCGCCAGCGCCAGGCCCTGCTGCACTGGGCCTATGACAGCCGGACCCTCTAGGCCGAGAGGAAAGATTTTACCACGGAGACACGGAGAGCGGCAGGGGAGAGGAAGAAAATGTTGCGGCATTTTTATTTCATTAGCGTCCCCCGGAAATCTTAATCTTAATCGTAATCTTAATCTTAATCCCTTCTGGGGCAGAGGATTACGATTAAGATTATGATTAAGATTAAGAGGGGAATGTCGAAAATCGCACTCTCGCTTACAGTTCTTCTCCCGAATTCCACCCGGAGAGGTGTGTCGCGATTTTTTCAAATGGTGTACTCGCCATTTGGGGAAATCGCGACACATTTTCTTTCCCTGCCTCTCACCCTCTTCACCTCCGCCTCTCCGTGGTGAAATCTTTCCTTTTTTCTCTTGTTTTTGATATTTCGTATCTATAGACTGCGCCCCCAAATTCAGGGGCATGCGAGTGTTCCTGTCAAAGGTAAACAAGGAGAAAACGATGTCAACTGTACCGACCACGAACCGAAAGCTGATTGATTGGGTGAATGAAGTGGCCAAGCTGACCAAGCCGGCCAATGTATATTGGTGTGACGGCTCCCAGGCCGAGTACGACCGGCTTTGCCAGGAGATGGTGAAGGCGGGTACGTTTACGCCGCTCAACCCGAAGCTGCGTCCGGGTTGCTACCTTGCCCGTTCCCATTCCAGCGATGTGGCCCGCGTCGAGGACCGCACCTATATTTGCGCCAAGACCAAGGAAGAGGCGGGTCCGACGAACAACTGGGCGGATCCTGATGAGATGAAAAAAATGATGGCCGGCATGTACGACGGCTGTATGCAGGGTCGCACGTTGTATGTGATCCCGTTCTCGATGGGCCCCCTGGACTCGCCCATCGCCAAGATCGGGATTGAGATCACGGATTCTCCGTATGTTGTTGCGAATATGCGGATTATGACCCGCATGGGCAAGGCGGTCCTGGACAAGCTGGGCGCCACGGGCAGTTTTGTGGAATGCCTGCATTCCGTGGGTGCCCCGCTCAAGCCCGGGCAGCAGGATGTCCCCTGGCCGTGCGAGCCGGATCCCGCGCGCAAGTACATCGTCCATTTCCCCGAGGAGCAGGCGATCTGGTCCTATGGGTCCGGCTACGGTGGCAATGCGCTGCTGGGCAAGAAGTGCCTGGCGTTGCGTATCGCGTCCACGATTGCCCGCAAGGAGGGCTGGATGGCCGAGCACATGGTCATCCTGGCGCTGACCTCGCCTGCCGGAAAGAAGTATTACATTTGCGCGGCGTTCCCGAGCGCCTGCGGCAAGACGAACCTGGCCATGATGCAGCCGAGCCTGCCGGGTTGGTCGGTGAAGTGCCTGGGCGATGATATCGCCTGGATCCGGGTGGGCGAGGATGGCCGGCTGTGGGCGATGAATCCCGAGTCGGGCTTCTTCGGCGTGGCGCCGGGCACCTCGAACCAGTCCAACCCGAATGCGATGAAGACGATTGTCAAGGATACCATCTTCACCAATGTGGCGCTGACGCCCGAGGGTGATATCTGGTGGGAGGACATGGGGATTCCCGCGCCTGCCAAGGCGATTGACTGGGAAGGCCGGGAGTGGACTCCGGATTGTGGTCGCAAGGCGGCCCACCCGAATGCCCGTTTCACGGCGCCTGCGGAGCAGTGTCCGGTGATCGACGAGGACTGGCAGAATCCCGCCGGTGTGCCGATTTCGGCCTTCATGTTCGGCGGGCGGCGTCCGTCCACGATCCCGCTGGTGAACGAGTCGTTCAGCTGGGAGCACGGGGTGTTCATGGGTTCCTCCACGGGATCCGAGACCACGGCGGCGGCACTGGGGCAGGCTGGCGTGTTGCGTCGCGATCCGTTCGCCATGCTTCCGTTCTGCGGCTACCACATGGCTGACTACTTCGCCCACTGGGTTTCGATGGCGGACAAGACGGACCGGGCCAAATTGCCGAAGGTCTTCTTCGTGAACTGGTTCCGCAAGAGTCCTGAAGGCAAGTGGCTGTGGCCGGGCTACGGCGACAACAGCCGCGTGCTGAAATGGATCTGCGAGCGCGTCGAAGGCACGGGCAAGGCCGTGAAGACCCCGATTGGCAACCTGCCGACGGCGGACGCACTGGACCTGTCCGGGCTGAAGACGACGGCCGAGGACATGAAGCAGCTTCTGGATGTGGATCCCGCAGGCTGGAAAAACGAGCTTACGGACATCAGCGCCTACTATGACAAGTTCGGGGCGAAGATTCCGGCCGCTCTCAAGAAAGAGCTTGAAGGCCTGAAGCAGCGGCTTGGGCTGTAAAAGGGGTCAGGGTTCAGGAATCGGGGTTCAGGGAAGAGCAGACCGGTGCACGGTCCTCGTCCCTGAACCCTTTTCTTTTCCCTCTTTCCCCTGGGCGCATGACAAAATTCAGGAGAATTCCAAAAAGACCTTTATTCCTGCACTAAAACATAGGCGAAGACATATACTCTCATTCCGTAGGCGGAAAAGAGTTTGAACAAAAGCTCACGAAGGCCACAAAGGGGAAATTGGGTTGCGCTTCGCGAAAAAGGTTATATTTGCCTGTATATACTGATTTTGGGCAATACCCCACCCGCCACAGGCGGCGTACTCGCCGCATGTGGCCTTTGTGATCTTCGTGCGC
>JAABPW010000177.1 GCA_011391785.1 Verrucomicrobiota bacterium
AAATAAACGGGATTGTCATGAAACTGCAACTTCAGCGGGCCGGTGGCCTCGTGGGGGGTATAGGACGGGAGCTTCCGCCACACGGTCGGTCCGCGGATCTCGGTGTTGTTCTGGACCAGCACGTTGTTGAGATAAACGGTGACAAAGGCCGGGCTGACCAGCTTGCCATCCTTGAATACCGGTGCTTTGAAATGGATGTCGTAACTCTGCCATTCACCCGGTTTGCGGCAGGCATTGACCAGCGGTGGGGTCTGGCCATACACGGCACCGGTCGTGCCGTCGGGGTAGGTGCGGTTTGCCCAGCAATTGAGCACCTGGATCTCGTACCTGCCCATGATGAAAACGCCGCTATTGCCCTGCTTCTGGTCAAACCCCTTCAGTCCGACCGGGACCATCCACTCCACGTGATAGTGTCCGTCCCCGAACTGATTGGTCGACTGGGTGTCGCCCGGTTGGGCGAGCAAGGCGCCGTTTTCGAGTTTCCAATTCTTGTTCGACCAATTGTCCAGACTGGTGCCGTCAAACAACACCACGGCGCCTTTCGGTGGACGCACGGGGTTACCCTTGTATTTCGGTTTGGCAACGTCGGGCTGGGGTCGGTTCGGGTCGTGGATGTGCCACTGCTGGTTCGGGGACGGCTGCAACGGAGTGTCGGTAAAGCCCTCGATTGAGGTCTGCGCAGGTTGCTGTTCGTTTTTTTCCGGAATCTGACCGAAGGTCAATGGCGCGGCGAGAAACAGGCATCCGAAACAATATGCAGTTTTCATGGTAATTCCCTGAGGATTTGTTGGGTCATTAAACAAACAATGTTGTTGAAAGTGCCAGAACTCCGCCGGGAAAACAAGTTCTTCGTTAAGGTCTGTTTTTCAAATAAAAATCGAACCCGGAGAAAAGAGGTTGCGTTGGAGCGGGGGGATCGGATATAAGTATCCGGCTTTTTTTGCAAGAAAGGTTTGATTGATATGAAGAAGGAAATCCATCCCGATTATACGGAAGCAACGATCACGTGTGCCTGTGGCACCATTGTCAAGGTCAAGTCCACGGAGAAGGCGATGCATGTGAATACGTGCTCCGTCTGCCACCCGTTCTATACCGGGCGTACGGCCATGGTGGACGCCAAGGGGCGCGTTGAGCAGTTCAAGAAGCGCTACGCCAAGAAGTAGTTTCTTGTCCGTCAGGGAAAGGCTGGGATACCGAAAGGGATTCCGGCCTTTTTCTTTGGGGGAATCAGGCGGCTGGGCGCGGAGAGGGGACGAGTTCAGGGAACTCAAGAGTCCTGGGGTGAGGCTGTTAGGAATTTTTCATGATTGAAAAATCATACATCGACAGGCTGGCGTCCAAGTTGAATGAGCTGGAGGCGGGACTTTCCAATCCGGAACTGGCGGCCAATCCCCGAAAATTCAGGGAAGCCACGAAGGAACATTTTCGTCTCCGCAAAATTCTAGACAAGGCGGATATCTATTTCCGCATGACGCGCGACCTGGATGAGCAGCGGGCCCTGCTCGCCGCCGACGATGCCGATCCTGACCTGAAGGCCCTTGCCGCCGAGGAGGTGGCTGGACTGGAAAAAGCTTTCCCGGCCGCCGAGAAGGACCTGCAGGAGGCGTTGCTGCCGCCGGATCCCAATGATGACCGCAATGTGATCATGGAAATCCGGGCCGGGACGGGTGGCGATGAGGCTGGTCTTTTCGCCGGTGACCTCTTTCGGATGTACAACCGTTTCTGTGACGAACGTGGCTGGAAGATTTCCATTATTGACGCCAGTCCCTCGAGCCTCGGTGGTTTCAAGGAAATGGTGTTTTCGGTTACGGGTGCCCAGGCGTACAAGTACCTGAAGTATGAGTCGGGTTGCCACCGTGTGCAGCGGGTTCCCGCAACCGAGGCCTCCGGCCGGATTCACACATCCGCCGCCACCGTGTTCGTTCTTCCGGAGGTGGATGAGGTTGATGATATCGAAATTCCCCCCAATGAAATCAGGGTGGATATCTTTTGTTCTTCGGGACCGGGCGGGCAGGGGGTCAACACCACCTATTCCGCCATCCGCATCACCCATCTGCCCACCGGGCTGGTGGCTCAGAGCCAGGATGAGCGTTCGCAGCACCGGAACAAGGAAAAGGCGCTGAATGTGCTCAAGGCCCGGCTCCGTGACTTTCAGATACGCCAGGAAGAGGAGAAAAGCGGAAACATGCGCCGCACCCAGATCGGGTCGGGAGATCGCAGTGAGAAGATACGGACTTATAACTTTCCCCAGAACCGGCTGACGGATCACCGCATCAACTACACCATTTACACCTTGAACCGGTTTATGGAGGGGGAGATTAACGGATTGATCCAGACCCTTCAGGATCATGACATGGAATTGCGAATCCAGAAGGAAATGGCTTCCGAAAAGGGATGAAAAAGCTCATCGAAGTCCTGCAATCGGGCGCGGATTACCTGGCCGGCAAGGGAATCGAGAATCCCCGCCTGGTGATGGAGCAGTTGATGAGCCATGTCCTGAAATGCCCGCGCCTTCATCTCTATCTCCGGTTCGAGTCCCTGGTCCCGGAGGATCAGCTTGCTTCCCTTCGCGGGGGAATCAGGCGGCTGGGCGCCGGAGAGCCCCTGCAATATGTCATTGGCGACACGGAGTTCATGGGACATCGCTTCAAGACCGATAAGCGCGCCCTGATTCCCCGTCCAGATACCGAGTCGCTGGTGAATGCCGTTCTGGCCTGTGCGCCGCTGTGGTCGGCCGGCCGACCCGCACTGGTGGACATCGGCACAGGAAGCGGATGTGTGGTGGTGAGTCTTGCCCTGGCGCGTCCCGAGGCGGATTATGTGGCGGTGGATGCAAGCGATCTGGCGTTGTCGCTGGCGCTGGAAAATGCCGCCACCAACGGGGTGGGGGCCGCCATTCAATTCAGGAAGGGCGACCTCCTGGAGGGGTTCGGTCCGGAATCACTGGATGCCGTGGTTGCCAATCTGCCCTATATCCCGACAGGGGATTGTGGTAATCTTCCAGTACAGATTCGCTGTCATGAGCCGATGTCGGCGCTGGATGGCGGAGCGGACGGGTTAGATCTCGTAAGACGGATTGTGACCCAGGCGGTTGGGGTTCTGAGGCCGGGCGGGCGGATTCTGCTTGAGATTGGCTTTGACCAGGCGGACCGTGTCATGGAGACTTTGAAAGATTGCGGTTTTCGGGAAACGGTTGTACATAAGGATTTGGGTGGTCGCGACCGCGTGGTTGAGGCGACCCGGTGAAAGGATGTGCCAATGAGCTTTCTTGAGATTGCCAGAAAGAGATTCAGCGTCCGGGTTTTTGAGTCGAAGTCCGTTCCGAAGGAACTGCTTGAGCAGGTTTTGGAGGCAGGACGGCTTGCGCCTTCGGCGGCGAACAAGCAACCCTTTCATATCATTGTGATCCAGGATGAGGATCATCGCCGCGCCCTGGGTGTGGCATATCCCCGTGACTGGTTCTGGAAAACACCGGCGATCCTGGTGATGTGCGTGGAGAGTGCCAGGGCCTGGGTACGGACGGACTCCAAGAACTATGCCGATGTGGATGGCGCCATCGCGATGGATCACATGACCCTCTGCGCGGCGGATTTGGGGCTTGGCACCTGCTGGATAGGTGCCTTTGATCC
>JAABPW010000178.1 GCA_011391785.1 Verrucomicrobiota bacterium
GATCTCCACATTGGCCAGATGGAAGACGGGGGATCCATCGGACCGGACAATGACGAAATCCTTCATGTCCTCGGCCTTTTTCAAGAGGTCGCCCTTGATTTCGTCGTGGAACCCCATGTCGGTGCCGGGCATCTTGAAGATGATGCACTCGCCCTGGCCGGTGCCACCCTTGTCCTCCTTGTAGGCATGACCGTTCTTCAGGAGCATTTCAGCCGCCTGAAGGTGCTGACCGTGCTGGGTAGACTGGTAGAGCGGGGCCTCGTCATAGGAAAGACCCAGCCAATCCATGGCGCCGAGGATCGTCTGGACGGCCTCGGGGGTGGATCGCTCGCGGTCGGTATCCTCAATGCGGAGCAGGAATTTGCCGCCGTTGTGGCGGGCAAAGAGCCAGTTGAAAATAGCCGCCCGTATATTTCCGATATGAACCTGCCCGGTGGGACTCGGGGCAAAACGCACGCGAACACTCATGAAATCCTTCTCTTTCTGTGAAAAAACGGTTTTACCATACCACAGGAACCTGAGTGGCGCAATGGCGGGGTGTGGTTTGCCCCCGGAATTGACGGCGGAACCGGAGTGGGTATACTACCGGGATTGTTCGCGAGTGATTCCCGGTAACGGGAAAGAGCGGGATCCTGATAATGATACAGAATAAGTGTCATTATAATATTGACGGCAATCCGGGTCTTGATGATACAGTTCAGGTGTGACCCGGATTGGCGGGAGAGAGAAAGGAACAACGGCGATGTGGGATTATACAGGAAAAGTGATGGATCATTTCCGGAACCCCCGGAATGTGGGTGTGATCGAGAATGCTGACGGGGTCGGGGAGGTTGGTTCCCTGGCGTGCGGAGATGCCCTCCGCCTGATGTTCAAGCTCGGTCCGGATGGGCGGATTTCCGATGTCAAGTTCCAGACCTTTGGCTGCGCCAGCGCGATTGCTTCGTCCTCGGCCCTGACCGAGATGATCAAGGGAATGACATTGGAGGAGGCCGGGAAGGTCACCAACCAGGACATTGCCGAGTTTCTGGGCGGTCTTCCTGAGCAGAAAATGCACTGTTCCGTCATGGGGCGTGAGGCGCTTGAGGCCGCGATTGAGAATTACCAGCGCGGCAGCACGACCAAGAAAATATTGTCCGGAAAAGTGGTCTGCAACTGTTTCGGTGTTACCGAGGAGGAGATCGAACGGGTGGTGCGCGAGAACGGGCTGAATACTGTCGAACAGGTGACCAACTACACCAAGGCCGGAGGCGGGTGCGGCAAGTGCAAGGGTGACATTGAGAAACTCCTCGAGAAAGCGCGCCAGGAACGTCTGGAAGCCGAGCGTAAGGCGGGGGCCAAGGCTCCGGTCCGGAAGTTGACGGTCATTGAGAAGATCCGCCTGATTGAACAGACGATTGAAAAGGAAATCCGCCCCCTCCTGAAGCGCGATGGCGGGGATATCGAGCTGATCGACGTTGAGGGGAACCGGGTCAAGGTGGCGTTGCGCGGGATGTGCGCGGGCTGCCAGGTGGCTCATTTCACCCTGAAGGATGTGGTGGAGGTCAAGCTGAAGGAATTTGTCTCCAGTGATCTCGTTGTGGAGGAGGTTCGGGAATGAAGACCATCTATCTGGACAACAATGCCACCAGCGCCGTGGCGCCTGAAGTGATTGAGGCGATGATGCCTTTGCTGCGCGACCAGTGGGGCAACCCGTCGAGCATGCATGCGTTCGGGGGGCAGGTGAAGAAGCCGATCGACCTGGCGCGCCAGCAGGTGGCCGCCCTGATCAATGCCGATCCCTCCGAGATTGTTTTCACCAGTTGCGGGACCGAGAGCGATAACATGGCCATACGCGGCGCCGCCGAGGCGGCGGGTGCCCGGTATAACGTGGTCACCACACGGGTGGAGCACCCGGCTGTGCTGGGGCCGTGCCGGTATCTGGGTGAACGGGGGCACCGGCTGCATGAGATCGCCGTGGATTCGGCGGGGCAGCTGGATCTCGTCCGGCTTGGTGAGGCGCTGCGGGACGGACCCTCCGTAACGAGCGTGATGTGGGCCAATAATGAAACCGGAGTGATATTCCCGATTCCGGAAATCACGGCCATGGTGAAGGCCTCTGGCGGGGTGATGCACACGGATGCGGTCCAGGTGATGGGCAAGATGCCCATTGATGTGCGCAAGGTTCCCGTGGACCTGCTTTCAATTTCCGGCCACAAACTGCATGCGCCCAAGGGAATCGGTGTGCTTTATGTCCGCAAGGGAACGCGGTTGCAGCCGTTCATGCTGGGCGGGCACCAGGAGGAAAGCCGCCGGGCAGGAACGGAAAACGTGCCGTACATCGTGGGGCTTGGCAAGGCGGCCGAGCTCGCGGCGAAGTCACTCGACAAGGAGGTCGCCGAAGTGGCTGTGCTGCGCGACCGGCTTGAGGCCGGACTGCTGGCCACCTGTCCGGATGCGCGGGTGAACGGAGACCGGCTGCACCGGCTCCCGAACACGCTGAATATCAGTTTTGAATACATCGAGGGGGAATCCATCCTCTACATGATGAGCGATGTCGGGATCGCCGCCTCTTCGGGATCCGCCTGCACCTCGGGGTCGCTGGAGCCCTCGCATGTCCTGCGTGCGATGGGGGTCCCGTTTACCGCCGTGCATGGCTCGGTCCGGTTCAGCCTGAGCCGGTACACGACGGCAGAGGAGATTGATTACACCCTCCGGCAGCTGCCCCCGATCATCAGCCGGCTGCGCGCCATATCCCCATTCGTAAAAAAAACCTGAAATCATCAGTCTGAAATCTTGAATGGTGATAGATGTTCATACCCATGCTTTTCCTGACTCCCTGGCACCACGGGCGATGGCGAGGCTGACGGACGGTAATGCCAAGCCCTTCACGGATGGGACGGTTGGCGGACTGCTTCGTTCCATGGATGCCGCGGGGATTGACGCCTCGGTGATTTGCTCCATTGCCACGAAGCCGGATCAATTTGAGCCCATCCTCAAGTGGTCCCGTGCCATTGCCTCAGACAGGATCATTCCCCTGGGGTCCATTCATCCGGACGATCCCGATGCCGTGGCGCGAGTGGGGGAAGTCAAGGCGGCGCAACTGCGGGGGCTCAAGATTCATCCCTATTACCAGGACTTCGTGCTGGATGATGAACGGCTGTTTCCCTTTTACGCGGCTGTCGAGGCATCCGGACTGGTCCTGGTGTCGCATACCGGATTCGATCCGGCATTTCCCCGTGTGCGGCGTGCAGATCCCGCGCGCATTCTCAATCTTATCAGACATTTTCCCCGGCTGAATTTCCTGGCCACGCATTTCGGCGGCTGGGATGACTGGGATGAGGTGGAGGCTCGCCTGATCGGGCAGCCGGTTAATCTGGAGATTTCACTGAGCGCTGAATTTCTGTCACCTGATCGCCTGCGCCGCATGCTTCTGGCCCACCCGCAGGATCGCCTTTTCTTCGGCAGTGATTCCCCTTGGGGAAATCCCGCTGAATCACTCGGTATACTTAATGCTCTTAACTTCTCATCAGTTGATTTTCTAAAGAAGTTTCTCGGCTTGAACGCCAGTGGGTTGCTGGGGCATCAGGCAATCCCCGATGCCTGAATCATGGTTTGCACTAGGGCAAACTCCTGACCCCTGAATCATT
>JAABPW010000179.1 GCA_011391785.1 Verrucomicrobiota bacterium
TTGATACAGCCGGTCGAATTCGTCATTCCTGTAATTGGTCCGGTTCGCCCCGGGAGTTTCATTTGGGCCATAAAACAACTGCAGGAAATTTTCCGGATCCGGATAATCCGCGACCCATGACAAGAAGAACAACTGCGCCCGGCGTTGTTCAATCTTCTTGAGGAAGGAGGGCCAGTTGTTGAAACTGGGATTCAGCACAATCCCGATCTGCCCCATGAAGGAGGCCAGCACCTCGGCCATTTCGCGGGTTTCGGAATCGCCCGACCCCAGCTCCAAAGTGAGTTCCAGCCGCCGTCCCGTGCCCGGATCCTTCCCCCCGGGATAGCCAGCCGCCGCCATCAGGCGGCGGGCCCGCTCAAGATCAAACGGGAACGGGCTCTGGGCATTTCCCGCGGGCCGGATCGCGGGCGGTATAGGCCCGACCGCCGTCGTCACCCTTCCGTTCTGGAACCGCGACCAGCGCTCGCGGTCAAAGGCCGCCGTCATGGCCTGGCGCAGCAGGCGATTCGTTCCCACCACGGAATCGGACAGGTTGAACCCGATGTAAAACGTATCCAGCGCGGGGGTGGCATTCATCACGATGCCCCGCTCAACAAGGGAACCGCGAAGGGTCCGCTCCGGCGTGACAACCGCATCCCAGTTGTCGCGTGTCAGGGGGCTCAGATCCATCTTTCCGGAAAGGAACAGGAGCCATTGCGTCGAGGGATCGCCGACCACGACCTGAACAATCCTGTCGATGAACGGCAGGGGCTTTCCCGCATCCCGCAGGAGCCCCGCCTGACGGTCCGTCGCCGTACCAGCCTCAGGATAAAGGTCGATCCGTCCGGTTTCACGCCACTTCGGGTTCCGGGCGAATTCAAGCCGGTAGTTGTGAACATGCGAGGCCAAAATATAAGGGCCAGTTCCCACGGGATGTGAAATGAAGTCATCCCGGTAGAACTCCACGGCCTCATGGGGCACGGCATAGGCAAAGCTCATGGCAAGCGCCCACAGGATCCCCGGAAAAGGGCGTTTCAGCCGAATCCTGAGGGTGTGGGGATCGGGGGCCTCCAACCCGGCTACCGGGACGTCATAGCGGGTGGATCCGGAAGATGCCGAGCCCGCCCGGAATTCATCCAGCCCGACAATCCTGTCGCGGAACAGCCAATAGCCCGGCGAACCAACCTTGAGATCCGCAACGCGCTGGATGGCATAGATGAAATCGGCGGCGCACAACTCCCTCCCCTTCCCCTTCGACAGGGTAAAACAGGGATCATCCTGGAAATGGATCCCGCGGCGGATCCGGAACGTATAGAGGGTCCCATCGGCGGATATATCAGGCATCGACTCCGCCAGGCAGGGCTCAACGCGGTAGGGTCGTTCAAGGTAAGAATACTGGAGTAGCCCCTCGTAGATCTTGCTGACGGCCAAGCTGGAGGCCACATCCATGGCCTTGGCGGGATCAAACCCGGTAATGCGCCGGGTTTCGTAGCGTAAAACGGTTTCAGTGGGACCAGCCACGGCCAACAGGCCTTGGAGCAGGATCAATGCTGCCGTGGTCTTGCGTCCCACAATCCGTCAGGGAGCGGCAGGAGTTTGCGGCGCTATCGGAGGAATATCGCCACCCGCCGGCAAGGCAGGCAGGGCACCGGACGGAGCGGCCTGGACCGGCAATGACGTCGCCGGGAGCACATCCGTGACCGACCCACTGGACACCTTTCCGGAAGCCATATAGCCAAGGATCAGCGTATCCACCAGGAACACCACCGCCAGACCGATCGTGATCTTCGTCAGGACGTTTCCGGCACGGGACCCGAAAAGGGTTTCGCCCACCCCGGCGCCAAACGCCAGGCCAAGCCCCTCATCCTTGGTCTTCTGCAACAGGATGATCCCAACCAGCAACAAGGCCGTGACCACTAAAATAAAAACCAGCAATCCATGCAACATGACTTATTCTCCCCTTTTGACCGCCCGATCCTATCAGACAGCGGCTTCAACAATCGAGATAAATGACGCCGCGTCCAATGCCGCACCGCCGATCAACCCGCCGTCAATATCCGGCTGGGACATCAATTCCTTGGCGTTGGCCGGCTTCATGCTGCCGCCGTACTGGATCCGGACCGCCTGCGCCGCGCCGGGATTGCACATCTTGGCAAGCACCTTGCGGATCAGGGCATGGACTTCCTGGGCCTGGGCCGGAGTCGCCGTGCGTCCCGTCCCGATTGCCCACACGGGCTCGTACGCCACCACAATGCGCCGGAAGCTGGTCTCATCCAGGCCAGCCAGGCTCTTGGTCACCTGGGTGGTCACCACATCCTCGGTCTTGTTGGCCTCGCGCTCTTCCAGGGTTTCGCCGACACACACGATGGGGGTCAGATTGGCGGCGAGGGCCACCTTGACCTTGCGGTTCACACCATTATCGGTCTCGCCGAAAAACTGGCGGCGCTCGCTGTGACCGAGAATCACATACTGGCAACCGACGTCGCGCAGCATGTCGGCCGAAATCTCCCCCGTGAACGCGCCGTCCTTCTCCCAGTGCATGTTCTGGGCGCCCAGCTTGACCTGGGTTCCGGCCACCACGTCCCCCACGGTCTTGAGCGCCGTGAACGTCGGGCAGAGCACGACCTCCACGTCCGTCCTGTCCGCAAGTTTCGCCTTCAGGTCTGACGCCAGAACGGCGGCATCCGCAGTCAGCTTGTTCATCTTCCAGTTACCGGCAACAATCTTTTTACGCATGGTATAAATCCTAAAGTCTATCGTCTAACGCCTGATGTCAATTGTCTCTGGCTCCACAGCCTATTTCCCGCTCAGGGCGGCCACGCCCGGCAGAACCTTGCCCTCGAGCAGCTCGAGGCTGGCGCCACCACCGGTGGAGCAATGGGTCACCTTATCCACGACCTTGAACTTCTTGGCCGCCGTGGCGGTATCGCCGCCACCGACTACTGAGATCGCGCCAGCCGCGGTCGCCTTGGCAATGGCTTCGGCCATGACCTTGGTCCCGGCATCAAACCGCGGATCCTCGAACACGCCGGCTGGACCGTTCCAGATGATGGTCTTGGCACGGGCGATGACTTCGGCAAACATCACATTGGACTTCGGGCCGACATCAAGACCCAGCCAACCGACCGGAATCCCGGATGCGTCATCAGCCGGCTGCACAGCCACTTCCGAAGCGGCATCCTTGGGGAACTTGTCGCCGCAGACATAATCAACAGGCAGGTGGATCTTCACGCCCTTGGTCGTCGCCTTGGCCATGATATCATTCACCATCTTCGCGCCATCCGCATCATACAGGCTGGCACCGATTTCCATGTTGAGAATAACCTTCTTGAACGTGAAGGCCATGGCCCCGCCGATGATGATCTCGTCGGCCTTCTCGATCAGGTTGTTGATCAAGGGGATCTTGTCCGAGATCTTGGCACCGCCGAGGATGGCGAGCAACGGACGCTTAGGGTTGTCGATCACCTTGGCGAACGCCTCCAGCTCGGCTCCCATCAGGAACCCGGCCACCTTCTCGGGCAGGTTCACGCCGACCATCGAGGAGTGGGCGCGGTGCGCCGTCCCGAAGGCATCATTGACATAGACATCGCCAAGCTTGCTCAAGCTGGCACGGAAGGCC
>JAABPW010000180.1 GCA_011391785.1 Verrucomicrobiota bacterium
GGTGTCTCATGCACTTGCCCCTTTTTTGAGGGTAATCTTGAATGCAAGCATGTGTGGGCGGTTATTCTTGAGGCAGATCGGTTGGATCTGCTCCAGCCGGAACGCAAAGAGAAATTCATTGAAGTCACGCCTCTGGATCTCGGTTGGGACCCTGTCGGGTCCGGTGACGACGACGGCTCTCCACTTGACGAGGATGCTAGTCCTCCCTGGCCCCGGAAGCTTGGGCGGGAATCCGCATCCTCCCCCCCGGATCCGGGTATGCCGGACTGGAGAATGATGGTTGCAACCGTTCCCGCCTACGCCCAGCCTTTTCGTGGCGCCCCGGCGAATTCCCTGCCTGGGTCCCAATTGATCTATTGCCTCGACCGCAATAAGACCTTTCAGGCGGGAGCCTTGAATGTGGCGGTCATGACTCGGCACAAGAAAAAAAACGGGGAATGGACTGTTCTGAAGCCTTTTCGGCTGCCGCATGATGGTGTCCTTGGTATTCCGCTTCTGGAAGATAAACACATCCTGTCTTGCCTTAAAGGCGGCGTCGGGGCCTACGGATACTATGGCGGGAATTCCGAGTTTAGTGTGCCAGCGGGGTTGACGGGAATTATTCTTCCGCTTCTCTGTGCGACCGGGCGGTGTATCTACCCCCCTCAGCGCGGAACCAGCGACCCGCTTGTGCCGCTTGTATTGGATTCCGGGGAGCCCTGGAAATTCCGGTTGAATGTGAAGCAGGAGGGGGGCAAGGGATCTGCCTATCTCGTCACAGGTCAGCTGGAGCGTGGAGGCACAGTCCGGTCATTGAGCGATGCCGTTATGCTGCTCCATTGCGGCTGGGTATTCTGGAAGGATTGCGTTGCCAGGTTGGATCATGCGGATTCATTCGAGTGGATTCCGTTTCTGCGAACCAGTGGGGCGATTCCCGTTCCGGAAAGTGAAATTGGTGATCTTCCTGCCGTTCTGGCCAGTCGGGGAAACTTGCCCCCCGTGAATTTGCCGGAGGAAATCCAGTATAAGGAACTTGCAGGAACGCCGAAATGTTGCCTGGCGATCCGGAAGCCCCAGCATCGCACTTACCCCGAAGACATACTGGTCGGGAAAATCGTCTTTGATTATGAAGGGGTTGAGGCGGGACCGGATATTGCCACACGGTCTATTTTCATCAAGGACAAGCGGCTCCTGATTCGGCGCGATGCGGCAGCGGAGCAGGCCGCCATCGCGACGCTCGATGCGCTGGAGTTGAAGCGCGTTGACCAAGGCGGACTCGCCAGTTGGGCCTGGCAGATCCGGCCCCGCCAGCTGTCCCTGCTTGTCAGCTCGCTCGTGGAGCGTGGCTGGACGGTTCAGGCGGAGGGGAAATCTTTCAGGAAGTCCGGCTCGTTCAGCGTGGAGGTGAGTTCCGGGATCGACTGGTTTGATCTCCGGGCAAAAGTGGATTTCGAGGGAGTTTCGGCGGATCTCCCGGCGCTTCTCAAGGCGCTCCAGAGCAAGCAGCCCTATATCACGCTGGGGGATGGGACCGTGGGGATTCTCCCGGAAGAGTGGCTTCGTAAATATGGTCTCATTGCCAGGATGGGGAAGATCCAGGATGAGACGATTCGGTTTCAGCGGCACCAGTCGGGTCTGCTGGATGCCCTGCTTGCGGCCCAGCCGGACGTGAATTGCGATGAAATATTTTCCCGGATCCGGGCGGAGCTGAAGTCATTTGATGCCATCAAGCCGGTTTCCGCTCCACCCGGTTTCGTGGGTGAACTCCGCGATTACCAGGCCGAGGGGCTTGGCTGGCTCCAGTTCCTGGAACGATTCGGATTCGGGGGGTGTCTTGCCGATGACATGGGGCTGGGTAAAACCGTCCAGGTGCTGGCTCATCTGGAGAGCCGGCGGGCGCAACGGGTTAGCGGAAAAGGCAAGAGGAAGAATCAGACGGTGCCCTCGCTGATTGTTGTGCCCCGGTCGCTGGTATTCAACTGGATTCAGGAAGCGGCGCGGTTCACGCCCCAGTTGAGGATTCTCGACCACACCCATCCGGAAAGAGAGCGGGAGGCGCCTGACTTTTCGGCCTATGATTGTGTTCTGGTTACCTATGGGGTTCTTTGCCGGGATATCACCCACCTGAAGGATTACCAGTTCGACTATGTGATTCTCGATGAATCCCAGGCCATCAAGAATGACGGGGCGCACACCGCCAAGGCTGCCCGTTTGCTCCAGGGGGCACACCGGCTCGCCATGAGCGGAACCCCCGTGCAGAATCACCTCGGGGAGTTGTGGAGCCTTTTTGAATTTCTGAATCCCGGCATACTCGGGACGTCAACTTTGTTCAATTCGGCTGAGGGGTTGGGCCGCAATCCCTCCCCGGAAGCCCGGGCTCTTCTGGCCCAGGCCCTGCGTCCGTTTATCCTGCGGCGGACCAAGGGGCAGGTGGCCCGCGAATTGCCCGAACGGACTGAGGAGACCCTGTACTGCGAACTGGAGGGGAAGCAGCGCAAGCTCTACGAGGAGTTGCGTCAGCACTACAAGGCGACGCTTCTTGGAGCAGTCGCCCGCATCGGGATGGGTAAATCGAAGATCATGATCCTCGAGGCGTTGTTGCGGTTGCGCCAGGCGGCGTGCCATCCCGGGCTGATCGACAAGCGGTTTGCCTTGGACCCCTGCGCCAAGCTCGAGGCGCTGTTGCCCCAGCTGTCCGATGTATTGGAGGAGGGGCACAAGGCGATTGTCTTTTCACAGTTCACCAGCTTTTTGGCTCTGCTTCAAAAACAGCTCAAGGCGAAAAAAATCAGTTACGAGTATCTGGATGGCCAGACCACCGACCGACAGGGGCCGGTTGAGCGGTTCCAGAACGATGAAAAATGCAAATTGTTCCTGGTGAGCCTGAAGGCGGGTGGGGTGGGATTGAACCTGACTGCTGCCGAGTATGTCTTCCTGCTGGATCCCTGGTGGAACCCGGCCATCGAGGCTCAGGCCATTGACCGGGCGCACCGGATCGGCCAGACCCGCAAGGTGTTCGCCTACCGGTTGATCGCCCGCGACACCGTCGAGGAAAAGATACTGGAACTGCAGAAGACCAAGAAGGAGTTGACCGACTCCATCATCAGTGCCGACAGCAGCCTGATTCGCACCCTGACCAAGGAAGACCTGCAGCTGCTACTGGGGTAAAAGACGGAGTACACCAACCGCGCCCGGAGGTCGCGGTCCACCTATCCACAGTCGGCGATGAGCGAAAGCCGAGAACTGGTTTCGTCAAGCTGAAGCGCTTTAGCATTGAGGATTTGAGTAGTCGAAAGTTGTTCTGCCTAGCCTATGGTTCAGCTGGAGGCTTCGTTTCTTTCGGCGTTAACTCCTTAACCTGCGCCGCATGGTGGTGCGGGGGGATGACTTCAATGAGCCGTTCGGATTCGAGTGGGCGCTCGAGGCCAATGCGCTTTTCAAACGCTTGATTACCGGGGGCCGGTACCGGGCATTGGGTGACGCGGTCCAGCTGGCGGTGCACCCCCTAAAACTGACATCTTGCCACCCCTTTCCCCAGCGTTGACTAAGTTTTTGAAATAAAGAATACTGTGCACCCCTAACCCGACCAGACTGCAAACGGTTGCTGAAAAGACT
>JAABPW010000181.1 GCA_011391785.1 Verrucomicrobiota bacterium
GATTGTCCCCGTCACACAGGTTGCAGATGGCATCCTTGCCGCGTGTATCCGGCCGGGCAGGTTGCCACCGGCTAAACGGCGGAGTTTCGGCTTTCGCCGACACGTCCACACCAAGTTCCTTCCACTTTGTCAGGATGTCCTCCTTGCCCATGAAACCCTCATGCCGGAACAGCTCCTTGCCCTGGGCGTCATAGAAGATTTGTGTCGGAATCACATTGACCCCGTACTTCTTGCCCGCCTCCGGATTTTCCCACACATCAATGAACTGAACATCCAGCGTCCCTGCCAGTGTCTTCTTGAGTTCCTCCAGGATGGGCGCCATCATCTTACACGGAATGCACTTGCCCGCACCCAGATCGACCAGACGGGGCAAGGCGTTTTCCTGCGTCACAGCGTTGGAGCTAACCGATCCAACTTCGGCTTCAACCGCGGCTGAAGCCGGGGTCTTACTTTTTCCGGCGTGTTTCATCACCAGCACCCCCGCCACCGCCAGGGCCAGCACGATCCAGATCCATCTACCCGACCCACCACAGCGACTTCCGCCGCCGCAGTCATTTTTCTCAATATTGTTCTCCATACTTCCTCCTTTCGATCGGTCCCTGCAACACGTTTCCCCGGGTGCAGGCATTAATCAGACAAGAAACTTCCTGATGTCCTCGGGACTCAGCACCTTGCCAGCACTTTTCACCACTCCATCAACTACCAGTGCCGGAGTCGTCATGACCCCGAACTTCATGATGTCCTGAATCTTCTCCACCTTCTCGATCTGCGCCTCGATTCCCAGCGCCTTGACCGCGTCTTCCGCATGGGCCGTTAAAAGTTTGCACTTCGGACAACCCGTTCCCAGAATCTGAATTTTCTTCATCATGCACCTCTCCTTAATTCCCTTTTCACGATGCATTCACCACAATACCGAAAACCATCCCCGTGATTGTCGCCATCACGACAACCAGCGCCACATACGTTGCCGTCTTCTTGGGTCCCAAAATGGAATTGATTACCAGCATGTTGGGAAGCGACAATGCCGGACCGGCCAGCAATAGAGCCAGGGCGGGCCCCTGCCCCATACCGCTATCCATTAACCCCCTGACAATCGGCACCTCCGTCAGTGTGGCAAAATACATGAAGGCCCCTACCAAGGAGGCAAAGAAGTTAGTCCAAACCGGCCAGATCAGGCCAAGCCACCCGGGCACCGTACCTGTTCCCCCGACAATTCCATAAAACACAGCGGGGTTATCCCCCACCAGTGCCTGAATCCATCGGTTCGGGATGATTCCCGCGTCCTTCGCCTCCGGTGTGCCCAGAAAGAACCCTGCTGCCAGAATACCACCGAGCAGGAGGGGCGCAATCTGCTTCGCAAACCCCCAGGTCTGGTCACGCCAGTCCTTCATTTCGGGAGTACTCCGGAACATGAGCAAGGCCAACGCGACTGATCCAACCGTGAACGCAATCAGCGGCTTTTCAGGGAAGAGAAGTCCAGACAGAACAATCGGGCTTGCCGCCAGCACGACCTGCCACAGTTTCACCCCCAAAAAGCGCCACAGCGAGAAGCCCAGGACGACCGCAAAGACCGACGTCAGCCACCATTTCGCCGCAAAGATCCCATACCAGATACCCGACGCCTCTGCCGGCTTTGCCCAGTTCGCGAACACCAAAACAGCCGCCATGCTGAAAAAAAAGACAGCATTCTGCCAGAGGGGTCGGGGCGGCTTATCATCTGCCTCGATATACACGTCCTGCGGCATCTGCGCCGCTCTTGCCCGCTCCTCCTTCAGGAAAATAAAATGCATCAAAGCCCCGATGACCACGCTGAACATCACGGCGCCGATGGCCCGGGCCAGGCCGATCTGATACCCAAGCACCCGCGCGGTCATGACAATCGCCAGAACATTGATCGCTGGGCCGGAATACAGGAATGCAATCGCCGGGCCGAGCCCCGCACCTCTCATGTAGATGCCGCCAAAAAGCGGCAGCACCGTGCAGGAGCAGACAGCCAGAATGGTACCGGAAACCGAGGCGACCCCATAAGCCAGGATTTTGTTGGCCTTCGGCCCGAAGTAACGCATCACTGCATTCTGACTGACAAAGACGCCAATGGCACCGGCGATAAAGAAGGCCGGAATCAGGCAAAGAATGACATGCTCCTGCGCGTACCACTTCACCAGGCGCATGGCCTCGATAATGGCGCCCTGAAAGCGCTGCGAGTCAACAGGCAGGAAGTAGGCGGCCAGGAAACCCGCTAATAACAACAGGAGAATTTTGAATTCCTTATTCAAATCAAACCGCCTTTAGAACTTCATGACGCCGCTTGGTGTCCGCCCTGACGACATCCACTGCACAGTCGAACGCCTTGAGGATACAGGGTGTTTCCAGATGGTAGAAGACCTTCATGCCATCACGACGGTCACTTACAATCCCTGCCTTTTTGAGGTTCGCCAGATGCCGCGACAAGCCCGACTGATCAATTTCCGCCAACTTGTTCAACTCACACACGCATTGGTCACCGTCCGTAAGCGCGCTAACAATCAGGACACGAACCGGATGCGCCAACGCCTTGAGAATGTCTGCCCGCACTTTTGCTTGGTGGTAATTCATAACGTTAACTATATGCATTAATGCGCATAAGGTCAAGAGGAAGATTTATTTTGAAATAAGTTGCCACGACGGTTGAAGGTAACTATATTGAGCCCCTGTTTGATGGGACAGTTTAAAGATTGTCCGATTAAACAGTTATGACTGCGGGGTGGAGCAGCCCGGTAGCTCGTCAGGCTCATAACCTGAAGGTCGTTGGTTCAAATCCAACCCCCGCTACCAATCTGGCACGGGCCTGGAAGCAATTCCAGGCCCGTTTTTATTGGTCGAAACGTGTGTTGCTTGTTTTCGCCTCTCCGAATTTTATCTTCCGCAATCTTCCTTGATTCCCCTTATTCTGTTCACGGTTTGTTCACAGTCGGCCATAGAAAAAGATGGGTATTTTTCGCCAAAATATGAACCAACGGCCTTCAGGTGCGCGGCCTGAAGACTGTTGGTTCAAACAACCGAAATAACGCGGAACAGTTATTTGCGCCACTTCACCCAGGTGAACCAGGACAAAGTGACCCCTGCTGCACGAATCCCGGAGCGTACTGCGGATACGCCGTAAGCGCGCTGAATCCTGTAGAATCGCTTATTGGACTCCCATCCCCCACGGCCAGTCGCCCAATCGAAATCATGTCGCAGGCACGGCGGGAAGTAGATCGTAGGCCAATAGATTTCAGAAACCGCCGTACATCCGTCGCAGTCCGTGTACCAATCCCACTTATCCGAGTGAAGTGCTTCACGAATCAGTGCCTGGATGTCAGCAGGAATGCTGAACACGTCAAAGGATTCGATGATCCTATTATGTTCGGTTTGCCGGTTCAGGCCGGTGCTACGGCCTTTCCCGTGCCCCAGGATGCCACATCGCCCGCTCATCAGTCGTTCTCCTTGTGCCGGATGCACGGTCGCTCTTTCAGGTTGGCCGCCAACTTCAGGATGGCGTCCGACAACTTATCCA
>JAABPW010000194.1 GCA_011391785.1 Verrucomicrobiota bacterium
TCCGGCAAGCACCCGGCGCGAGAACATGACCGTCCGCGCCTCACTGGACGAGGGCAAGACCTGGTCACGGAAGTGTTCCCTGTATAGTGGCCCCAGCGCCTATTCCGACCTTGCGGTTTTCAAAGACGGAACAGCGGCATGCCTGTATGAACGGGGCAAGAAACACGCCTATGAACAGATTGCCCTGGCGCGATTCACGTTGAGCGACCTTCAAGCAGACAGGAAATAAGACGATATCGGGAAGAATGATTATGAGAAACCTGTTGATATTATGCCTGTTGTTGCTCACCGCCGGGAGTGTGCGGGCGGGCTTGTTGAGCGATCTCCTGCCGGGCCCCCGCGCTGACGAGTTGAAACAGGTGAAATCTCCTGACGGTCACTCCACGGCATTCCTCATTCACAAGGAACGGCACGGACTGCCATTGCCTGGTCCTGAGCCGCCCAAGACGTTGGCGCGGTGGGCACAGCTGAAGTGGATCAAGGACGGCAAAACCGTCTACGACTCGGGCGATGAGCCCCTGAATACTTACCAGATGAGCCCGGCTCTGGCATTAGACCTCGCATGGTCGCCTGATTCCCGGCACCTGGCCTACCGCCACATCACGGGAATACGCATCATCGGACCCAAAGGGGAGGTCGCCACCCACAACATGGCCGACACGGGGCTCATTACTGCTTCATTCCGCTGGATTGACATGGAAAACCTGATAGTTGTTTCTAAAAAGGGACAGTACCCATTGGACATGAGCGGGAAACCAGACTGCTACCAGGGGTACATTGATCAGGCAAAGGAGATCTGGATCGGGCAGTTGAATTTGAACACCGGTTATAAGGAATGTTACCGGCAAACGGTTTCGGACCCCACTTTCCTCTTCCACGCCGTGGGTTTCCAGTTGGACGAAATCTCCCCGAAGGCGGATCGGGTCGCTTTCAGTGACGGCGCGAACCTCTGCCTCTATGACGTTGTCGCGAAGAAGATGCTGGCGAACTTCAGACTTCCACAGAAACCCGGCCCCAAACCGGATTTATCCGGTCCTGACATGGCCCATCCAATAATCCGGGCTTCGGCCGTGAAAATGGCGGCAAGAACAGCTCAACTGTCGGGAGTGTGGTGGCCGACAAACGACAAATTGGTTATCGGCATGGGATTACTGGGAGGGCCTGTGAAATCATTTTACACCTATGATATCCCCACAAAAACGCTTCAGGATAAAACAGACGTACTGCTTCTGGTTTGGGATGGAAACGAGCAGGCAATGAACTACCAGGATTCGGATTGGTACCGATCTTCACTTAAGTGATTATGGAAACCGCGGGGACAGCACTTCAACAACAGAAACGGTTCGTCCTGATTGGCATGCTGGTGTTCTCAGCTTGCATCGGAGGCATTTCCGTGTTCCTGCCGGACGACCCCCGGATCGACCGCACGACAAATTTCATTTTCGCGATCCTTTTCCTCCTCATGGTCTCGTCGTGGTGCTCGTTTGACGCCCGCGAGCGGAACACGATTTTGAGCCCGGCCATGCGCCTCGGCCTCTTCCTCGTCTTCGCCCTGGCCTTTCCCGTATATATTTTCAAGAGCCGCGGCCTTGGCGGATTCAAGACTTTAGGTTACTGTGGACTCCTTGTGGCAGGAATGGCGGCATCAGCGCTCCTGGCGGCAATACCCTGTTATGGAATCGGCTACTTATTGGGCCTTGTGGAATAAGGAGACAGACGATGAAAAGACTACTGGCACTTGTGGTATGCGGGATTCTTACCGGATGTGATTACACGGTTCCGCTCGTGAAAACAGCCGAATTGAAAATCGACCCGGCCGTCACCGGGTTATGGCAGCGAGCCAATGGGGACGGTCAAACAGAGAGCCTGCTCGTGTTGCCGCTGAACAAGCAGGAATACATGGTCTCGTATCCTGCCGGATCCCTACACTCCATGTATGCCCGCGCCTGCCTCTGTCGCACCGCCGGCATGACACTGGTCCAACTGGAATGGATTGGAACCGCCAAAGGCGATCTTCCTTCGGACAAACGGATATTCCAGTACGCAAGCTACACCGTTGCCAGCAACTCCATCACCATTCGCCTGCTCAATGCCGATATCGTGGCGAAGGACGCGAACTCAACCAAGGCGCTGGCCCGGTCCATCGCCGACAACAAGGACAAACCGGATCTTTTCAGAGACGAGATGGTCTTTAAAAAGACCAGAAATTGAAGGATATTAACACCATGACACTGGCTGCCTTACCCCCTGAAACCAAATTGATCCAGAATGGCGTTGATTCCTTCCGTCTCATCCTGCCCCGGCGCAACCTTGGTAAATACCGCTGGATTGGGCTGGTCCCCCTCATTTTCGGGCTGGGGATCTGCGGTTTCGCCTCCTCATGGATGAGCGGTTCCATGCACGATATCTTCCAATCCCACGGCATTGGCTTAATATTTTCCCTCGTCTTCGGACTCGCCATGCTGCCCGGCCTCCTCCTCGGGCTCGGCCTGATCATGCTGGGACTGGCGATCGTGAAAAACTGGATCTATACGGAAATCGCCGTTAACCGTACCCACATCAAAAACATCGAGCACTTCGGCTTCTGCCGCTGGAGCTGGAAAATGCCCACCCCCACCCTTTTCGCGATCTCCATTGGCCGCGGCATGAGTCCGGATGTCGGCGGGGATCTGGGTGCCGCGCATTTCCATCAGGAGGAGGGACCGGGCCTGAAGTTCGGTGCGGCCTACTCCATGACCCTGCTTCGCCCCATCGCCGAAAACCTGGTCCATCTGGTGGATCAATCCCGGATTGCCCCCGCCTTCAAGCCGAAGGTTTTCAACAGCGACACCGAAGACATCTACGAGATGTACGGTCTCCCTGACGAGGAGGATACCCTATCCGCGGATACCCCGGACGCATCCGCCCCGCTGTCCCCGGTCAAGTCCATGACGAGGGAGGAAAATGTCATGCCCACCGGCACGGATATTACCGTTATTCCACAACCCAACGGCTTGGCCATTTCCATTCCACCGGCCGGATTCAAGGGAATCGCCAAAATCCTGATCCTCATCGGCTCCATCTTTTCCCTCTTTCCCTGCCTGATGCTGATGGGTATCATCTCCAGCTCTGATGGCAACCAAATCCCACCCTATCTGTTAATCGGAATTTTCTTGGCCATCGGCATTGGCGCACTGCTGGGGGGCATCAATTCAGCCCGGCAACGTTTCATGGTGGCCGCTGCGGAGGACAAGCTGGCCTTCCGTCGTATCGGTATTTTCGGGACCAAGGAACAACTGGTTCCCCGTTCCGACATCAGCGCGATCCATATTGGGCCAAGCAACGTCACCGTCAACGATGTCCCGGTCATGGAACTGCAAATTGAGCGCCGTGGCGACGTCTCCACAATCGGCGTGCTGTCCAGCCGGAGCAATGAGGAGATCAACTGGATTGCCGGCCTGCTCCGCAAAACCCTGAACGTGGGGGCTGAACCCCGGTTCGATCTCGAAGATGTTGCCGATGAGGCCATCACTCAGCCGGCAAAATCAAAAATCACGATTCAGCGGCAGGGAGCCGGGCATGCCATCACCATTCCTCCTACAGGCATGTTCAGGGGGGCGGCACCGGGCCTGCTGGTGTTCGGCGCCATTTTTGCGGGCATCCCCACCGTCATGGCCGTCCTCGTCGTAAAAGACCAGGGCCCCTCCGGCATTCTGCTGTTCCTCTCCATATTCCTGGCGATCGGGATGGCCGCCATTGCCTACGCCATCAAGACTGGGCGGCAACGTGTCCTGATAGCCGTGACACCGGATATGCTGGCATACCAGCGGACCAGTCCCTTCGGAACCAGCAAGCAAAGCTATCCAAGGTCGGACATCATCGCTATCGGGGTTGGTCGCAGCGGCGCCAGCGCCAACAACAAGCCGTTTCCCGAACTAAAGGTGCAGGTTGGTCCATGGGCGCAGGGCAAAATCGGCCTCCTGCAGGGATATTCCACCGGCGAACTGGTCTGGCTGGCCGCCGTGTTACGCTCCACCCTGAAGGTCGGAAAAATCACCGACATATAATGTTCCGGCCTCAACGCCATTCGTGGCGGGGATACTTGCGCTGCAGTTCCTTCTTCACCTTCGGGTAGCCATCGCGCCAGAAGGTCGTCAGGTCGGAAGTAACCTGTACCGGCCGGTGATTCGGGGCCAGGACCTGAATAGTCAGGGCCTGCCGACCCATGGCGATCCGCAGGCTGTCCTCCACCCCGTAAAGGTCCTGGATCCGCGCCGCCAGGGTCGGGGGATTGGTCTCGGAGTAGACCACCTTCGCCTTCCGGCCATTCGGCAGCTCCACCCGCTCGGGCATGTACTTTTCCAGCAGGGCTTGCTGGCGGCCGTCCAACCAGGCCTTCACGACCGGGAACACCTGGCGTTCCTTGATCTCCTTCACGCTGAAGGCCCCGTGGCAGATCTCCTCCAGCATCAGCCGCCGGTCCTCCTTGCCGATTCCCGGGAAAGCCAGGTCCGGACACCATTTCTGAAGCAGGTTCACCCGCAGGATCCACTGCTCGACCTCCTCGGTCCAGTATTTCAACGTGGAGCGCCCCGCTTCCACCTCGTCAGCCAGCAGCCGTGCGGCATCCGACTCGGAGGGGTTCCCGCCTCGTTTCACCTCCAGCACCAGGTCGTGATAGTACCGGCCGCGCTCGGCGATCACGCGACGGGAATCGTCGAAACGGACGCGCTGTTCCTCCCGCACGGCTCCGGGATACAGCTCCTCCAGCCATTCAGGCTCCACCGCCGTGACGAGCGACAGGAGCACATCCATATCGCCCCGCGGCCCGCTTTCGACCTCGCGCACCTCAGCGGCCACGACAAACGGGCTCTTCCGCACCACGCTGGCCCGCTCCAGGACACCGCGCCTGCCATGGACCAGCTCGCACCGCAGCGTCCCGCCATCCAGCCGCCGCGCCACCTGGTCGGCGAACCCGGCCAGCACGCACCGCCGCACCGCATCGTCCGCGACAATCTGGGGCTCCAAGGTCAATCCCTGCCCGCGGGCGATCCGGCAAAAGGTGTCATAGAGGCGGCCCGCCTGCCGCGCGGAACCGGCATGGATGCCCACCCCCCTGCAGAAATCCAGGTTGTAGTCATGGGCATCCGCCTCGTGCCACGCCTTCATCAGCATGAAGAAGTCCGACAACCCCTCGTCACCCAGGTGCCGGTCGCGGAGCTCTTCCTGCCGCTGGTCGGTCCGCCGGATCAGCAGCCCGCGTTCCTGCGTCATGGCGGCGATCAAGGCCACGCTCCGCACCCGGCCAACCGCGTCCGCGGCAATCATCATCCGGGCATACCGCGGGTGCAGGGGAAAGGCCAGCATGCGGCGCCCGGTCCCCGTGATTTCGCCGGTCTTCTCATCCGCGGCACCCAGGTCGCGCAGCAGCGTCTCCGCCCGGAGCAGCGCCCGCTCTTCCGGCGCCTCAAACCACGGGAAAGTCCTGGCATCCACGCAACCCGACGCCTTAAGCATCAGCAGGGTTTCCGAAAGATCCACCCGGCGGATCTCCGCCAGTTCCCGGGGCGGCCGCTCATTCTGCTCCCGTTCCGTCCAGAGCCTCAGGCACACCCCCGGCGCCATCCGGCCGGCGCGTCCCGCCCGCTGGTCCGTTGACGCCCGGCTGACCTTCTCGATCCACAGGGTATCAATGCCGCGATAGGGATCGAAGCGCGCGACCCTGGCCAGGCCGCTGTCCACCACCAGCCGGACGCCCTCGATCGTCAGCGAGGTTTCGGCCACATTGGTGGACACGATGATTTTACGGCGCTGCCCGGGCGCCACCGCGTCATCCTGGTCACGCGGCGACAGTTCACCATGCAAAGGGAGGATGGAACAGCCCCGGGTTTCCGGACGCAATCCCAGCGCCTGGATGGTCCGGTTGATCTCATAGGCGCCCGGCATGAACACCAGCACATCCCCTTCAGGCTCGCGGCGGAGCAGCTGCGCCGTTTCCGACGCCGCGGTCTCCCACACCGGGACACGATTGGCATCCACGGGCCGGTCCAGGTACTCCATCCGCACCGGATACATCCGCCCCTCGGAACGGAGCGTCACGCAGGGTTCCAGGTATTGCTCCACCGCCACGCTATCCAGCGTGGCCGACATCACAATCAACGCCAGGTCCGGCCGGCTGGTCTTCTGGAGCTGGAGCGCGCGGGCCAGGGTGATATCCCCGAAAAGGTGCCGCTCATGGAACTCATCGAACAGGATCGCCCCGGCCTCCCGGAGCGTCGGATCACTGATCAGGCGCCTGAGCAGGATTCCCTCGGTGACGAAGACAATGCGCGTGCCAGTCCCCGTGCGGTCTTCAAAACGGATCTGATACCCCACTTCGCCGCCCATGGCCGAGCCCCGCTCCGCCGCCACGCGCGTCGCCAGCAACCGCGCCGCCAGCCGCCGCGGCTGGAGGATGATGACTTCCTTGTCCGCCGGAATCAGCCCGCGATCCACCAGCATCTGGGGAACCTGGGTTGACTTTCCCGAGCCGGTGGGCGCCTGGATGACAATCCGGGAACGGGTCCCCGCCATCGCCTTCGCCAGCGCCGGCTCGATCTCATAGATGGGTAATTCGCGATTATTCATGGCCATGCTTCAATCCGGCCATGCTACCACCTGGTCCACGGGAAGAGAAGATTTACCACGGATAGCTGGAAACGCAGGGTGAGGCTTGCCGAGGCGCCTGAATCTGATATAACTTCATTGAAATTGGTGGACTATGAAGCCGTCTTCATCCAAATCACGCGACCGGAAGGCACAGGACTCCCTGCAAATGGATTTCCTTTCAGCCATCCCGCAACCCCTGGAGCCGATCGGGCCGGGGCCGGATGGCACGCCGCCCCTTCCGTTCATCAACCAGAAGGAAAACGCCATGAACGAAAACACGCAGGATGATTTTTTCGCCGCCGACCCATTTTTCAATTCCGATCCCCTTCCCCCCCCCGAGCCGGATGATCGACCGTCCGAAGCGGTGGAGGAGTTTCCGGAAGAGCCGGAGATGGAACCGGAACCCGAGCCGGAACAGGAAACTGAAACCGTGCTGGAACCCCCTCCGCAATTCCACCAGCTCCCCGAGGAGGCGAGACTGGATACGGCGCAGGACACCACGGCCGAGGAAATGCTGTTGAACACCATTGTCGGGGATTCCCAAAGTCCTTTCCCGCAGCCTCCACTGCCCAGCGCATCAGACGTCAGGCTGGCCGCGCTCCAGGCAGAACACGCGGCCCTTCAGGCGGATCTCGACACCGCCCTGGTGGAGCTTCAGGAAACCAAGGCCCAGCGCGAACGCTCCCGCCAGGACCTGTCGATCCTGAAAACCCGTTTCTCCGCCCTGGAATCCGACCTTACCGCCGCCAGGAGCGACGTCGAGAAAGTGAACCTCCTGAAACTTCAGACCGAAACACGCCTGACCGAGGCTGAACGTCAATGGTCGGACAAGCTGACCCAGTTCCGCCGCATGCTGGACGAAGTCGAGGATATCCGCAACGAGCTCATCACCAAGCGGGTTCCTAAAATCCTGTTTATCGGGGTGCTTGTTGCAGGCCTCCTCGCCGTACCCTTCGCCTATATCCTGGGAAAGGGCCAGGCCTCACACGAAGCCCCCCCTGCGACGCCAGCCCAGGTGCCGGAGGTCACGCCACCTCCCCCGCTGCCACCCCTCGAACCCCCGTCCAAGCCTATCCTGACGGCTGAACAAAAGCCCGTATCGCCGGCCCCGCGCAGTGTGACAGCCCAGCCGAAACCGGTTGTGCCCGACGTCAAGCCTGTGGCAACCGTTTGGCCCGCGCTCGAAGGGAGCCGCTGGAAAACCACTTCGACCAGCCGTGAAATGAAAGTGGTATTCGACTACGGGCTCTTCACTAAAAACATCGAATTGTCAGATGTGGCGAAACAAGACATGAAGGCCGTGGCCACGGCGCTGAAGGGCAAGGGGTTCAAAATCGAAGTGGTAGGCCATACCGACCCCTCCAAGGCGACCGGTAAAACGGCCGCGTCCAACAACAAGTCGCTGGGACTCGCGCGGGCCAGAACGGTATCGAGCTACCTGACGAAGCAATGCGGCTGGCCGGCTGGCGCCATCACCCTCTCCTCGGAGGGCGACGCCAACCCGCCTCACCCGAACACCACCGTCGAAAGCCGGAAAAAGAACCGGACCGTGGTGCTGAAGATTACGGCTTCAACCGCTCGATCGCCTTGATCTTCCCGTCGTCGAATTCGAGGCGCATCGTGGGATATTCCTCGGTGAAGCGATGCTCCACCCAGTGGGTCTCGAAGGAACGGCGCATGTGCCCGTTGCGATCCCGGTACCAATACCCGGTATCTACCGGCTCATAGTGGCTGGTGTAGTTGGCCCGCGTGTAGATCCAGACCTCCACCTGTCCGGCGTCGGTCTTGCGGCTCCGGATATGATCCGGATTGCCCAGGGCCATCCGCGCCATCTCGCGGGTAAAGCCGAGATCCACATCCCCCTTCCTGACCTTGGCCTGGACATCGGCCGGGAAGGAGGCGAAAAGCCCGGGATCCCTCTCGATCCGGCGCGCCGGCGTGCTCACACACCCCGACACAACCAGCACGGCCAATAGGGCACTATAGACAAACCGCTTTTTCATGAATGCTCCTCCCGTTCCGTTATCTATATCCACAACAACGGCAAATGACACGCCGCCCAGAGCCCGTAGCGCCACAGCACCCGGGCCCGGTTTCCGCGGCTCAGGACAGCAAAGTAAGTCCCCTTCGCCAGGGTGTTCATCATGACGGCGATTATGATCGCCTGCACCATCAGCCGTCCCTGCGAGGGACCCTGGATGACCGACAGGAAAAAAGGATCCACATCGACAAGACCGGAGAGGACACTCAGGCCGAACACACCGGCCTGCCCGAAGTTTTCCCTGGCCAGGTTGGTGGCCACCTTCAACCCGACGAAGATGACGGCAAACAATAATGCCACCCTGATCTCCACGGGGTTCTGCAGGCTTGGCATCGCCCCCGTTGCCAGCCCCGGCTCCCGCCCGTTGCGGACCGTCAGTGCCAGCATGAGTCCGACCACGGACAGGATCCCCAGCCGCCAATCCAGCCGGTCCATGAACCCGCCGCCGAACACGGCCAGCAGGACAATCAGCCTGACGTACATCACGCTGCTGGCGAGCAAGGTCGACTGGAGGGCCGCCCCGGCCTGCGCCGGATTCTCCCGCGCAATCCGGCCCGTGGCCACACTCACCGCCGTGCTCGACACGATCCCGCCCAGCAACCCCGAAAGTGGAAGCCCCAGCCGGGGACCCAGCTTGCGGGACAGGATATAACCGACAAATCCAATGGCCGACACCAGCACCACAATCTGCCAGATGCGGGCAGGATTCAGTTTATAGGCCGTGAACTCCACGTTCGGCAGCGCCGGGTAGATCACCACCGTGACCAGCAGGAACTTGAGCATTGCCAGGAATTCCGTCCGGTCCAGCCGCTCCACGTAATTTTCGAGGGTCGACTTCTCGGACAACAGGAGCGTGTTGATGACGGCGATGGCAATCGGCAACCGAACATCCGCCAGACAGGCCAGCACACCGACCACATAGGTCAGCAGGACCGAAACCTCACTGGTGGCCCCGAGTCGGCCCGCCTTGATTTTCTCAAGATACGCCACAACCGCCAACGCCGCCACGGCAACCAGCCCCACCGGCAGGAGCAACGTAACCCCGCTGGAATACAGCCAGGCACAGGAAAACCCGAAAACGCTGACAACGGGGAAAGTCCGGACTCCGCCAAAGAAGAACTTGGCATGCTCCTTGCGCCCGGTTTCGCGCTCAAGCCCGATCAGAAACCCAAGCGCCAGCGCCACAATGAAACGCAGGCCGAGATTCCATTCGAATATTCCCTGCATAATGCACCCCTCCCAGGCACCTGTTATACGTCGAACTCCGCCACCAGCACCGTGTGATCCGAGGGCTTTTCCGCCAAACGGGGCTTGAGATCAATCCGGGCTCCCGTTGACTTCGCGGCCAGGGGGCGGGTTGCCATGATGTAATCAATCCGCCATCCCAGGTTCCGCCCCACCGAATCCCGCTGCCGGTAGTCAAAAAACGTGTACTGTCCGGGATCGGGGCAATGCTTCCGGAATACATCCTCAAAGCCCCATGCCACGGTCTCCTCAAAGGCCTCCCGGGCATCAACATGATAACACACATGCTCCGTCTGCTGGCTGGCATTATGAATGTCCGCCGCCGCCCGGGCAATGTTCAAATCACCGGTCCAGACCAGGGGCTTGCGGGGACTGAAATGCCGGTCGAAGTATTTCCGGAGCCGGCCAAGCCATTCGATCTTATAGCGGTACATCGCATGCTCGATGTCACGTCCCTGGGGAATATAGGTATTGACCACGGGAATACCGTCGATCACGGCACAGGCCAGCCGGGTTTCGTCAGCCTGCCCGCCGTCATCAAGCCCGAACCGGACGTCCCGGGGCTCGGAAAGGGAGAGGATCGCGACGCCGTTGTAGGATTTTTCACCGCGGTAGGCCGCGTGGTAACCGGCCTCGTGAATCGGCGCCAGGGGGAAATCCGCATCCACCACCTTGGTCTCCTGGAGACAAATCACATCCGGACGGTTGTCCTTCAGCCAGTCCAGAAGGATCCCCATCCGGGACCGGACGGAGTTCACATTGAATGTCGCTATTTTCACGGGCTCTTGTATTCCAGCATGCCCTGAAACACATGTTCGGCCGGGCCGAGCATCGTCACCTTCTGTGCGCCATCCGCCGTCAGCTCATAGTTGATCACAATCACATCGTTGCTGGCGCAGGTGACCTGGACCGGCGGCTTCACCCAGCCCATCTTCCCGGCGATCAGCGCCGCCGCCACCATGCCGGTGCCGCAGGCCAGCGTCTCGGCCTCAACCCCGCGCTCATAGGTTCGGATCCGCAACGCCGACGGGCCCGTGACCTTGATGAAATTGGCATTCGTGCCCTTGGGCGCGAAATCCTGGTGATAGCGGACGGCCGCCCCGTTCTTCGCGACATCCTCCGCATCGAGATCCGCCACCGGCATGACCACATGCGGGACCCCGCTGTTCACAAACCCGTAGGGCCGCTTCACGCCGTTGAGGTCAAGCACGCGATCCAGCCGCCACTCCCTGGGGGTGGTCATGGCCAGCTGGACCCGCTCGCCCATCATCCTGGCTTCGATCATCCCGGCCCCGGTCTCAAACTTCATGTGGTCGGGAGCAACTCCCAGTTCATGCGCCAGGCGGGCGATGCAGCGGGCGCCATTGCCGCACATGTCCACCTCGCTGCCGTCCGGATTGAAGAAACGCATGGTGAAATGCGCCTGGTCCGAGGGCTGGATGAGAATAATGCCCTCGCACCCCACCCCGGTACGGCGGGCACCGATAGCCGCCAGCCAGGAATGATCCGATGCCGGGAACGTCAGCGCCCGGTCATCCACCAGCACAAAATCATTTCCGGCCCCATGCATTTTCCAAAATGGAATTTTCATCCTTCTTCTCCTTCGCCCGCAACTGGCCGATCAAATCCGCCAGAATACGCTGCGCTTCCTTCAGTACAATATCCTTCTCGGGATTCTTCTTCAACGCGTCATCGTCAGCTTCGACGTCCATTTCGTTCTGGGCCTTTTCCAGGCCCTTTTCCTCGCGGGCGAGAGCCAGGCGGTCTTTCAGGTTCAGCGATATTTCCATGGCCGTCTGGAATTTCTTCACACGGCCAATCACATCCCCCTGCGTCTTGAAGCGGTTATCGGCGGCACGGCGAACCTCGGATGCGCGCTTGAGCGCGGGAATCAAGGGGGAGAGATCCGCAAAGGGCTGATAACGGGCCATGCTGATCACGGTCCAGGGAATGGCATTCGGCAGGTATTCCTCGCCCACTTCCAGCACATCCAGCACGGAGGGAATCGTGATATCGGGCACGACGCCCTTCATCTGCGTGGAGCCACCCGCCACACGATAGAAGGAGTGGGTCGTCACCTTGATTGACCCCAGGCTGGATTTCCGCTCATCCAGGGGTTGCCATGACTGGACCGTGCCCTTCCCGTGGGTTTTGGAATCACCGACAATGATCGCGCGGCCGTAATCCTGCAGGGCAGCCGCCAGGATCTCGGAGGCCGAGGCGCTGCGCCGGTTGACCAAAACCACCAAGGGGCCGCCATAGAGGGTGTCCGGATCGGGATCATTCAGGACCTGGACCCCGCGACTCTCGCGCACCTGCACCACGGGGCCGGAAGGGAGAAACAGGCCCGTCATTTCAACCGCTTCGGCCAGCGATCCGCCACCATTGTCACGCAGATCCAGGACAATGCCCTCAACCCGCTTCTCCTTCATGTCGGCGATGATCTTCGCGATGTCACGGGTTGAACTCTTGAATTCGGCGCCGCCGTTCATCCGGTTCTTCATGTCCGCGTAGAATACCGGCAGGTCGATCACCCCGATCATGTTGGTCCTGCCATTCAGTCCGGGCAGGGTCACCACGTCCCCCTTGGCCTCCTGATCCTCCAGCTTGACCTCGTCGCGGACGAGCTGGATCTTGACCGTCCTCGCCCCGGAAATATCGGAGGCGGGAATCACGATCAGGACGACCTTTGATCCCTTCGGGCCGCGGATCACCCCGACGGCCTTGTAGAGGGGCCAATGCAGGATATCAATGGTCTCGCCATTCTCCTGGATGACGCCGATAATCTTGTCGCCGGCCTTCAGCCGTCCGTCCTTCGCGGCAGGTCCGCCGGGGATGACCTTTTCGATCTTGGCGGCCCCATCCTCGCTCTGGAGCAACGCCCCAATCCCGCCCAACGAGAGCTTCATGCCGATCTCGAAGTCCTCGCTGCTGCTGGGGGTCATGTATTCGGAATGGGGATCATAGGCCTGGGCAAACGCGGTGAAAAAACGCTGCAAAACAAACTCCGCATCGCTGTCCTCCAGCACGATCAGATACTGCTTGTAGCGCTTCCGCATGAAGGCCTCGGGGCTCAACAGGGCATCGATTTCCGAGGCGCGCACGGAAACCTCCTTGTTGGTGGTGTCCTTCCCTGCAGGTTCCGGCGCGGCGGCCTTGGCGGTCCCGTTGGTTTTTTCGGAGTCCGTGATCTGTTTGGCGACAACCCGCGCCACGTATTCGTTCTTCAGCTTTTCCCGCCACAACTCATTCCAGTCCGCCTCGGTGGCCGACCACGGGGCATCCTTGCGTCTCCAGGTATAGGACTCGTTCACCGTCAGGTCGAATCCCTTGGTGATCAGGCTGTCGGCATACTCCACCCGGTTGCGGGCCCGGGCCTTGAAACGCTCGAAAATGCGGAAGGCCAGTGAAACATCGCCCTTGTGCAGGCGCTCCGCCAACCCGGCGCCCTCTTTCTGGAACTCCGCCACATCCGAGGCCAGGAAAAACGCCCGGTCGTAATCCAGCATGCCGAGATAAATCGACAGGGCATTGGTCGCTATCCCGTAATCAATAGGCTGGTGCGACAAGTGAAGCTTCGGCATCACCCGCCCGAAATATTTAGCCACCTCCGCCCCCTGGACATCGGACGCCAGGGGCTTTGAAGCGGCGCACGCCGGCATGACCAGCCACCACACCAGGGCGGTCACGGCCGAAAAAACAACCATCGCCACGCCACCCACCAGCGCAAACTGTCGCTTAATAGTCATCGTGAAATCCCTCCTGTCAAACTTCCACACGCCCGTCTTTCATCCGGATGATACGATCACACCGGGCCGCGATCTCATTGTTATGGGTCACCAGGATCAGGGTATGCCGCCGTTCCCGGGTCAGCTCAAAAAGACACTTCAGGATATGCTCCCCGGTGACGCTGTCAAGATTCCCCGTCGGCTCATCGGCCAGAATCAGCTCGGGTTCGTTCATGAGGGCGCGCGCCAGCGCCACCCGCTGCTGTTCCCCGCCCGACAATTCCAGCGGCGTGTGCCGCAGCCGGCCGGACAAACCCACCGTGTCCAAAAGCTGTTCCGCCCGCCGCCGGTGCGCATCCCGGTTCCGGCTCATCGGCCAGGCGGTCATGGTCGGCAGCAGGACGTTCTCCATCACATCCAGCTCAGGCAGAAGATAATAGGACTGGAACACAAAACCGACATGGCGCGCCCGGATCATCGTCCGTTCCTGCGCCGTCAGGCTGTAGATGGGCCGGTCCCTGAACCAGACTTTGCCCATGGTGGGCTGATCCAATCCCCCGAGCGCATGCAGGAGCGTGCTCTTGCCCGCCCCGCTGGGACCAATAATGGCCACGGCCTCGCCCGACTGGATCGAGACCGAAACACCATCCAGCACCGTGAGGGGTCTTTTCCCCATCAGGTACGTCTTGGTAATCCCCTCAGCTTTGACAATCACTTCCATTGGTTCCCTATTCATGCCTCAATGCCAGGACCGGATCCAGCCGGGCGGCCCGCCAGGCGGGAATCAGTCCCGCCAGCGTGCAGATCACCACCACCGAGCCCGCCACCACCAGGACGTCCATCGGCGCCGTTCGGGACGGAATCTCGCTCAGCCGGTAAAGCTCCTTCGGGAACAGCTCCAGGTTGAACGTGTCCGACAGCCAGCGCAGCAGGTCGTTCCGGTAATGCAGCACCAGAAGCGCGGTTCCCACACCGGACAGCGTCCCGATCATGCCCTCGATCCACCCCTGCCAGAAAAAGATCCGCATGATGCTGCCGGCGGGAAACCCGATCGCCTTGAGCAATCCGATTTCATGCGTTTTCTGGACCGTCACCGTGATCAGGGTGTTGGTGATGCCGAACGCCGCCACAATCGTGATGAAAATGAGCAGGAAGAACATCATGTTCTTTTCGACCCGCAGGGCGCTGAAAATCTGACGGTTCTGCTCCATCCAGGTGGTGACCACGAAATCCGGACCGAGCCGGTCCCGAACCTGCCGCGCCACCTCCTGCGCCCGGTACGGATCCTTGGCCATCAGGCGGATGGATCCCACGCCCGACTCCACGCCAAACACCTCCCGGGCCTTTGCCATCGAACAGAACACGAACCCCGAATCATATTCCCACATACCCACCTCGAATATCCCGGATACCCGGAACTCCTCGGGCAGGGTGATCTCGTCGCGACTCACAAAACTGCGGGGGGAATTGATGAGGAGCTTGTCTCCGACCCCGACCCCCATCCGCCGCGCCAGATCCACGCCGATCACCACTTCATCCGCCTGCACACTGAACTTACCTTGCGTCACGCTGGCGGGAATCTGGCTCACCGCCCCTTCCCGGACAGCATCAACCCCCCGGAGCATGGGCGTGAACATGCGGCTCTCGTGCTGGATCACCACCTGCCCCTCGGTGGACGGCGCCACGCCGGCCATGCCGGGTATACGGCCAAGTTGCTCCATGACCTCATCCTCGCCGGTCACCGCACCGGACGTGGTCACCGTCAAATGCGCATTGAACCCGAGAATCTTCTCGCGCCACATGTCGTCAAACCCCGTCATCACCGACAACACGATGATCAGGACCGCGACACCCAGCAGGACCCCCAGCACCGAAATGATCGTCACCACGGAGAAATAGGTCCGCTTGGGCTTCAGGTACTTCAGCGCCAGAAATAGTGAAAAAGGCATCATGAGTCAGTATTCAGTGTTCAGTGTTCAGTGTTCAGAAATCAGTGTTCAGTATTCTCTGAAAACTGAACACTTTCTTATTCCTTACTCTTCCTTTGGTTTCAATTGCGGGAACAGGATCACGTCGCGGATGGCCTCGCTTCCCGTCAGGGTCATGATGAGGCGGTCGATGCCGATCCCCATGCCGCCGGCGGGGGGCATCCCATGCTCCAGGGCCGCGAGGAAATCCTCGTCCACCTTCTGCGCCTCCTCGGCGGCGGCCTGCGAAACAGCCAGGGCCACCTGTTCCTCGAATCGACGTCGTTGCTCAAGGGGGTCGTTCAGTTCGGAATAGCCCGGGGCGATCTCCTTGCCCCCGATCACCAGCTCGAACACGTCCACGAGGGAGGGGTCATCCGCGCAGCGATTGGCCAGCGGCACCAGTTCGGCGGGAAGCCGCGTGACGAAGGTCGGGTTCTGAAGCGATTTCTCAATCACCTTGGAATAGATCTCATGGGTGATCTCATCGCCGCTCCAGGCCGGGTCGACATAAAGTCCCAGCGCTTCCGCCTTAACCCGCATGGCGGCCTTCTCCAGCGAGAACCAGTCGGCGCCCATGCGCTCGGCCAGCAGGTCGCGGTAGGCGACCTCCCGCCAGGGGCGGGTGAGGTCAATCGGGGCTTCCGGCGAGCCCACCTGCAATGTTCCCATGACCGCCTGGGCCACATGGGTGATCATGCCTTCGACCAGTTCCTTCATGCCCCGCATGTCGGAATACGCCTCATACACTTCCATCATGGTGAATTCCGGATTATGGGTCCGGGAAAGCCCCTCGTTCCGGAAATTACGGTTCAGCTCGAACACCTTGTCGAAGCCCCCCACCAGCAGGCGCTTGAGATACAGCTCCGGGGCGATCCGCAGGTACATGCGGCAATCCAGCGCCTCATACTGCGTGACAAAGGGCCGGGCGGTCGCGCCGCCGGGCTGGGGTTGCATCATGGGGGTCTCCACCTCCTGGAACTGGCGTTCCACAAGGTAGTTCCGGATCTCCCGGACGGCCTGGATCCGCTTATTGAACACCTCGCGCACCGCGGGGTTGGCCACCAGGTCCAGGTAGCGCTGACGGTAACGCTGGTCCGTATCCTTCAGGCCATGCCATTTCTCAGGCAGGGGAAGCAACGCCTTCGAAAGCAGGGTCCAGCGCTCGATCTTGATCGTCTGTTCACCCGTGCGCGTGACAAAGAGGGTCCCCTCAACACCGATATGGTCACCGATGTCCAGTAATTTGAAGGCATCAAAGCCCGTCTCGCCAAGACTGTTCTTCTGGGCGTAGATCTGAAACCGGTCGGATCCGTCCCGCAGGTCGGCAAAAATGCTCTTGCCCATGTCCCGGCTGGTAGTGAGCCGTCCCGCCACCGCAACAGGCTTGTTTTCCTCGAAGGCGGCACGGACCTCGGCCAGGCGACCGGACCGTTTAAAGGCGCGGCCGAACGGAGGATAGCCCTTCTCCGCCAAGGCCTTCATGTTCGCCCGCCGCTGCTCCACATATTCGTTCGTCGTTTCCAATGTCATAACCAGCTCCAGGTAAAATCAGTAGTCAGCAGTCAGAATCCAGAAGTCAGAATCCAAAATTCATAATTCATAATTCATAATTCATAATTAATTCATCATTATCCTGTATTCCGGGTTGGGACTTCAAGACCGTTTCTTGTCGACTTTTATTTCAGGTCCTCCGGGGCGGGAGGATTGGACGGGGTGGATACGGCGTTTGTGGTCACCGCCACGGGCGGTGCAGCGGTAACCGCGGCTGGCGGCAGCTCAAAAGCCTCCCCCTCCTCACCCTCGAAAAGCACATCCGCCTTGCGCGCACCGGGCGGCGGCTTGAACTCAAACGTGCCGGCCGGCAGGACGCCCTCGATCTGCCAGTTGGAGAAGCGGTTCAACACCGTCATCTTCATCCCCTTGTCGGGAATCCCCTCGCCGGACAGGGAGGACAGCCCCTTGGTCATGTCGCTAAAGACCTGGATCACCACGGGTTTCAGTCCGGTACTGACCCACAAATCCCAGTCAAACTGGTCCTGGATGAATTTCAGATGCTCGCACTCCTGCCCCTCGAGCGTTTCCTTGCCCAGATAAGACACTTTGGTAACCCCCTCCATGATTGACGCATAGACATCGTCCCGGAGCAGGTTATCCACGAACAACATATTCCCGGACATCGGCCCCACGCCCTGGGACAATTGCTCGAAAGACCGGGGCGCCTCGTTTTCCTCATAGCGGTTCAGCACAGGGGAATAGGTGAAAAGCTGTTTCCCGTTGCAGATCACCGAGTTGCCGGCCATGCCCCGGAGATGGCGCAACGCCAGGAGGTTCGGTTTTTCGGCCGCCAGGGCATAGGTTGCCGAGATCTCCTGCTTCATCCCCTCCATGCCGCTGGTGATCAGGAACGACACATCACACCGGAACCGCCGGGAGGACTGGAGATGGGTAGCCAACGCCATCAACACCTTCCCCACCCTCGGATCCGGCGCGGGCGCGGAAACCGCCGCCACGGCCGCCGTTGCGACCGGAGCGGCAACAGGGACATTCGTAACCGCCACCGGGGCATTGGTCCCGGCAAAGGCCAGCAAACCAGGAAGCACCAGGGCCAGCGTCACGGCCATCTTCTCTGTTTTCATCATCATGCTAAATCACCCTTCCGCTTTCAAAAACGGCAGATCCATCGCCTCGCGGCTGTCGACAAAATCCTTCACGCACAAATTGTGGCCATCGGCCGACATCGGAACATATTTGCCCGTCGCCGTGGCCAGCACCTCCCCGCCATCATCGAGAATGCGGCCTTCCGCCAGCGTCAGCCTTGTCTTCGCGGAGGTGATCCACCCCTCCACGCGGAGCGACTGCCCGACGGCCACCGGTTTCTTGAGCCGCACGGTCAACTCGGCCGCCACGCAGGAGCCCTTCAGCGTCAGGATGGCTGCCCAGGTCATCACCTCATCCAGCAGCGTCATCGATATCCCGCCATGCACCAGATGGCGATACCCGAGTTCCGATTCGCGTGTCACATGGGTCAACACCACCCGGTCTCCCTCCACCCGGGAACGCAGGTGCAACCCCTTGGGATTGTCCTCGCCGCAGACGAAGCACGTCTTCGTCCAGGGCAGGATCCCATCGGCATAGCTCCACTCACCCATATCAGAATTTCTCCACCGGCAATACCAGGCCCAGCGAAACCAGCACCCGGGCCGCCCCACCCAGTTGCAGGGCGTTGAACAGGTCCGCCTGCCGGTTGTAGGCTTCCTTCAGCAACATCACCCGCATCTCCTGCTCCTTAAGCCGGTCCCGCAGGGGCGACAGGATCTCGAGGGTCTCGATCGGAGCCTCGGTATCCAGTTGCATGAAAAGCTTGTTCAACGCCGCCGACAAGCGCGCCTCCGCCCGGGAACACTCCGGCACACCCTCCACATTGGCGGCCAGGTCGCAGGCATTGCCCAGAACATCCAGGATCGGGGAGATATTCACCGGCATCGCCGCGACAATGTAGGGAATCATCTCCCGCCGGTCGTTCAGCGCGGCCTTCAGCTCCGTCCAGGAATCCATCAGGTTGAACCGGACCATCCGGAGCATCCGGTAGGCCTGGCCGACCCACATCACGCCGCCAAGCAGCAGCATGATCAGGACAAGAGTTATGACCGGTAATATCATTCCTTGAGCAAGAGGTCCCCTGTAACCTTGAATCCCCGCGGCAACCGCGCCGCCAGGGCGGTCGCATCATGGGCGTAAACCGGATCGATCTCGATCTTGACCGCCAACCTGCCGTCCGCATCACGGGGGACCTTCACCCGGCAGGCCGCCAGCCACCGGGCAAACTTCTCCATCATCGCGGCGCGAGCCGTATCGGGCGAATCGTTGCCCTCCGCGTTCTTCACGGGGGCGAATTCGTCCTCGCGCGCGAACGCGAGGATCAGCGCCTCCCTCGCATCCGGCAGGGCATCGAAAATAAATTTCTCGAACTTACAGGCGTTGGGCTTATCGGGTTTCACCAAGACGCCATTATCATCGCACACCGGGACCTTCTTGTGCGCCTGGTGGAGCGGCAGGCCGGCGGACGCCTCGCGGACCAGGAACCCCAGCGAGAAAATATGGATGGCAACACTTCCAAACTTGAACAGCAGCTCGCCGTCAGGAAGCCGCGCATGCTTCTGCTCCCGGGTCAACTCGCTGTACTCCACCACCGTGGTGCGACCATCCCGGACCACCGTCACCCCCAGCCCCTCATCGGGATCACATTTGGCGCACACTTTGACCGACATGTCGGCCCGGCGCTGCAGGTGCATGCCGACAAACACCGGGTCGGCGATGTCCACCAGTCCGTTGTCCACCTGGAAATAATACAGGGTGGTCAGCCCCCGTTGCTTCATATCCGCCAGCATCCCGCGTCGATCCAGCGCCGCCAGGATTCCGCCATGTC
>JAABPW010000183.1 GCA_011391785.1 Verrucomicrobiota bacterium
GGTGATGGTCCAGGCATTGAGCCAGAGTTCGTTCGTGGCGGTGTGTTCGGCGCTCAGGACATAGTTGCTCGAGACGGTGAAATCAGTTGCGCGGGCGAACGGGACGGCCAGCAGCAGGACCAGGGCGTAGAGGGACGGCCGCTTCATCCGTTCGCCTTCCGGACCACCACGCGGTTCCCCTCGACCTTGACAACCTTGATGGGCAGGTCGATTTCAATGATCCCGCCCTCCGCGACGACGTCGATGCGTTTTCCATTGATCAGGGCAAATCCGGCCGGCCGGAGTTCAGAGGCGGCAATCCCGGTCGCGCCCATGAGCGCCTGACGCGAGTCGCTGGACTTGAAGGCCTTGCCGTCCTCGTTCAGGGTCATTTTCTGGCCGATGGCCGAACGGGGGAACAATCGTATCCAGGCGATGACCGTGAGGACGGTCAGGACGAATACGCCGGAAAGGGTGTAGAACCCGGTCTCGGGGCTGATGGTGAAGCCCACGATGACGGCGGCGAACAGGGCGATGCCGCCGATGGTTCCCAGGATGGCGCCCGGAATGAAGATCTCGGCGCCGATCATCAGGGTGCCTGCCACGAGCAGGCTGATCAAGACAAGGGTCGGGTTTTCCATAATCTGTTCCTCATGCTTTCTTGGTGCGTTCCACAACGATGCGGTTTCCCTTGGCCTCGACGATCGTTACCGATTCGCCGGCTTCAAAGAAATCTCCCCGCGTCAGGACATTTAACCGCAATTCGCCGAACCAGGCGGCTCCCGCGGGATGCAACTGTGTTTCGGTGGTTCCCTGCAGTCCCACGAGCGACGAGCTGTCCGGGGTGGCGGTGTACCCGTCGGTGCGGGAAGTGGCGGTGTCCAGGATCAGGCTCTTGAAGGCCGGCGTCTTGGGCAGGAAGGCGGCCAGGATGGCAAAGCCGCCCACTGAAACGAGGAGCGAGAGAAAGAGGCGGCTGAAGGAGAAGGTGATCTTGGGCAGGGTGGGATACCAGGGTTCGCCGGGGTAGTGCTGGATCATGGCCATCATGATGGCGATCACGATCAACACGATCCCGATGAGTCCCGGAATGATGACGCCCGGGGCGACGAACAATTCCGCCATCAGGAAGAGCAGGCCCAGGATGAAAAGGGCGACTTCCTCCATGCCGGACAGGCCGGCAATGTTGGAGCCCCAGAACCAGATGGCCAGGCAAATGATGCCAAGAATCCCCGGCAGGCCGAAGCCCGGTGTCTTGAACTCGATGTAGAGCCCCAGTAGCCCCAGTCCGAGCAGGATGATGGAGATGGATTCAATGAAGCGGGCGATCTCCTCGGCGGTACTGACGACCAGTTCCACCCGCTCGCACTGCGCCTTCCCGATTTTCTCCAGCAAGGCGTCCAGGTTTTCAACCGTGCCCCGTGACAGCAGGGGCTTCTTCTGGGGGCCGACCAGCCGCTCCGCATCCTTGTTGGTGAGGGTCAGGAGCTGTCCCTTTTTCGAGATCACCTCGTCGCCGATCTTGTATTCCGAATCCCGGCGCACCATGGCCTCAGCCAGTTGCGGGTCATGGCCGCGGTGCTGGGCGGCGGCACGGATCATGGCGGCGACATAGGAGACGGACTTCTCCTCCAACCCTTCGGACGTCGGCTGGACCTCCCCGGTGGGGCCGAGCATGATGGGCATGGCGTCGCCGATCTTGCTGCCGGGGGTCATGTAGATGTGGTCGGTGGCCATGGCGATGATCGCTCCGGCCGAGATGGCGTTGGGATTCACCAGCGTGTAAGTGGGGATCTTCAGGCCCCGCAACATATTGAGGATCTCCTCGGCGGAATCCACCCGGCCGCCCGGGGTGTCCACGTCGAAGACGATTGCCTCGGCACCCTCTTCCTCGGCTTCATTGAGCCCGCGCCGGATCACGTAGACCAGGGCCATGTTGATTTCGTCATGGATCGGGATGATATAGACCTTGCCGTGTTTCGCGGCTGGTTCGGCTTTGGGCATGGCCCAGGCGTCATTCGTGGCGCCGGCGGCCGTGATCGAGAAAAGTGACAGCAGGCAGGCCAGGAAACGGAGTGTTTTCATGGGACGGGCTCTCCTTCAGGGGGCGTGGTGGCATCGGCGGCCACGGCATCCCGCACCCGCAGGATGGTGGTGGACTGCCGGGCGTAATCCTCGACTTCCAGATCCTTGATCATCCATTCATGGTTGATCTTCTTGAAGCTTTTGACGGCTAGCCGGCGGGAAAGGTTGCCGGGCTTGTCGTAGCCGTGGGCCTGGAGCAGCATGGAAACCCGCTTGTCTACCCAGATCCGCATACTGGAGTAGGGCATATCCCCGCCACGCGGGGCGTGCCGGTCGAGGAGATAGCAAGGCTGTCCCCGGTTTTCCTCCTGCCCGATGATCTGGCCGCCGTCCCACCACAGGAATCCGAGGGTGAGATCCATCCAGGAGAGGGCGGTATTCTGGATGGGCTGGTCAAGCGAGGGGGCCGGTGCGCCCTTGATGGGGTCGCCGGTCATGTAGAGGAACGAAACCCGGCCCTTGTCGCGCAGGACGGTCAACTGCTCCAGCGGTTTCCCGAAGGCATCCCCGATGGTGTAGGTGGCCTCGCGGGGATAGCGGAGCTGGATGGCCACGGTGAGTCTTGTCTTTGCGCCCTTCTCCGGCGTGGTGACAAGGTCGCCGGAAATCCGGATGGGCTTGGAGGGCAACCGCGCGAGGAGGTTGCTCATCAGGGCATCTACCGTGGGGAGCTCGGCCACCGCTGCCGTTGGGGCAGCGAGGGGAGGGGTGTTGGTGGAATACGCCGAGGTTGCCAGAAGGGGGATCAACATGGCAACCAAGGTGGATGCCGACCTCCGGGCGGCATTAGGCACGAGGGGGTATCTTAAAGGGGACTGACCACGCCCGGAGGTCGCGGTCCACCTTAATTTTAGTCTGCGATATTCAAGACGCGTCATATTTTCGGGGTGTGAGCGCTATCCCATCCGCGACTGGAGTTCGGCCTCGAGCTGGTCGACAGGCAGGCGGATCTGCTTCATGGAATCGCGTTCGCGCAAGGTCACGGTGTTGGTCGTGAGAGTGTCGAAGTCGATCGTGACGCAGAAGGGGGTTCCCACCTCGTCCTGTCGGCGGTAGCGCCGGCCGATGGCTCCGGTCTGGTCGTAGAAGCAGGCCCATTTCTTGCGTAGGGCGGTGAAGATATCGCGGGCCTTGTCCACCAGCTCAGGCTTGTTCTTGAGCAGCGGGAACACGGCGACCTTGATGGGCGCCACGCGCGGGGCGAAGCGCATCACGGTGCGGGCTTCGTAGCCCTCGGGCGGCTGCTTGCCCTGCTCGGCGGGAATCGCCGGGCCGTCCTTCGGTATCCATTCCTCGCAATAGGCGTTGCAGAGCACGGCCAGGGCGATGCGGTCCACGCCGGCAGAGGGCTCAACCACGTGCGGGATGAACTTCTCATTGGTATCCTGGTCGAAGTACTCCATGGA
>JAABPW010000184.1 GCA_011391785.1 Verrucomicrobiota bacterium
GGAAGTAACCGGCAATATCACCCTCAGGGTGACGAACATCGCCTGGCATGAGGCGCTGGATGTGATCCTGAAGCCCTACGGCTATGCCTATTACCTGGTGGGTGACACCATCATCATCTGCTCCCAGGACAAGATGCCGAAGGCCGCCATGACGGCGACCGGCGCGGTTACGAACCAGCCCCCCAAGCCGGCGGAACCGCTGGTGGTCAAGGTGTACTCCCTCAAGTATCTCGATGCCTCGGATCTGGAGGGGTTGATAGCGAACCAGTTATCCCCGGGTGGCAAGATCGGGAAGCTGATCATCCGTAGCCAGAGCTGGCAGGATCAGCAGGTCTACCAGGGGAACATCAACACGACGAGTTCGGAAAGTCTCGGACGCCTGAAACGGCTGCAGGAGGATACCACCCAGGTGCGGGGAAAGACTCTTGTCGTAGTGGACACCCAGACCGTTCTGGACCGGATCCAGGCTATTCTCGACCAGGTTGACAAGATGCCGGTCCAGATCCAGATTTCCGCCCGCTTTGTGGAAGTCTCGGCAAACCTGCTTCGTGATCTTGGCGTCGAATGGGGGACCGGGCTTAATGGCGCCACCACGCCGGGTGTCAAAACCGTCAACACGCTCGGGGGCGGGGGATTGTATGCGGCCGGAGCACAACAGATCAGCGGAACAGTGAAGCCCTCCGGTTTCAATCCCCAAACCCAGCTGTCGGGCGTGCGACCCTTCGATGGCGGGCTCACCCTGGCGTTCCAGAAGCTGACGGATTTCCAGTTGGAGGTGCTGTTGCACATGCTTCAGGAGGATGTTTCCTACAATATGCTCTCATCGCCGAGTGTCCTGACGATGAACAACCAGGATGCCGTGATCATCGTGGGACAGAAGCTTCCGATCATCAAGTCGGATACGTCCGGCGGGTATGGAACGTCCACCATCTCCACCTCGCTGGAACGCTATGAAGACATCGGTATTAAGCTGAAGGTCATGCCCCAGGTGTGTGACGACGACATGATCAACCTGATTGTGCATCCCTCGGTGCGCGAGTTGCTCGGTTACCAGTCGGGGACAGTCGGAACTGCGGCGGGGACCACCGTGGGGTCGAGCGTGTCGCTGACACAGTATCCGGTGGTTGCCACGCGTGAGGCCGAAACCCATGTGATGGTCAAGAGCGGTCAGACGATTGTGATTGGCGGCATGCTCCGTGACAAGAAGCAGACCACCCAGATCAAGGTGCCCTTCCTGGGAAGCATTCCGTTGCTGGGCGCTCTGTTCCGGCGCGAGACCACCAGCACGGAAAAGATCGAGCTGCTGATTTTCCTGACGGCATCCATCCGTAGCACGACCGATGAAATGGCGGTCAGGGAACCGCCCGCAACGTCGTTGATCAAGGTTGAGAAAGTGGAGGCTGAACCGGCGCACCCCTAGCCAATCCGCAACGGGAGTCTGTTTATGAGTGAGAGCAAGCTGGGTAAAATCCTTCTGGAGAAAGGACTCATCACCGAGGCGCAGTTGGTGCAGGCCATGCATCAGCAGCATGACTCGGGGCGGGTCCTGGGGGAGACGCTGGTCGGGCTCGGGTATATCACCAACGATGATATAGCCCGTGCGCTGGCGGCCCAGTTGGGGATCACCTTTTTCGAGTTGGACGACGAGTTCAAGCTTGAAAAGGAAGACGTCAAGCTGATCCCCGAGAATGTGGCGCGGCGTTATTGCATGTTCCCTGTCCGGAAGGGGGATTTGCCTTCGATTACCCTGGTGATGAAGGACCCCCTTGATGTTGAGGCGGTGGCTACGGTCCGCTCCCTGACCCGCATGGAAATCCACAAGGCGGTGAGTTCCGAGGAGCGGATCCGGGCGGTAATCGACAAGTTTTACCGCATGGAGGCGTATCTGGAGCGGGACATCAAGGATATCGTTGATGTCCAAACCGAGGAAGGGAGCGCCATGGCGTCGGAGGAAGCCTCCTCCGACAATGAACAGCTTAAGGTGCTCGCCAATGATGCGCCCGTGGTAAAGTTTGTAAACCTGATGCTGATGCAGGCGGTTCGTGACCGTGCCAGTGACATTCATTTCGAGCCCGGCGAGCATGTGGTGACGGTCCGGATCCGGGTGGATGGTGTCCTGCGCGAGGTGACGCCCCCGCCCAAGGCTCTCTATCAGGCGATTGTCACCCGTATCAAGATCCTGTCCAACATGGACATCACCGAGCGGCGCCTGCCGCTCGATGGCCGGTTCAAGTTCAAGGCCAGTGACCGGATCATCGATGTCCGTGTCTCCTCCCTGCCTGAGGCGCACGGTGAGAAGCTGGTGCTGCGCATTCTCGACCGCAAGGCGCTACTGGTTGACATGCGGGATGTGGGTTTCGATGAGGATATGCTGAAGAAATTCCAGCGCGTATTGCAGGCGCCCAATGGCATTGTCCTGTTGACGGGCCCGACCGGCAGCGGCAAGACCACCACGCTTTATGGGGCGCTCAACTTCCTGAAGGATCCCGCCTGGAATATCCAGACCGTGGAGGATCCCATCGAGTATCTGATCCCGGGCATCAACCAGATGCAGTGCAAGTCGGCGATCGGTCTGGACTTCGCCAATGCGCTCCGGTCGATCCTCCGGCAGGATCCCGACATCATCATGATCGGGGAGATCCGTGATTTTGAAACAGCCCAGATCGCCATGCGGTCGTCCTTGACCGGGCATCTGGTCCTGAGTTCCCTGCACACCAACGATGCACCCTCGGCGTTGTGGCGCCTCCGTGATATCGGGATCGAGCCCTATCTCATTGCCGCCACCATCAAGCTGGTGCTGGGGCAGCGCCTGGTCCGGATGATTTGTCCCGCCTGCAAGCAGGAGAAACGGCCTTCCGAGGAGGCGCTTCAGTATGCTGTCAGTCAGAATCCGGAAGCCGCATCGTGGACCACCTATTACGGGGCGGGCTGTGCGAAATGCGGGAAGACTGGATACCGCGGGCGAACCGGCATTTTTGAATTTCTTGAAGTCAATGACGCCCTGCGGGAGATGATCCTGCAGGAATCCGGCGCCGTGGCCTTCCGGAAAAAAGCGATTCAGGTGGGCATGGAACCCCTTGCCTTGAACGGTCTCCGGAAAGTTCAACAGGGCATCACGACCATTGAGGAAGTGATGAGTGTATGTGCAGGCGACGAATCGTAATCGGGATGGGAGCGACGTATGCCAACGTATAGATATTCGGCTAAAGATGTCGGCGGCAAGCTGGTGACGGGTGATTTTACCGCAACATCCCGGTTTGAGGCCCTGTCGCAGCTTCATGCGAGAGGATTGACGGTCATGGATATCAGTGACGACATCGCGGATGTGCGGGGGCGGCGTGACAATGGTGCCAGCTCGCGTTCCAGTCTGTTTTGCAAGTCGATTACCATCTCCGACAAGGCGGTGTTCTGTCGTCAGCTTTCAATTTCAGTGAGTGCGGGCGTGCCGCTCCGGGAGGCCTTGGAA
>JAABPW010000185.1 GCA_011391785.1 Verrucomicrobiota bacterium
GGTGCCTGGGCATCCTGATGCTGATTTTCATGGCGGCCGCGAACCTGTCGCACCGATATTTCGGCACCGACTTCTGCTCGGAACTGATCAAGCGGCCCTTCTGGGTCATCACCCCCTTCATGCTGCTCTTCTTCGGACTCCAGTTCATCTCCATCGGACTCCTCGCCGAGATCCAGATCAGGACCTACCACGAGTCCCAGGAGAAACCCATCTACGTCATCCGCGAGACCGTGGAACCCACGGAAATCCCCCGGGGCAAGGCAAACTCCTAAGGGTATGGGCGAAGAGCAAATCCTTCTTAACTCCACCTCGCCCCAGGCCGCGCTCCTGGTGTGCCTGTTCTATGGCCTGATGCTGCTGACCGGAACTGCGGTGGCCATCACCCTGATCATTCAGGCCATCCGGCACCCGGTGGACTGGAAAATCCGCGACCTCTGGCTCCGGAGCCGCCCCTGGACATGGCGCGAAGGGCTCATGGTGGCCGCCATCGTCGGACTCCTGATGGCCGCGACCATCGCCATGATCACCCTCCTGGGAGGTCCCCGGGACGCCAGCGTGATCGTCATCCAGGGAATTCTCCTTGATCTGGCGGGCATCCTCGCCATCGGGGCCCTCATCCGGCACCGGGGCTGGAACTGGAGCACGGCGTTCGGAATGGACGGCACCCCGGGCCGGTTTCTGAAACCCGGCCTGCTTTTCTACCTGGCCCTGCTGCCCATCCTCCTCTTCTCTTCCATTGTCTATCAGGGCATCCTCACCGCCCGGGGATATCCACCCAGCCTCCAGGATATCGCCCTGCTGCTTTCCGGCGATCATCCCTTCTGGATGCGCTGTTTCATGGTCTTTCTGGCTACCGCCGTCGCCCCCTTCTTCGAGGAATGCCTGTTCCGGGGAATTCTGCTCCCCATCATGATCCGCCGGACCGGTGTCGGAGCGGGAATCTTTATCGTGTCACTGTTCTTTGCCGCCATCCACGCCCACCTGCCTTCCCTCATACCACTCATGGTGGTGGCCGCTGGCTTTTCCCTGGCCTATCTCTATTCACGATCCCTCTGGGTGCCCATTGTCATGCACGGGGTCTTCAACGGGGTCAATCTGGCCATGTTGCTCGTCCTTCGCCCCTAATCAGGAGTAATGCCATGTTCAT
>JAABPW010000186.1 GCA_011391785.1 Verrucomicrobiota bacterium
TGCGAACCATTGAATGGAAACCTGACGCGCCGGACGCCCTGATCCCCGGAAAAGTGGTCATGATCGACCAGACCCGCCTTCCCATGGAACTGGCCTGGCTGAAGACCAGCGATGTCAGCGAAGTCTGGCACGCCATCAAGACGCTCCAGGTGCGCGGGGCACCCGCCATCGGCATCGCCGCCGCCATGGGCGTCGCAACCGCCGTCCAAAACCTCTCCGGCAACACGGAACAACTGTCGGCCGCCGCACGGCAGGCCGCCGATTATCTCGCGACATCACGACCGACCGCCGTGAATCTCTTCTGGGCGCTCGACCGGATGCGCACCGTGATCCGGGCGGCGGGGGCTCTGGCTCCGGCCGCATTTAAAATACGGCTGGTTGAGGAAGCCATGACCATCCGGGACGAGGATGCGGCCATGTGCCGCGCCATCGGAAAACACGGCGCCACCCTGCTCAAGGACGGCGACACCATCCTGACCCACTGCAATGCGGGCGGGCTCGCCACCGCCGAGTACGGAACCGCCCTGGCCCCGATCTATGTCGCCACCGAACAGGGCAAGCGCATCCACGTCTATGCCGATGAGACCCGCCCCCTCCTCCAGGGCGCCCGGCTGACCGCCTGGGAACTAATGCAGGCGGGCGTGGATGTCACCCTGATTTGCGACAACATGGCCGCCCATGTCATGAAGACCAGAACCGTGAATGCGGTTTTCGTGGGAGCCGACCGGATTGCCTCCAATGGCGACAGCGCAAACAAGATTGGAACCTACGGACTTGCCGTGCTGGCGAGGGCCCATGGCATCCCCTTCTATGTTTTGGCGCCCAGCTCCACCTTTGACCTCTCACTCGAGAACGGGGCCCGGATCCCAATTGAGGAAAGGGCCCCGGAGGAAATCACCATGGGATTCGGGAAACGAACGGCACCGGAAAACGTGAAGACCTATTCCCCGGCCTTTGACGTGACGCCCGGCGAACTGATCACCGCAATCGTCTGCGAGGAGGGAATTCTCCCCCCCCCCTATTGGGCATCTTTTGGTGCTCGAGTTTCTCGAGCAGCACCGAAGCCCGGACCCCGTTGACCGTCTCGAGGTCGGGCAATGCCCTGATCACGCCTTCAATCCGCTCCAGGTCGAGGCTGGTCGACAGGTGACGCAGGGTCTTCAGCGTAAAGAGGATGGACACCTCATGCATGGGCGTACCCTGGATGTTCAGGGATTCAACCGTCAGGTTCATGAGAGCCGTAAGGTCGGCCACCTGCGTGCCTGAGATATTCAAGTTTTTGAGGGTCTTGTTTCCCTTGATGCACTCAAGTCGCTCAAGCGCCGTGTTGGACAAATCAAGAGCTTCACACTGAACCTGGGAAAGCGCGGACGCCAACCCCTGCTGGGTCATCCGGGAGCCTGAAAAATCCAAGTACTCAACCTTGACATACTTGAGCGAGGAATAATCCTTGATATTGGAACTTCCGATGACAAGCCGTTTCAGCGTCTTGTCCTTGAGCGGGAAAAGGTTTGGAATGGTTGTTTCCCGCAAAACCAGCCTTTCCAAGGGCATGTCCGCACAAAAGCTCAAGTCACGTATTGGTGTTTCGCTGAGATCCAGCGACGTCAGCTTCAAGCCCTTCAGGTGGGAGTAGTCATTGATGGAGGTTCCCGCCAAGTCCAGCCGCTCCAGGGGAATCCCCTGCAGATACGACACGTCCCGGACCATTGTTTCCCTCAAGTTCAGCTCACGGATCGGCATCCCGTAGAGCGGCATGACGCTGGCGACCTTGGTATTGGACACGTTCAGGGATTCAATCTTCATTCCCTGAAGACCGCTGAGCTCCGTAACACCGGACCCGCTGATGTTCAGGGTGGTAAGCGGCATCCCCGCCAATACCGACAAGATCTTCAGATCCGTCTTGGGAATTTCCAGATGCTGCAGTTTCATGCCCTTCAGCTTCGTCGGATTGTCCAGGACAAATCCACGCAGGACCAGACGTTTCAAGGGCAACGCCGCAAGCACCGAAGCATCCACTTCCACCACCCCCCGGTCAGACCCCGAGTCCATTGCCAGGGAGGTAATCGTCTTGAACGCCGCCAGCGGCCTGATGTCGTTGAGTTTTTTGGAAACAATCCTCACGCTGATTCCGCCCTCATTCCCCGCGCTGCCCACCTGAACCGCGCCCGGATCCATATCCGGATTCCGGGCCATCAGGGCGGAGGCGATGTCGTCAACCGTAACGCCTGTAGAGGGAAGCTTTACGCCGGGATTCACCTCAGGCCGCGAAGCGTTACCGTTCCGGGGCGCAA
>JAABPW010000187.1 GCA_011391785.1 Verrucomicrobiota bacterium
AAATCGCCCTCCTGGTCAGCCAGGACATGACGCAGGAGTTCCTCCGTCAGGTTGCAGCAAATGTTCCCCTGGTAAAGAGCCAGGTGATGATGCGCCAGGAAGACGAAAGCCCGCCGGGAGCGCCGAGCCGTACCGACCCAGTACTTGAGCATCGCCAATTGAAAGACATTTTCGGGATCACGCGGATGCATGCGCGTCAGCTCCACAAACCGCTCGCACCCTTGAGGATGGTGAGGCGCGGGAAGGCAAAGCAGTTTTGCCGATTTCGGGGCATCGGTCTCGGAGCCCACCTCCAGTCCTGCCGCCTCCATCGCCCGGGCGGTATTGGCATCCCAGATGTCGCTGGGGATCGTGTAACTGACGGGCTTGACACCGATAGTTGACTCCAGGACCTGGCTGCCTTTCACAGCATTGTCGCGCTGTTCAACAAAGGAATCGGCCGGATACTGGCTCAACCAGGGGTATCGTCCTTCACCGGTGCCGGCATGACTTTTCCAGCCGTTTGACGCGTCCGCCGCCGCATGGGTTCCGTAGTGAAGATAGAGGTGGTTGCCGATTTCGGCCGAAAACGGACGTTCCGTCCCGGTGGGCCATTCCTGCTCCGGGACCTTGTCAATTTCATCCCGGAGAAACCGGATAAACCCGGGGATGTCCCCTGTTTTACGATCCCAGCCGTAATGATTGCAGAAAGCCCGGTGCTCCTCCTGGACAAGACTGAGTCGCGCTGAAAGCATGAGGCTGGAGGGCATTCGGAACCGGCGGGCCAATCCGAGCGACACTCGCAACCCCTCTTCAGACTGGAATGTGGCGGGATCATACAGATCCTGGTCCCCGCGCCAGACAAAGGCGGCATTGGCCCCGTGCTTCCAGCGATGGATGACCGCCGACTGGATCGGGGTGTTCGGGCTGGTAATTTTCCCCATGCGGAGGCGGCGCTGATAGGAGAAGTCCCCATGGACAACACGAACGAGCACCTCACCGCCGGTCCCGCGCCTGGCCGCCTTGAGCTGGAAACGCCTTACGACGATTTCGCCGGGCCCAGGACACGCGCCCTGGTCGTTGCCGGTGATGGACAGCGCGATAGGATCGTTGGAAGTGGAAATCGTGATAAGCAGGGGGAGTTGAGGATGGATAGGGCCCGGGTTCAGCACCATGACCTCGAAGTCCTGCGCCAGTCCCTCCGGCCAGTCGCCGAGTTCATAGCCATCCTGGCTCCGCTCCAGGATAGGTCCCCGAATCGTCACAATGAGTCTGGGGATCGGCACCGGCACCTTCCCCTTGAGAGGGGCATACTGCCGCGCGGAAATTCCGGAACGGCATTGGGCCTCCACCAGCAGGGCACTCACCCAGGTACCAGCAAGAAGGATTGCCATTCCGGCCGCCAGAAGGGGGCCCGCCAACAACCCGAACCCCGCGACCAATAGCGGAAGCAGGATGGCGTCCAGCACGTTGCGTTTGCACCGCAACTTCCGTTCAGCGACTTCATAGGCCAGATTGGCCAGCAGCATCAACCAGCCCGGTCGATATGGGGCAAGGAAGAGGCACTTGCTGAGAAGAAAGACCACCGCGCAGCTCGCGAGAATCAAAATGGAGAACAGTGGAATCATCGTTCGTTCTTACAGGAATTGTTCGTTGTTGGTTGTTGGTCGCTCGTTGTTGATCGATTTCTTCTAAAATATCATTATTAAAGCCTTACTCAACAACCAACAACTCACGACCAACAACTCACAATCTCCTTCCCTGTTCCGCACCAGGGTTTCAGGGCTGCGAGCCTGGACAACAGTTGTTCGTATACCCACTGCCAATCGCGGTATTCGGGCTCGTTGAAATAATTGTTATGCCATAACAGGGAAACCAGGCCGCCTGCCTGGATCACCGGGGTAATGGCACCCCAGGCCGCGTCCAGCGCTTGCTGGCCGGTCAACCCCAGACTCCGGAACAGGGTGACATCCATAACGGTGAGCGGGAGGACGAGGAGGGTTGATGGTTCATGGTTGATGGTTGATGGTTCATGGTTCATGGTGGAGGAGAGGAAGGGGAACATGCGGCCACCGCGCGGGCCGAGCTGATCGGGGTGTCCGAAAGTGGCGTCATACTTGAACCCGGCGGCTTCCTGGGCCAGCCAGGTTTCTGGATACGAAAACCGCAGTAAATGGTTACGGATGCCCACGGCGTCGACACCGAGGGCCTCCTGCAAGGCCAGTCGGCTCTCCCGATACAAGGCGGGCTGGTTGAACCGGTAATATCCGCCATGGAGTCCCACCTCGCACCCCGCCGCCTGAATCATCCTGATGATCCTATGCAGCGCGGCGGACTGCAGGGTGTAGCGGGGCCCCTGGCGGCTCCAGTAGGGATCGTGCAACACAAAGAAAGTTGACCGGAACCCATACCGGGCCTCGATCTCCAGAATCGTCTCAAAATCCCTTTCCGGCGGCTTTGGGGAAAACAAGGCGCGCCCCACGCGTCGGAGAGCGAGGGCGGTATTCCCCTTTTCCCCCTGGGTCCACATGCGGCGGACATGATTAAGATCGGCCAGGATCCGGAACAATTCCCGATCATGGATCTGATCGATGTCGTGCGAAAGGAACAGGGCGAAGGGGGCGTTATGGGGCCAGAGTTGTTGGTTGTTGGTTGATGGTCGTTGATTGTTGGTCGTTGGTTGGAGGATGGCTGATGGTTGATGGTTCATGGCTGATGGTTTTCAGAAGTAGGATCTGGCGTGACGATGGGTTCGGCGACTGGGGTGGTTTGCTCAGGTTCGCGGCTCGGCAAGCCTCGCCCTCCAGAAGAAATATCTGCTTGGTCAGGCATCTGAAGCGCTTCAGATGGCGGGACTACGGATTTGGCGGGTTCAGGCGCTGGCGGTGACGGTTCGACAGGCTCACCGCGGGCGGAACAAGGTTGGTCGTTCGTCGTGGGTTGTTGGTTGTTGGGGGAAGGCGGGGCGACTGGTTCAGGCGCTGGCGGTGACGGTTCGACAGGCTCACCGCGGGCGGGAGCACCGCCCTCCAGGGGAACAGGAAGAGGGAGCGAGGTGCCTAGGGAAGCTTGAGAGGATGAAACGGACGGAATGATGTTGCCATAGACAAGAACAGGATCAAGCCGAACATCACCGGGTGTCGTCCCTTGGATTGCCTGCTGGAGCAGGCGAGCGGCGGTCTGCCCAAGTTGGGGGCCACCGGGTTTAAGGACCGTCGGCCTTGGCACAAGATAGGCAGCCACACCGAGCGGGTCGACGGCCACGACAGCCAAGGAGGAGCCAAGGCGAAGTCCTGCCGAGGCGGCTCGGGAATATAACTCTAACAGCATCGCCGACGAGTCGCAGAATACCGCCGTCAGGGTCCCCACCACCGGCAAACATTCCGCAACTGAAGTGAAGCTCCGGGTTGTCGCCCCGCCCTGAGCGCA
>JAABPW010000188.1 GCA_011391785.1 Verrucomicrobiota bacterium
CACCTCGGCAGAGACGCCCTGATCGAGTTTAACCTCATCGGGCGATACAGCGAAATTGTAGACGAGAATCCGGTTAGGTTGTGGGAGGTTGCCGGTGTATTGGCTGACCACGTTCACTGTGGTTGGGGCACAACCGGTGATGGTCAGGATTGCTGCCGCGATCAGCAGTCCAAAACGGATGAATGGTTGCATGAGTCTCTCCTCTTTTCAATGTTGTTTTTGGAAAAAAAACGAATAGATAAGCCGTTAAAATCATGTTTTTTGACGAATTTTTTTGAGGATCTCGATCCCTTCCCAGCAGTTTTCCGCACCGATCCTGACCCGCACTTTTTCACCAAGCAGATCAATTGCTCCCAGAATGGTACTCCCGCCCCCGGACCGCACGTATCGCTCAAGAGCGGCGGTGTCTTTCCACTCTATCCATAGAAAAATAATCTCATCATCCTCCATATCCCTGAAGATGCGACTGTCGTTGCAATCATCCTCCCTGCGTATTGCGGGAACGAGAGCCAGGAGAACCTGCCGGAGTTCCTGGGATTTTTCTATTCTGGCGCGTAGTTCAATAGTGAGATCCATAATTTCTTCCATTGGGGTGCAAATTCTGGGAAGAGGTTTTCTCCATTGCGAGAGCGTTACGGAACAACGGCTCAGGGGGTTTTGTCCAATGGAGTTTCAAGGTATCTGATAAGATGTAATCAAATATCGTTCCATGTAGAATGGAGACGGCTAATGAACGGTAACAACTCGGTATCAAATAGAAAAATGTTCTGCTGAAAGGGCGTGGGGGAGAGCGTGGGCCCTCAATATATTGAGGAAGCCACAAAATATTGAGGGGTGACCGTTGTGGGCGAGAGGTTCAGGGACGCTTGATCCCTAATTTTTTGATGCGAAAACGCAGGGTGCTCGGATGCAGACCGAGGGTTTCGGCGGCCCCACCTTTCCCTTCGATCCTCCAGTTGGTTTTGTGCAGGACATGAAGGAAATGGGTTCGGGCAATGGTGTCGAACTCCTCTTCCAGTGACTCCTCTGCAATAGTTTTAGCAGCTTGACCTTCAAGTGGCTCAGCCAATCGAAATTTGGACCCCTGGCTGGTGATAGTGCCTCGTTCGATGATGTGTTCCAGTTCTCGTACATTACCCGGCCACTGATAGGAAACGAGCATCTGCATGGTTTCCTCGGCAATCGTTTCAAAATGCTTTGAGAATTTCTGAGAGTACCGCTTGATAAAGTATTGAGCAAGTTGAGGAATGTCTTCAGTTCGAATTCTCAACGGCGGCAGAGAGCAAGGAAAAACGTTGAGTCGATAATACAGATCCTCCCGAAATCTTCCGCCGGCGATGTCGGCCTTTAAGTCCCGGCTGGTCGCGGCGATTACCCGCACATCGACCTTGGTGGTTCTGGAGCCACCAAGCCGTTCAAATTCGCCGTCCTGCAGAACTCGCAAGAGTTTCACCTGGAGTTCAATGGGCATTTCACCGATTTCGTCGAGAAAAATTGTGCCGCCGTCGGCAAGCTCGAAACGCCCGATCTGGCGCGAGTGGGCGCCGGTGAATGCACCTTTTTCCCGTCCAAAAAGTTCGCTTTCAATGAGATTGCCCGGCAATGCGGCGCAATTAACCGTAATCATAGGTTTCTTCCGCCGCCGGCTCATATCGTGAATGGCGCTGGCCACCAAACCCTTTCCGGTCCCGGTCTCTCCAAGGATCAGCACCGTGGAATCGGTTGGGGCAACCTGCTTAGCCCTGAATAGGACATATTGGAGCACGTCACTGGAACCGATAATTGTGCCGAAACCTCGTTCCGTTTTCACCTCTTCACGGAGATACCTGTTCTCTTCTTCCAGCCGGAGCTTCAGCTTGCTAATCTCTTTGAATTGCTCCTTGATTCGGGACTCCATGGCCTTGCGGTCGGTAATGTCGATAGACACACCCATCAGAGCAGGAGAGTCCCCCTGCGTTTTGGCATATGATTGGCCACGACTGACGATCCAGCGGATGCTGCCGTCGGGTCGTACTATACGATACTCAATTGTTTCAATCTTCCCAGTCTCAAGAGCCTTTCCTATCAGTGCTTGCACGGTTGAGCGGTCATCCGGGTGAACAATCGCCAGGAAATTGTCCACGTTCAAGTTTCCCTGTTTGGGTAGGTCAAAAAGTTCTCGGACCATTTGCGTTACCCAGATATACCCCGTCTCGGTATTCAACCTCCATAGACCGGCTTCCGCAGCAGAAGACGCCAGGAGTAAATACTCTTCGCTCGCACGCAGATCCTGGTCCGCTTTGCTCCTTTTGAGGGCATTGACGAACACTTCCCCAAGGAGCCGCAACTTTGGCACCAATTCCTGCGGCCAGAAACATTCTCTATTCACTGCGTTTATGGAGATTACATGATCAACAAGGCCGCTGGTGGTAAGCGGGATGCTCAATTGGGACCGAATCCCCAACTCTTCCCAAGTACGCTTGTCAGTGCCTGCCTCAGGCGGCAGTTCATCATGGTTTGAATAAAAAACCACCTGCCCCTGTCGGACCATCAGGTCATATGCCCATGGGTTGCGTGAAACTGGCAGTTCAGTGTTCATGGGCACCGGGGTAACGTTGTCAGCAAAAGCTGCGTGAGTGACCTGCCAGGTCTCGTTGTCATGCATGATCTGCACGAGCCCACAGCGGTCTACTTGAAAAAAATCCAGAAGCTGCTGGAGCGCTTTCTGGATTTCAATATCGACCTGATCGGAAGGTAGATTGACAAATCGCGCAGAAAGACTAGAAAGCAGCTCCTCGAAATGCAGGCGCTCCTTCAGAGCTTCATTGGCACGCTTCCGGTCGGTGATGTCTTCCATCAGAGCGAGAAAGTGTTGAATGGTCCCGGAAGCGTCCTTGATCGGAATAATGCGGTTCAATTGCCAATAAAAATGGCCGTTTTGATGAGCAGCATACAATTCCCCTCGCCACTCCTGGCCCTGCGAAAAAGACTTCCAGCATTCTTGAGGAAATGCCAGGGGATGATGGGGGTCTGCTCTGAAAGCGAGTAAATTCTGGCCGACGACATCCTCTTTGATACAGCCCGTCAGTTCGACAAAGGTCGGATTGACATATTCGACCTGAGCTTGAGCGTTAAAAACTGCCACCATCCCGAACCCCTGTTCGAGGATATTTGCTATCGTCATCCGAAAGTTTTTTTCGTTTAAAAATGAGATATCCATCAGTTATGCCTTGAATGGGGTCCGTATTCCTGCAGGTATAAGAAATTTGTCATGGCAACCTTCAGTTGAAAAGCATACCTCAAAGTTAACACTATTCCTGACAATCTCTGGTTGGGCGAGTAACCGTTTTTCCAATACATGTTGACTTGTGACTTTATCTATTTATAAACACCACTGATTTTACAAAGTACA
>JAABPW010000189.1 GCA_011391785.1 Verrucomicrobiota bacterium
CATAGAACTTGATCTTCTTGTCAATGATCTGCTGGGCAAGCTCGTCGGGGAGATGGTTCCAGACCTCGTTGGCGCCATACGGGCTCGCCAACAGGAAGGTTCCGCCCACCTTGGCGTTCGACAGCATATTATACTTCTCGACGAAGGAGAAGTTGTGGCAGGCCACAAAATCCGCCTTGGTGCAAAGATAGGGGCTGCGGATCGGACCCGGTCCGAACCGGAGATGCGACACGGTAATGGTGCCGGCCTTCTTCGAGTCGTACACGAAATACCCCTGGGCGGAGTACTCGGTGTCATCGCCAATGATCTTGATGGAGTTCTTGTTGGCACCGACGGTACCATCGGATCCCAAACCGTAGAACATCGCCTCAAACCGGCCCTTGTGCTCCAGCTGGAAGGCGGGATCATAGGTCAGGCTGGTCTTGGTCACGTCATCATTGATGCCGATGGTGAAGTGATTCTTCTTCCCGGTCATCAGGTTATCGAACACCGCCTTGACCATCGCCGGGGTGAATTCCTTGGACCCGAGTCCGTAGCGGCCGCCCACCACGAGCGGATAGAACTTGGTCTGCATGAGCTTCTCGCTCTGGGCCTCGCCAATCGCGGTGCGGACATCCTCGTACATCGGCTCGCCGATGGAACCGGGCTCCTTGGTGCGATCGAGCACGGCGATGGACTGCACGGTCGCGGGCAGGGTCTTGACGAATTCCTTGATATCCCAGGTCCGGAACAGGCGAACCTTCAGCACGCCGACCTTTTCGCCCTTGGCAACCAGGGTCTCAACCGTCTCATGAACCGTCTCGGCACCGGAACCCATGATGACGATCACACGCTCCGCATCCGGGGCGCCCACGTAGTCGAACAGGTGATACTGGCGGCCGGTCAGCTTGGCGAAGTCGTTCATGGCCTGCTGCACAATACCCGGGCAGGCATCGTAATACTTGTTCACCGTTTCACGACCCTGGAAATATACATCCGGGTTCTGGGCGGTACCGCGCATCATCGGGCGGTCGGGAGTCAGGGCGCGCTGGCGGTGCGCAAACACCATCTCATCCGTGACCATGGCGCGAATGATGTCGGTCGAGAGGGACTCGATCTTCTGCACCTCGTGGGAGGTCCGGAAACCGTCAAAGAAATGCACGAACGGCACACGGGATTTCAGGGTGGCCGCCAGGGAGATCAAGGCGAAATCCTGCGCCTCCTGAACGCTGGCTGAAGCAAGCATGGCGAACCCGGTCTGGCGCACCGCCATCACATCGGAATGGTCGCCGAAGATGGACAAGCCCTGGGCGGCAAGCGCGCGGGCCGACACATGGAACACCGTGCTGGTGAGCTCGCCGGCGATCTTGTACATGTTGGGGATCATCAGCAAGAGCCCCTGGGAAGCCGTGAAGGTCGTTGTCAGGGCCCCGGTGGCCAATGCCCCGTGAACCGCGCCGCTGGCGCCACCCTCGGACTGCATCTCCGCCACATGCGGGATCGTGCCCCAGACATTCTTCATGCCGGCCGCACTGTATTCATCGGCCCACTCACCCATCGCGGAGGAGGGGGTAATTGGATAAATCGCACAGACTTCACTCGTGGCATGGGCGATATTCGCCACCGCTTGATTGCCATCCACCATGATCATATTTTTCTTCGCTTCAGCCATGACAAACGTCTCCTTTTCCAGATTAAACCGGGATGAGTTATTCATCCCGACTGTTTTCCTGTTCGAACACAAAAAAACAGATTTACGATACGATGCAAAACGCGTTCGTTCAAGGTTTTTCATGCCTCAATAACTGTCAAATTGTTAACCCATTGACAGATAGACGGAAACACCTGTAAAAATCTGGACATTACCCATGAGTTGGATCACTGAAACTTCTGACGGCGTTATCCTGAGTGTCCACGCCTCCCCGCGCGCCTCAAAAAACAGGATTGAGGGTTTGCATGGCGATGCCCTCAAAATAAGACTAAAGGCGCCGCCGGTGGATGGAAAGGCCAACGAGGCGCTTATTGGGTTTCTGTCGGATACCCTGGGCATCCCCCAGCGCCGCATCACCCTCCTGTCCGGCCAGACCAGCCGCCAGAAACGGCTGGCCATTTCGGGAGTGACCCTGGCCGGGGTGAACGGGATTCTGTTATCTTCTATTTACTAATCCCCCGCAAGCCGCTATCTTTAACGCCCAATACACGTTGAGATGGAGACTAGTTGTGAGAAGAATCATACATGCAGTTAAAGGTTGGATGACTGGCGGCACCCCGAAAGGGAAGCAGTCGGCTATTGTTTATGTTTTCGAGGCTGGTAAGGAGCATTCCGGCGGAGAGGTGAATCCGAATGATCAGGTCATGATCCTGCGCCGGCTTACCAATTTTGTGGGCAAGGAAAACATCCCTGTCACCATCATTTTCCCGGGGCGACCCTCTCGCAAGATTCCTGACGGAACCAAACAGGGCGATGTGCAGGCCCGCTATGCCACGTCCGACCAGTTGAAAAAGGTCGTTACCGAAGCAGTCGCCGAAGCCAAGAAGGCCTGCTCCGCTGTACTTGCCACCAACAACCCGAATGTCGAAAAGTATGCCCGTAGCGAGCGAATCCGCCATATCCGCGCCACCACGTTCGAGGAGTCCCTCGACACGATCTGCGGACCGCTTCGTCGCGAGCAGCAACAACAGCAACAGCCCCGGCGCCAGCCCCAGCAGTCTCAGCAGCAACAGCAGCAGCAATCCACGCCATCGGATAAGCCGCAGCAGTCAGCCCCGACGGCGGACTCAGAACAGTCAGGGGAACCAGTTCAATCCCAGGAACCCGCCGTTGCCCCATCCGACGAATCTAATCAGGAGGCGCCCCAGCAGGACTATAAGCCGCGCCCCCCGCGCCCGGAATCCTCCATCCCCCGGCTGAGACGCTACGAGCCGCCACTGAAAAAAGAGGAGCGGAACAAGGAAATTCTGGATTTGATCGATCCGTTGTAATTCAAGGAGACACCATGACATCACTACTTCATAAGTTCATTGTTGGCGGCTTGATTTGCGCCCTCGGCACGACCATCGCCTTGATCGGAACAAGCTGTGATACAGCCAGCGCGAATGAAGAGCTGACCATCTCCCCTTCGTCCGCAACCCTCTCCTCCGGACAGTCCCAGACATTTACCGTCAGTGGCGGCTATCACTATGGCTGGGAAATTTTCAGTGGGTCGGCAAGTTCAACCAGCGGAACCACTTTAGCCACGGGTCGGCTATCCTCGAACACAGGAAGCCAGGTCCTTTACACGGCACCCTCCAGCGATTCCGGTTTGAGCGGCTCCGTCATCTTGCGCTGCACCTCCACCATCGAGGGTAGCGCCACGAGTGGCACCAGTAATTCTCCGGCCTATGCCATAACCGGTGATGTCATCAT
>JAABPW010000190.1 GCA_011391785.1 Verrucomicrobiota bacterium
CCCGCCGTTTCGCGAACTCCTCCGGCATACGCGGTGTCCAGGACGGCGTGCCGGCTTCATAACTGTCGAAAAGCACATGTTTCAATCCGGTGCCGACCAGGCGCCCCAGATGCCGCTTCATTTCACCCAGCACCTGTTTCAGGTGGAATTCATTGGCTTCAACGCTCATCTTGTCGCACTCGAGCCCCCTGGCCTCCCACTGGTTCGGCTGGGTCATTGAGCCCATCGTGGTGTGTCCGATGCGGTAGATGAGCCAAGTTCCCGCCGGCGCCTCCCAGTCAAGTTTCCCCTCCGGCGTCATGTGCTTCGTCAGGTCGATAATTTTATCCCTGGCCGCAATCCCTTCGGCTGGCAGTGCCAATATCACGATATCGCGATAATAGGTGCCACGCCCCTTCGCAACGGGTTTCTCCAGTTTGCCGGTGTCCTTATTCACCACCGGAAACATGTTATTGCCTTGCGGGCTCACCTGGGGACGAGGCAGGACGCCCGACCATTTCGTGCCGCCCTCCACCCTGGTCTGCGATGAACACACCTCCTGCATGGATAGCTCCGGGGGAATCCAGGGGCCTCCACTATGGGTATAGCCAGGGCAGTTATGCATACCCAGGTCCAGCCCCAGCCGCTTCGCCTCCCTGGCGGCATGCCTGACGAGTTCCCACCACGGATCCGTGAAAGCGATCAACCCGTCTGTGGGGCTATTGTCGATATGCCCCGCCCAGGGCGTGCAGATGTCCGCCATGCCGAAGATCGTGGCACCACCAATCCCTGCTTTCTTGAATGCCTCAAGGTCGCGGGTAATCCCCTCTTTTGTGACGTTGCACCCCATCCAATGCCACCAGACGCCCGGCTTGGCGGTCTCGGGCGGAGTCCTGAAAACCTGCTCCGGGTCAGCGGCACCCCATGACACACCGCAAAACAAAAACAGGGCGAGCCCGATTGTCAATCCAACGGACTTCCAGTCATTGCATTTCTTCATGAACGCTTCACCCTTTCGCGTTTATTCGAGACGGCCGGACCACGGAAAATCAAAGCGGCTTCCCGTTGACTAACTCGTTTTCTGCCGGGGCATTCAGCTTCAGCACGACCACGGTGTTGTGTTTATCCTGATGCTCCTGGGGCAGGGTCACGACGAGCCCCTGTCCGTTCTGCTCCACAACCGGTTTGGCCTTGCGATTGCCCAACACACTGCATTTGACAACATTTCCCTTGAGCGGCGGCAACGTAAGCCGATTATCGTTCCATTTGGAGACATGCAGGTAAATGAGCTTGCCCTTGTAAGTGGAACCACCCCAGCCTCCGTTGCGGAACGGTCCGCCGCGCGTGCCGTAGATGCTTTCGCCATAGGTCTTCATCCATTGCCCCACCTCCCACAACACCCCGGCCTGATCATCCGGGATCACGCCCTGGGCATCCGGCCCTGCATCCAGCAACAGGTTCCCGTCCCCCGTGGCGCAGCCCACCAGCATCCTCAGGCAGTCGGCGGAATGCTTCACCTTACCGTCCTTCCGGTAGGACCAGCCGCCCCCGGGCGCGGTGACCATGCACATGCAGGACTCCCACGGACGCGTGTTCTGGAAATTCCCCAGCCGCTCCTCGGGCGTGTCGAAATCCCCCCTGATCGAGGGAACAGACTGCCCGAAGAACCCGCTGCGGTTATTGACAATAATCTGGGGCTGCAGGCGCTTGACTAGCGCCAGGATCTCGTCGGCATGCCAGTACTGGATCGAGTCGCCCCGCCCGTAGCTGTCGAACCACATGACATCCACCTTGCCATAGTTTGTGAGCAGTTCGGTGAGCTGGCCCTTGATGTACGCGTGATACTTGGCGTTGTCCCCGATACCGTAGTCGGGATGGTGCCAGTCGCGCTGGGAGTAATAGATGCCGAAAGGCATCTTGGCCCTGTGGCAGGCCTCCGCCAGTTCCTTCACCACATCGCGCTTGAACGGGGTATTCATGATGGAATAGTCGGTCAACTTCGTATCCCACATGCAGAAGCCACCGTGGTGTTTGGCGGTGAACACCAGGTACTTCATGCCGGCCGCCTTCGCCAGCTTCACCCATTCGCGGGCATTGAATTTGACGGGGTTGAATTGCTTGTACAGGTTGTCATACACGGGATCCTCGACATAGCCCGCCTTGTCACCGAATATGTCCAGGGGTTTGGTCGCCTTGCGGGACCAGCTGATCTCCGTGCCGGCGATGCTGGACATATCCCAATGGATGAACATGCCGAATCGTGCCTCACGCCACCATTTCATCCGCGCATCGAACGCGTCCTTGGCCTCAACGCTCGCGCCATCCTTCTTCTGATCCTGCGCGTATCCACTCAGGGGAAACCCACCAAGCAGAAACCCCAACAAAAACAGCATTATCACTTTTTTCATGCCAACTCCCTGGTTCTATATCCTGCTTATCTGGAGACTTCCCTGCGCTCATCCTTATCCGGACGGGCAACTATCTTGCTGAAATATTCCTGACATGATCGGAAAGAGCCTCCGCCGTCAAGCGGCGGGCGGCTCCTGGTCGGATTACGACGAGAACGTCATTAATTTGCAGACACTTCGGCCGGACCTTCAATTTCGAGGACAATGACCGTGGCAATCGGGTCCAACGCCGCGGGACCGACCTCCACCACCTGGTTGGCCCCGTCGGCCGTGACGGCCAGCTTCGCCTTGCGGTCACCCGCCAGCAGAGTGGCCTTTTTCACCGTGTTCTTCAAGCCGGGCACCACGAGTTTTCCATCCTTGGGCCAGTTGAACACATGGAGATAAAGCTTTCCGGGTTTCTGGGTGCAGCGGCCCCAGGCCAGATTCTTGAACGGACTCGCTTTCGTTTCGTAGATGGACTCGCCATTCACCTTCATCCATTTGCCGATCGCGGCCAGGCGCTCGATCGAGGGGTCGGGAAACAGTCCTTCCGCTGTCGGACCGATATTCAACAGGTAGTTACCACCCTTGCTGGCGCAGTTGATCAAGTTACGCACCAGATCCGAGGTGGATTTCCAAGCCTGGTCATGCTTGTTATAGCCCCAGTGGCCGTTCATCGTCATGCACGACTCCCAGTGCGCCCCTTCACCGAAACCCGTTGCCGGAATTTCCTGCTCAGGCGTGCCGTAGTCACCCACACCCTTCCCATTGTCCATGCCGCTCATCCCCGCACGTCCCTTGCCGATGCGATTGTTGATGATCAGCTTCCGGTCAAGTCCACGCAGGTAGGCATACAAATCCACCCCGCGCTCGTGGGTCCACGCGGACTCCCACTCGCCGTCGAACCACATGATGCCGGGGCGATACGCCTCGATAATCTCCTTCAATTGCCCCTTCAGGTAGACCGTGAACCGTTCCATATCCGGCTTGCCCGTCGCGAGATCATTATAACCC
>JAABPW010000191.1 GCA_011391785.1 Verrucomicrobiota bacterium
TGATCGGCGTATCGGATTCATGAAAACGAATGACGGAGACACATCAGATGAATCATCCCTATTCAGGACGACATGAAATGAGCCGGATAAATTATCACCGAAGTATTCTCCTTGCCGGCTTGATGCTCACGGGTTTTCTGGTGCGTGCCCAGGACGCTGAAGAGAAAGTCGACAACACGACGCCGGAGGTCCTGCTTTTCACCCCCTCATTGTTCGCGCCTCAGCCTTCGGAGCCCCTGCCGGCATGGATTACCAGCGTGAGTTTTGAAGGAGGGACCGTCGGGGGTGCTACCTCCGCCTGGCATGTTGCGGATTCAGAACCGACAGGAACAGGCAAATTGTGGCTCGATTTGGACCGGAAGGTTATGGACGGCAATCTGGCCCTGAGTATGGCGCATGAGCGGCTGTCGTCCTCCGACATGATTATTCAGCTCTGCGATGCTCAAAATCGAGTCGTGGCGCTGGATTTGTTCGGGAATATCATTTCGTCGGCACTAGCCGCCCGCACGGACACGTTCGTGATTCCCCTCCGGAAATATCCCGCGGCCACACGGATCGTCCTGAGGCGCGTAGCCGGCGACACAACGGTTTACGGTATCGCGCTGGTCCCCGTGGTCCTGGAGAGGGAGAGCGACACCAACCTGGTCGAGGAGTTGCAGTTTGCACGGTTGCTGGGGGACCGCCTGAGCCCGGAAAGTGAACTTGTGCGGCGGGTTCGCGCCATCACCGGAGTGATGTCCGCTGCCACCAATAAAACCTATACGACCACGCCGGTCGCCCCCCCTCCCCCTAATGTCTCCACGAACCCGGTTATCGAAAAAACACCTGTTCTGGAGGATGCCATGACCTGGAAAACCGGAACGCCGCTCCCCGTCGCATGCGGATTGTCCTCTGGCGTGGTTCTGGACGGCACGATCTACGTGATGGGAGGCTACAACGGCCGCTGGAATTCACATGTCTTCACCTATAACCCGAAACAGCCGGAAAAGGGGTGGACACGTCTGGGCAATATGCCGATAGGCCGGGCCTGTTCAGCCGCAGTGACGGTTAACGGCAAGATTTACTCCCTCGGCGGACAAGACAACCACGGGCCCCAGGCCGACACTTATGTCTACGACCCGAACACGAGGGAATGGTCGGCCATAGCCCCCCTGCCGGTGCCGCTCCTGCGCCATTCAGCAGTCGCCTTGAACGACAAGATCTATGTCATGGGCGGGACCTCCACCAAGGGCGAAGAATCCGCCGTGTATGAATTCGATACACGCCAGACCCAGAAGGGGTGGACCCTTGTCAACAACCTGCCGACGACGCTGAACAATTTCGCGACGACAACGGCGAATGGGAAAATCTATGTCATGGGTGGGGGGCGGCCCATCACTGGAGCCTCCTCCACGGTGTATGTTTTCGATCCAACGGCTAAGGACAAGCGATGGGAAACGGCAGGCCAGCTGCCTGAACCGCGATATGTTACCGGCGCAGCCACCTTGAACGGGAAGATCTATCTCGTGGGAGGATTCAATTCCAGCCAGCGGGGCATCAATTCCGTCTATATGCATGACCTGTCCCGCCCTTCGGAGGGATGGAAGACGCTAAGCGACCTGACCGCCGCCAAGGGCGAGTCGCCCATCCTTGCCGTCGATGGCAATATCTACGCGATTTCGGGCGCGCTTTCCCCCTGCTCCTACGTTCCAACCGTTTTCGTCGGATCGGTTCCTGCCAGGTAACCTGGGGTGCCCCGCCACCTTGCGTGGCTGGAAACCGGACATTTTCGCGCCCCGTGGCACAAGGTCACGGGGACGCCCTATGCCTCATTTCGCTTGTTGCAGACTGCCGAAACCGTTAGGTTAACCACTCCAAAGAGTTGAAAACATAATAATTTGCATGGTTTTATCCCAATGAAGTGTTTGTTTGTTTATAAAACGGCCTCGCTCGACATCACGGATCCCATGGGCATCATGTGCCTGATCGCCAACGTCAAGAAGCACGGGCACGAGTCGGATCTGTTCCTGACCAATCTGGAGCCCAATCTTTTCAAGGCGGTGGCGGACTTCAAGCCCGATGTCATCGGCTTCTCCGTCACCAGCGGGTCGGAGCCCTACTACCTTGAGCTCATCCGGCGGCTCCGCAAGCACGCGAAGTTCATTTCGATCATGGGCGGCCCCCATCCGACCTTCTTTCCCGAGATCATTGACGAACCCGAAGTGGATATCATCTGCCGCGGCGAGGGGGATGAGGCCATCGTGAACCTTCTGGACGCCCTGCGGGACGGCAAGGATATTTCCACCATCCCGAACCTCTGGGTGAAGAAGGACGGACAGGTCATCAAGAACCCGATTGTCCCGCTGATCCACGCCCTGGACAGTCTCCCCTTCCCGGACCGGGATTCGTTCCTGAAATACTATGCCTACGCCCACAGCAGCGTGAAGCACTTCCTGGCCGGGCGCGGCTGCCCCTATGACTGCACCTACTGCTTCAACCGGAAGCTGAAGAAGATGTACCGCGAGGAGGCGGGCGAGACCCAGTACTGCCGGTTGCGCAGCGTGGAGAATGTCGTTCAGGAACTTGAGGAGGTCCGCAGGAAATACCCCCTCAAGATTGTCTATTTCCATGACGACCTGTTCATCATGAACCGGGTCTGGCTCAAGGAGTTCGCGGAAGTCTACAGCAAGCGCGTGGGCCTGCCCATGATCTGCTATGTCCGGGCGAACCTGGTCAACGAGGACGTCGTCCAGTCGCTCAAGAAGGCCAACTGCATCACCATTGCCATGGGCGTGGAAAGCGGCAACGAGGCGCTTCGCAAGCTGGTCCTGAAGCGCGACATGACGAACGCCAAGATCATCGAGGCGGCCGACCTGTTCCACAAGTACGGCATCTCGATCATGACGCAGAACATGGTCGGGCTTCCGGACGAGACCATTGAAAACGCCTATGAGACCATCCAGGTGAACGCCCGGGTGAAGCCGGCCTATGCCTGGGCCTCCATTTTCCAGCCCTACCCCCGCACCGAGCTTTATCACTATTGCATCGAGAAGGGCTACCTCGACCCATCCCACAAGCAGCACGAGTCCTACCAGGTGGAGTCGCCGATCAACAAGGGTGAGACCAAGCGCGAGTTCGAGAACCTGCACAAGTTCTTCTCCCTGTGCATCGAGTTCCCGTCCCTGATTCCCCTCTCGCGCCGCCTGATCAAGTGGCCGGGCAACATCCTCTTCAACCTGATCTACCGGGGCTTCAAGGGCTACACCCACATTTTCCGCCTGAAGATGAGCAGCGGCGAACTTGGGTTCTTCGTTTATCTCTGGGGCATCATGCTCTACAAGATCCGCCGCGCCATGGGCCGGACTTATTAGGAGCGTT
>JAABPW010000192.1 GCA_011391785.1 Verrucomicrobiota bacterium
CTGGACCATGCAGAGACGCTGGCGATCGTCATGCCCGGTGTTTGGACACGCGAATTAATGCGCAAGGAAGCCAAGCTCAAGCAATATGGAAAGCGGGTCTGGGGTGTCCGCACGGCTCGCGAAGCCATCGCGAAGACCGAGCTTTTCTTCAATTCGCTGGGGATGCCCACCCGGTTCAGCGCCTACAAGATCGATGCCGCCGAGGCAGCCCGTAAGGTGCGCGCCCGCTTCACGGAACGCGGCACGGTTCTTGGCGAGCATAACAACCTGACCCCTGCCGTGATCGCCGCCATCCTGCGGTCCCGTGCCTAGGAGCCTGGTGAAAAATCGTATATGAGGAATATGAGTGCTGAGGTTCCTGAAATACTCTGGATATCCGCCATGGTGGACCGCGACCTCCGGGCGCGGTTTGACGCCGCCCGGAGGTCGGCGTCCACCAGTGGATGTCTGGATTATTACGGGAGCGTTAGCAGGTTCCCTCTTACTCTATTTTTCGCCGCCCTGGTGCTGTCGATGCTGCTTATCGTCCTCCCCGCCGGGGCCGTGATCTTTGATTCCACTGGTGATCCCGGCTATAATACCAACGCCCCTGCCGGTACGCTGGCTGGGAGCGGGTGGGAGTTCGAGGGGAAGTTTGGCGGTTTTCTCGGGACCGCGGTTGACACGCATTTCTTCCTCACGGCCAAACACATTGGTGGCGACACCAATACGCCCTTCATTCTCGATGGCACGAACTATTTTCCCGACGCCTGGTATGACGATGGGGGCGCGGATTTGCGTTTGTGGCATGTTCCTGCAGCCCTTCCACGCTATGCGCCAGTCTACACAGGGACCAATGAGCCGGGTGGGGCCATTGTGGTGATTGGCCGGGGAACGCGGCGCGGGGAGCCGGTTATCTCCGGCGGCCTGACCAATGGATGGCTGTGGGGTTCTTCGGACAGTGTGGTGAGGTGGGGGTCGAACAGCGTGAACGGGGTGGTAATTGCAGGGGGATTCGAGTGTCTCTACGCGACCTTCGACCATGGGGCGGGGCCCGATGAATGTCACCTCTCCGTTGGGGATTCCGGCGGAAGCGCCTTCCTGCTGGCGGATGGCCGCTGGCAGTTGGCGGGCATTCATTACTCGGTCGATGGATATTATAGTTATACCGACAGCGGCGTGGGCTTTAATGCCGCCATTTATGATGCCTACGGTCTTTATCAGGGTAGTCAGTCGAATTGGACGTTCGTGACCAACCCTGTCGCTGGCGGGCTCTATTCCACCCGCGTATCGGACCGTTACCAGTGGCTGACGAATGTAATCCCGGACTTTGATAGCGACGCCGACGGGATGCCTGACTGGTGGGAGGCGGCGTATGCCGGTTCCATTCAAGGTGCGATGGCAACCAACGATGTCGACCATGACGGTGCCAACAACCTGGCCGAGTGGCTTGCCGGAACGGATCCAACCAATGACATGTCCCGATTTACCATTTCCAATGTGTCGAATACCAATGGGATGGTCTTGACCTTCCAGGGTTCTTCATCGCGATATTACCGCGTGTATACCCAGGGCGAACTATCGGTCAGTACCACATGGGGCCCGGCCGACAGTGTCTCGTTCCAGGGTGCCGATGGGCCGACTTCCTGGGCGGATACCAACCTGCCTCCCGCCATAACCCGCTACTACCGACTGGGCGTCGGAACCGAGCCTTTCTAGCTCAGTGGAATATATGGACAGGGTCCAAGGTGAGGTGTAATTTTCCAAAATTAGGAGTCAGATGAATCAAGATTCAGAACAAAGAAAGATATGGTTCCCAGCCAAGAGGTACGGATATGGCTGGGGGTTGCCCAATTGTTGGCAGGGCTGGGTTGTGTTCGCTGTTTATGCGGCGTTGATCGCCGCAGGGGCGTTTTTCTTGGAGCGATTCAATGAAATTGGTCTCTTCATTGCGTACGTTTCATTTCTTTCAGGTGGATTGATTTTCGTGTGTTGGCGTAAGGGTGAGAAACCAGGTTGGCGATGGGGACGAAAATGACTTCGAACGGGAAAGTGAAAATGCGTCCTTTGGTTGTTATTATGGCTCTTCTGTCGAGCCTTTCGCCGCTCTGCCTGGCGGCAGGCTCCACGAACGGGGAATATCGCCTGGTTTGGTCGGATGAATTCGGAAAGGACGGCAAGCCGGATCCGAAGAAATGGACCTTTGAAGAGGGCTTTGTGCGGAACGAGGAGCTCCAGTGGTACCAGCCTGAGAATGCCTTCTGTAAGGATGGATTGCTGATTATCGAGGGGCGAAGGGAGCGCAGGCCCAATCCCCTCTACAAGAAAGGCGGTCAGAGCTGGAAGGAAAAGAGGGGCTACATCGACTATACCGCGGCATGTCTCATTACCAGGGGGCTTCACAGCTGGATGTATGGCCGCTTTGAGGTCAAGGCCCGCATCAAGACCCGGAGCGGGCTGTGGCCGGCGGTCTGGTTCCTGGGGGTCAGCGGGAATTGGCCCTTCAATGGAGAGGTCGATCTCATGGAGTACTATAACTCCACAATCCTGGCCAATGCCTGCTGGGGTTCAGGAAAACAGGGTGAGGTGAAGTGGAATGCCAGCAAGAAGCCGCTCAAGTCGTTCAATGACCCGAAGTGGGATGAGACGTTCCATGTCTGGCGGATGGACTGGGACAGCCAGCGCATTAACCTTTATCTCGATGAGGTCCTGCTCAACTCGATTGACCTGACCAAGACCGCCAATCCCCCCGGCCGGGGGCCGGCCAATCCCTTCCGTCAACCCCACTATATGCTGCTGAACCTTGCCATTGGCGGCAACAGTGGGGGTGACCCTTCCGGGACTCCGTTTCCAACCCGGTTCGAGGTCGACTATGTGCGGGTTTCCCAAAAAGAGTGATCTGCTGATGATGCCGGTTGCATTGATATTACATGGGCCCGAATCCGGGGGCGACATGGTGGGGGATGTTTAAATCCTCGCCAGCAGGGCATTCAGTTATTCCGCGTCGTAAATCTGAACTTTGGACCAGAACGTGCCGCAGTCTGCGATGAATTTCTTGTGAATCGCATCCTCCTGGTAGGCGTCGTGGCCGGCGAGGTCATCGACGATGATTGTCAGCGCATAGGAATATGACCTGTCGATTACCGGCCGATCGGTTGAAGCCGGCTTTCCAACAAAACCCTGTTTGACGGATTCGATGGCTGTCAGGCTTTTTACGCCTTTTTCGAACACCTTGATCTGTTCCTGACTCAGGTCCTTTTTCAGCCAGAAGTAAACGGTATGGACGAACATGGTTATCCTTTCTTGCTATCCTGTGAAAATAGTTCAGATGGACGACAAGTGCAATCCCGGGAATATGGAGGGAAGGGAGGGCGGGG
>JAABPW010000193.1 GCA_011391785.1 Verrucomicrobiota bacterium
GATGCAATATCTGGGAAAGATCATCAACCCCATGACCGGCAAGACGGAACTGAATCTGGAAGCCGCCCAGGCCACCATTGACATGATCGAGATGATCTCGGTCAAGACCAAGGGAAATCTGGACAAGGACGAGGATCGCCTGCTCAAGACCACCCTCACCGGCCTGAAGATGAATTACGTGGAAACGGTCTCCGCCACACCCGCCAAGACGGACAAGGCCGAAAAACCCGCGGCAACCACGGAGAAGCCCGCCGAGCCCGCCGCTGCGGAAACGAAAGAGACCAAGGCCGAGACGGACGAAAAGTCGCCCAAGTTCCACAAGACTTACAGCTGATCCGGGGACCTCTTTCAAGGTGGACCGCGACCTCCCTCCTTCGCTCAGGATGCTACGGCGTGACACGCCGGGCACGGTTAGACCATGCATGAATCCAATCCCCGGCCAGCCTACTGTTTCTTCCCCTGGGGGTACAGGTTCCAGTAATTCACCTTGCCATCCTTGAGCTCATACAACCGGAATGTCGGTTGCCGGTCCCAGAACCGGGCGAGTGCCGGAGCCACAAACACCGGGACTTGCCCGATCCAGCGCAGTTCATCGCGATGGAAATGCCCGGCAAAGACCCCCTTGATTTCAGGATACTTGCCGAACAGGGTTTCCCATCTCGGATCATAGGGCTCGTCCCACGACACGGCCCCATCCGACCCGTTGATCAGGTCGCGGATGGGCGGCCGGTGCATGAAGACCAGAACCGGCTTCTTCCCCTTACCCGACCCGAGCGTGTCCTCAATCCAGGTGCGTTGCACCTGCCAGGGGCTGCGGGTCTCGCCTTCCAGCAATTCCGTACAGAGAAACAGGCAAGTCACGCCCCGGATCTCCACTTTCCGGTTCAGGGCCCCGAAATGTTTCTCGAACAGTTTGGACGTTACGGCAAGATCCGTCTTCAGGATGTCATGGTTCCCGGGAACATAATAGACGGGAGCCTTGAGCCCCTTCATGGCCTCCAGCCCCTCATTCAAAACCGCTTCCTTCTTGATGGAATCGGAGAACAGGTCACCCGTGATGGCCACGAACTCCACCTTGACGGAAAGGGCATTCACCGTCTCCACCGTACGCCGGGTCAGCGATACCCCATCCCGTGCCCCCCAATGGGTGTCGCTGATCTGGACAAAGTAAAACGGCTTCTCCGCCGCCATCCCGCCCGCACAAAAGACGATCACCACCAGACAGGTCCAAAGCCACTGATATTTCCTGCCCTTCTTGTCTGCGTGTTTTGCGTTCATCTGCGGTTTTCTTTCCTCTCTATAAATGGTCTCATAATAGACCGAAATTCACCTCACTGGTGGACGCCGACCTCCGGGCGGCGTCTGACCGCGCCCGGAGGTCGCGGTCCACCTGGAGAATGTCCAGCCGATTTCGAGACCGCTAATAACTTGTTTATTCCGGCTTGCCCGTCATCTCCGCGATCCGGGCCTTCAGTTCCGCCAGTCCCTCATGTTGCAGGGCCGACACGGCCATGGCCCCGGGATACATCGCCAGCAGCTCCGGCAATTGTTTCCGCGCATCGGGGGTGTCGCACTTGTTGAACACCATCAGGGCGGGCACGCGGTCGGCCCCGATTTCCGCCAACGTGTCGAACACCACCTCGCAGTGCTCCCGCACGTAAAGATGCCCCGCATCCGCCACATGCAGAAGCAGGTCCGCCTGCGCCACTTCCTCCAGGGTGGACCTGAAGGAGGCAATCAGGCCATGGGGAAGGTGCCGGATAAAACCGACCGTGTCCGTCAACAGGATATCCCTCCCGTCGGGCACATGCACCAGCCGGCTCTTGGTATCGAGGGTGGCAAACAGCCGGTCATCCACATAGGCATCCGTGCCGGACATACTGTTCAACAGCGTTGATTTCCCGGCATTCGTGTAGCCCACCAGGCTGACGGCCGCCCAGGGCCGCCGCGCGCGGGTGCGCTCCCGGCGATCCTGCACGGACTCCAGCTTGTCCTTGAGGTCCCGGATCCGGCGGCGCATGGGCTCGTTGCGCAGCCGTAACGGGCTTTCGCCCGGCCCCTTCATGCCGATGCCGCCCGTGAACCGCGCCTGCTTCTCGGATACCGGCAACCGTCCCACCAGATATTCGAGTTGCGCCAGTTCCACCTGGATCTGGGCTTCCGCCGAGCGCGCCCGCCGGGCGAAAATCTGCAGGATTACCTCGGTCCGGTCAATCACCTTGACCCCGACGGCAAGGTCCAGGTTGTTCACCTGCATGGGCGAAAGATTATTGTCGAAGATCACCAGGTTGGCACCAGCCTGTTCACAGGCCAGCTTGATCTCCTCCAGCTTGCCCTCGCCGATGAAATATTTCGGGGTTGGTGCGGCACGGTTCTGGGACAAGGTTCCCACCACCACCGCCCCGGCGGTATCCGCCAGACGCTCCAACTCCTCAAGGGAGTCCTTCGCCACATCCCGCCCCGCCCTCCCCACCACCACCTGAACCAGCAGCGCCCGTTCCTGGTTGATATTGGTCAATTCTGCCCGTTTGGAACTCATGTGAGGAGAATACAGGAGTCAGAAGTCAGAAGCCAGAAATCAGTATTCAGTGTTCAGTATTCAGTGTTCAGAAAATGTTTACTCTTCTCTTTCTGAAAACTGAATACTGAACACTGAACACTTAATATTTACCCCAATCCCCTACCCTTTGACACAAATCATCGGCTCTAGGCGGGCCACCAGCCGGGTGAGACCGGCACCGGCCGTTGCCCGCACCACCTCGCTCACATCCTTGTAGGCGGCAGGAGCCTCCTCCGCAACCCCGCGATAGGATCGCGTCTTGACGGTGATATTCCGGAGCCGCAACTTTTCCACCACATCCTCGCCCCGGTACCGCTTCAAGGCCTGGCTACGGCTCTGGGTGCGCCCCGCCCCATGGCAGGCGGAACTGAAGGCCCTGCCGCCCACCGTCCCCGCCAGAATATACGAGGCCGTCCCCATTGTCCCACCCACCAGCACCGGCTGCCCCACGGGCTGATAGCGGGCCGGCAGGTCCGGATGAAACGGACCCGCCGCCCGCGTCGCGCCCTTGCGATGGACATGGAGTCTGCGCCTCTCACCCCCGACCTCATGTTCTTCCAGACTGCACAGGTTGTGCGACACATCATACAGCAGGGGAAGCCCGTCCTCTCCAGACTGCGCCTTGAAAACTTCGCGGACGAAGTGGGACAAAATCTGGCGATTGGCCTGGGCACAGTTCGCCGCCGCCCGCATCGCTCCATAGTACGCCTCACCCACGGGCGAATGCGCCGGCACGGAGGCCAGTTCCCGGTCAGGGACCCTGATTCCATGCTTCGGCGCGTCCATG
>JAABPW010000204.1 GCA_011391785.1 Verrucomicrobiota bacterium
GGGGGGGGTGGTGCTGGCGTGTTGGTCGCCACCGGAGTTGCCGCCGCCAGGGGTTTTACCGTCGGGGGGGGGACGGGTTTGACCGGTTCGATCGCGGGCTTAACGGTGGCTGTCGTGTTGGTGGCCGTTGAGGTTACGGTCGCGGGAATGGCACTGGTGGCAGGATCCTTTTTCCAGAGTTTCAGCCCGAAGAACAGGAGCCAGACGATTACGATGATGGCCAGAATACCCGCGAGGCTGAGGCCGATGAGGAGGCCCCATGATCGTTGTGCGGGTTCAGTGGGTTCTTCGGACGGTTCCGGGGCTGGTTCCTCGGGCGGGGGCGGGGGTGGAGGGGCTAGCGAGATTTTCTTTTCCGTCTGCTGTTCGGTTTCTTCGCGTTGCTTGCGGAGGGCTTCTTCTATCAGACTCACGGTAGTCTCCTCGCTATATATGGATCAATGGTCGTGATCCCCTTCGTCATGCTTGCAGGTGTCATGTGTCTTATGCAATGTCAGTTTCCTTAGCAATTCCGCTGCGGACTCGGGAGGCTCCGCTCCGGCTTCCAGAAGCTTGACACGCTCTTCAATGTATGTCCGTTCCGGGAAAATGGCGAGAGCGTTTTTAAAGAAGTGGAGGGCGTCGGCCCGTTGCCCTTTGGCCTCCCTGATGAATCCCATGAAAGTCAGGATTTCGGCGCGATCAATCTGTTGATTAATGCAATCGGCCGGGATGAGGGCAAGGGCGGCGGACAAGGCTTTATCCGCCGCGTCAAAGTTGGCGGCCCGGATTGCCATTCTCCCCTTTTCAAGGGGGATCCTGTAATCCGACGGATTGAACCGCTGGGCCTCGGCCAGAATCTCGTGGGCGAGGTCGTTCCGGTCAAGTCTGGTGGAAGTCCAGAAGGCGGCTACCAGAAAGGCCTCGACGTTGCGGGGATCGGTTCGGGTGGCCAGTTTCAGCCAGGGCAGAATTTCAGCGCTGTCGGCTCCCTCGGCATGGGCATGGAGTTGCGGTGTGATGGTGTCCTCCCATCGCTGGAAAACTCCGTGAAGGGCAATCCTGGGCGGGCGGTGGTCTACTCCCTTGTGGAAATAAAGGTCGGCGGTGTTGAAGAAGTTAAGGCTGACAGCCCGGCGGCTTTCGCCCATCAGCAGCCCGGCCATGCCCCCTTCGGGAGCCGGAATCGACTGACTTGTGGCCAGACGGCAGGCAAGGCAGAATGCCAGTCCCCAGAGGGTCGCCAGAAACGCCCAGGGGCGCAACGCTGAAGCCCCGGAGGTCACAGGATGTCCCCCCGGGAAAACCGGCGTTTGCGGTAACCGAGCCATGCCAGGGTGAGGAACACTCCGGTCATGAATACGGCATAGATCAGGATTTCCCCGACAACCAGCCAGGGCGCGTGCCCCCCGTCATGAATCAGCCGGCGGCGGAGATCGAAAAACTCAAAATGGGGAAACAGGTAGTAGATAGTGTACAGGGCGGACCCCGTCACGGTATTGGCTCCGACCAACATGGAGGGCACCTGGGGAAGGATCACGAAGGCGGTGCCGGTGACGACATAGGTGGTCACCTGTGCGGCATCGCGGTTCATGCGCGTTGAGAGCGCGATCCCGAGGGAACAGACGAGCGACAAAGCGGCTCCATGGAGCAGGATGGCCTGGAACAGGGTGGTGGGATTGAAGAAGCCTCCCTTGATCCACACCCCCAGGCACAGGGTGGCGTAGAAGCAAAGGAGGGAGAGGCAGGTGAGCGACCAGGCTCCGAGCCACTTCCCCAGGATGAGATCCAGCCGCGAAACCGGCTTGGCCAGGAGCGTGAAAAGGGTGCCCTGCTGTTGTTCCTGCGGAAGCTGGCGGACCGAAGTGTTGATCGTCAGGATCCAGGCCAGGAGCCAGACCGCTAGGAGTCCCATGTCCTTGACATAACCCGCGACCTGCGACAGTCCGAATATGTCGAACGAAAGCAGCGCGGCCAGAAGGGTCGCCAGCAGGATTAGCAGGACATAAAGATCCTTGCGGCGGATCATTTCCAGCCAGACAATTTTAACGAGCGTTATGACCTTGTTCATGCCGACACCGTATTGATGAAGTACCGCTCAAGGCTTTCGCCAGGCGGCACTAGGCTACTGACGGGGCCTTCGGCAATGAGCCTGCCCTTCGAGAGGATGGCAATCCGGTCGCAGGCGAGTTCCACTTCCGACAGCTCATGGGAGGAGAAAAATATGGTCTTCCCCGCTTCCTTGCGGGCGGCGATCATGCGCCGGATGTCGCGCCGGCCCAGGGGGTCGAGCCCACCGGTCGGTTCGTCCAGGATCAGGAGTTCCGGGTCGTTGATGAGTGCCTGGGCCATGCAGATCCGTTGGCGCATGCCGCGGGAATAGGTGGCTATGCGGCGGTCGGCGGCCTCCGTGAGTCCGGTTTCGGACAATAACTCGGCAGTGCGTTTTTTTATTTCGGAGGAGGGCAGGCTGAACAGGCGGCCCGCAAAGGTGAGGAGTTCGCGGCCGGTGAGAAAATTATAGGAGTCGGGATTTTCGGACAGATACCCGATTTTTTCGCGGGCAATGGTGTGGGTTGTGGCGTGGCCGAAAAGGGAAGCCGTTCCCGCAGAGGCTTCCTGGAAGCCAAGCAGAACCTGGATGGTTGTTGTTTTCCCGGCGCCGTTGGGCCCGAGGAACCCGAACACGGTTCCGGGTGCGACCGAAAGGGTGAGGTCCTGAAGGGCATGAACCGTCCCTGTCCGTGAGGGGAAGGCCACGCTCAGTCCTTGAATGTCAATGGCGGGTTTCATGCCGACTTTCTATCAAACCAAACGGAGATAATCAATGCACAAGGAAATCCCCTTGCTTCCGTATTTCTTTGAATTTGGAAAAAGAGTTCGATAAGGTGACGCCTTTATTTATCAGCTCAAGAAAGGCGGACCAGTCATGGCAATCCAGGATTTCAAGGCGGCGTACAAGACGATCATGGATGATCATTTTCCTCCCCGGATGGAGATCAGCTTCATTGAGGATGATGGACGGCGACAGACGCTGAGCTATGAGAAGGAGTCCTGGCTGATTGACGGGGTCCGGAAGGGGCTCCGCTACGGGGAGAACCCGGGGCAGGAGGCGGCGTTGTACAAGCTGTCGGGGGGGAACCTGAAATTGGGCGAGGTCACCTGCATCCAGCCCGGGCGGCATCTTGCCTCGGATGTGGAACTGCTCCAGTCGGGCAAGCATCCCGGCAAGACGAATATCACGGATGCCGATAACGCCTTGAACATCCTCCGGTACCTGATGGATGAGCCCTGCGCGGTCATCGTGAAGCATAACAATCCCTGTGGCGCGGCGCGCGCGTCGACCTTGGCCGAGGCCTACCGGAAGGCCAACATGGCGGATCGTGTGGCGGCGTTCGGCGGGGCCATAGCCCTGAACCGGGAAGTGGACCGCGACACGGCCGCCCTGATTACGGAGAATTATGCCGAGGTCGTGCTGGCGCCCGAGTTCGGGGAGGGAGCGATGGAGCTCTTCGCCAAGAAGAAAAACCTGCGCGTCATGCGCATCGGCGCCATGGCCCGGCTCAAGGAATTCGCCGGGAACATGGTGGTCGATATGAAATCCCTGATGGACGGCGGGTTGGTGGTCCAGACGTCATTCGTGCCCCAGACCAAATCCAAGGCCGACCTTTTGCCTGCCCAGGCCGTTTACAAGGGGACGGAGTACCGGATCAACCGGTTGCCCACGGAGGCGGAAATTTCCGACATGTTGTTCGGCTGGCTGGTGGAATGCGGCGTGACCAGCAATTCTGTCCTTTACGTCAAGGACGGGGTAACCGTGAGCATTGGCGCCGGTGGACAGGATCGCGTGGGCATGGCCCAGTATGCCCGCGACAAGGCGTACCGGAACCTGGCCGACCGGATCTGCTGGGGGCGGCACGGGATTCCCTTCAATACCCTGGAGGACAACGTGAAGCGCTTGGCGATTGACGAGGAGACGGCGCAGCAGAAGGGCGGGCTGATCGGTTCCTGTATGGTGTCCGACGCTTTCTTCCCGTTCCGGGACGGCGTGGAGGTCGGCTTGCGCGAGGGCGTTACGTCAGTCATACAACCCGGTGGTTCCGACCGCGACTATGAAGTCATCGAGGCCTGCAATGAGGCCAGGGCCGCCATGGTCTTCACCGGGCAGCGCTGCTTTAAGCACTAGGCTGTTGCTGAAGGGCGCGTTAGTTCGAGGGTGTTTTATTGACGGCTAGAATGTCCGGGGACGGCCGTTTCCTGCTCAATGGTGTGGAGTAAGTCTGGATTGGTGTTAATAAAAAGGCTTAATAATGCAAAAAATTATTGTTCTGGCAGCTCTGGTGTCGGGTGTGTTTGTTTCATCCGGGATGGCTAATGGGTATAAGATCCTGGCGGTAAAAAGCGCCAAGGCTACCGCCATGGGGGAAGCCTTTATCACCCAGGCGGATGATCCTTCCGCTATTAGCTTTAATCCGGCGGGACTCTCGCAGTTGCACAGTAACCAGGTGCAGGTCCAGGTCACGTTGTGCAATGCCTATGCCACCCGGACGTCTCCTTCTGGCGAAGAAAGTGAAAACGAGGACAAATGGCAGCCGGTGCCGTCCTTTTTTTATACGTCTGAAGTCGGCAAGGATGTGACGGCTGGGCTCGGGTTGTCTTTCCCGAACGGGCTTTCCAGCGAATGGGCGGATGATGGGTTTGCCCGGTATGTGGCAACGTATTCGGATCTTGTGGTTGCCGACTTATCGCCAGCGATTGGCGCCAAGGTGATCGAGCATCTCCAGTTGGGGGCGGCGGTGGACTATTATTATTCCCGGGCCAAGCTGGAGCGGATGGTTGATGCCGGGATGCTTTACGGCGCGCCCGGCGCCATGGATATGAAGAGTTCCGTGGAGGGGACCGGTTCAGCCTGGGGATACAATCTGGGGGCAATTTATGAAATCAACCGGAAGCATTCCGTGGCCCTGACGTATCGTGCCCCCTATACGATCGAGTACGATGGCGAGCTTTCGCTGGGCGGGCAGGACCAGGACCTTTCGACGTCCATCGATTTTCCCGCCGTTGTGGTGGCCGGGTATGCCTATCGGCCAACGGAAAAGTGGAAACTCGAATTCAACTTGGATTGGACGGACTGGGAAGAGGTCGGCGATATCACCCTCGATTTCGAGAATCCGGCCATTCCTGACGTAACCCAGAAACAGGGGTTCAGGAATACCTTGGCCTACAAGCTGGGTTCGGAATATCTCTATTCTCAGAGACTCGCGTTGAGGGCTGGTTATATCTACAACCAGAATGCGACTCCGGAGGAGAATTGGCGGCCCAGCCTGCTGGATACTGACGCTCAGTTTGTAACCACGGGGTTTGGCTACAATCTTGCCAACTGGACGATTGATACCGCCTTGCAGTTCGTGTTCTATAAGAAACGGACCATTGACAACAATGTGGATGGAAATGAAAGCCTGTCTTCCTCCAGCATCGATGGAACCTATGAGGCGTTTGCCCTGGGTGTGTCATTGGCTGCAACCCGAAAGTTCTAACTATAACCAGGAGAATCTGTTGTGATTAATTCAGACGATTATACGCTGGCTGATTTTGTTGTGTCCGAGGAGCCCGAGCTTTTTGCGAAAGCCAGGAGCTTTGCGGAGTTTCATGACGATTGGGTGGCCAAGGGGACGTACATCTACCGGCGGCTGGTGCTGTCGCCCTGTTCCAATGTGGTGTCGATTCGGGATGCAAGAACACGGGAATCCAGGCGCATGGTCATGCTCTCCTCAAACAACTACCTGGGGCTCAATACCAGGCCGGAAGTCATGGAGGCGGCGATATCGGCTATCCGGAAATATGGCACCAGCTTGTGCGGTGCGCCTCACCTGAATGGTACATATGATTTGGTGCAGGAATTGGAGCGTCAGCTTGCGGATTTCGAGGGGCGCGAAGAAGCGGTGGTTTTTACGTCGGGCTACCAGGCCAATGTGGGCGCGATTACCGGCCTGATGCGCCCCAAGGATGTGGTGATCATTGACAAGCTTTGTCATGCCAGCATCATTGATGGCTGCCGTTTGGCGCATTGCAAGATGCGGGCTTTCGAACATAACGACATGGCGGATCTGGAGCGTATCCTGAAGTCCTGTGAATCGAAGTTCGAGGGAAAATTGATTGTCGTGGATGGCGTGTTCAGCATGGATGGGGACCGGGCGCCCTTGCCGGAAATTGTCAGGTTGGCGAAGAAGTATGATGTCCGGGTGATGGTTGATGAGGCTCATGGGATTGGTGTGCTCGGGGAAAAAGGGCGGGGTACAGTCGAGCATTTTGGGCTGCATGATGAGGTGGATCTGGTCATGGGCACGTTCAGCAAAACCCTGGGTTCCACGGGTGGCTATATCGCCGGGCGCCACGAGACAATCAATTACATCCGTCACTATGCGCGGTCGTATATGTTTTCCGCCAGCCCTACACCTGCGGCTGTCGGGGCGGCCTTAAAGTCATTGGAAGTCATGAGGGCTGAACCCGGGCTCCGGGTGCGATTGTGGGAGACTATCAACTATTTCCATAGGGCCTTGACGTCACGCGGATTCAAGGTGTTTCCCGAGCAACCTGAGTCGGCCATCATGGTGATAGTGGTTGGGGCTGACATGACGAGCCGTTCGATGAGCAAGGATGTTCATGAGGCTGGCGTCTTTGTCAGTTCGGTGATCTATCCTGCTGTGGCCAAAAACGAGTCGCGTATACGGATTAGCCTTACGGCTGACCATACGCGCGAGGAGTTGGATCAGGCGCTGGAAGTCCTGACCCAGGTTGCCCGTAGTCATGGTCTTCTTGCCACCAGCGAGGGGTGAGGCCATGCAGGTTAAAACCTTGAGCCGTATTGCGGAGGTTGATCCCTCCGCGTGGAATGCCATTGTCCCGCCGGGCCGGTTGATCTGCCGGCACGAGTATTTCAGCGCGGTCGAGGCTTCCCAACTCAATGATTGCCGCTATTTCTACCCGGTTATCCTTGATGATAACGGGCAGATTGTGGCCCATGCCTGTCTCTATTACATCAGTACCGAGCTGGATTCCTTTGCCCAGGGGGTTGCGAAAAGAATCATACAGGGGATCCGCAAGGTCTGGCCATCGTTCCTTATGTTGCGCTCGATAGAGTGCGGATCCCCGATTGCCCTGGGGAATACGATTTCATTCCGGGCCGGGTGTGATCAGGAGACGATCCTCGGCCTGCTTGTGGACGAAGCCGAGCGGATTGCAAGGGCAGAGGGGGTTTCCGTACTCCTTTTTCGTGATTTCTATGGCGAGGAGCTGCGGCGGTTTGATTGTCTTCAGAGGTGTGATTTCGGGATTGTTCCGAATTTGCCGACAACTCATCTGGCGATCCAGTGGGATTCATTCGATCAATACCTCGGCTCCATGCGCAGGAAGTATCGCCGGAGGATCCAAAAGGATGTTCAGGCGTTTAGCCGCCCTGAAGTGACGGTTGAGATTGTCTCGGACTTTGAACCCTATTCCGAGGCTTTGGTGACGCTTTGGAGAAACGTCTACGACCGTGCAAAGGAATATAAACGTGAAGTTCTGACCGCGGAACTTTTCCGGAACCTCTCGCGACATCTCAGGGGGGAGGCGGCGGTCCTGTTGGTCAAGGTTTCCGGTAAACCGGTTGCCTTTGCCCTGTTGCTTTACAATGACAATGAGCTGATTCCGCTCTTTTGCGGCTTGGACTATGAGTATAACGAGCAATACCGTTTGTACATGAATCTCATGAATCTGGAAGTGAGGCATGCGATTGAAAAACGCATGAAAGGCTTGGATCTGGGGTTCACAACGCTCTATCCGAAGCAGGAGATGGGGGCGGAAGTGCTTGACTTATACATGTATATGAAGCACTTAAATCCGGTATTGAATTATTTTGTCCCCTCGGCGTTCCGGCTGATGACGCCGAAAACGGAAAAAGCGGTTCTCAGGGTGTTCAAGAAGGGAGAAGACGTTTGAAGGATGGATTCATAGATGATGTGAAGCCGGAACTCAATTGCGGTATCGTCATACCTATTTTGGATTCCTTTGGCGCGATCTATGGCGCTGGCGCCTATGCCGAATTTGTCGGAAAATTAGGCATCCCGGAAGCTTATCTGAGGAATAACCATAATTGGATCAGTTACGAGGCTTATAACCGGATCCTTGAAATACTGGTCAAGGAGACGGGGGACCCGGATTCGGTTTTCAAAGTGGTTCGGGGCGGGGTGAATGGTTTTTCGATGGGGCCGCTCAAGGTCGTCGTCATGCCGGTCCTCAGCATTGCCAACTTTTACCGGTTGGCCGTTCTTGGTCAGAGGAGTTATTCCAAGCTTGCTGACTGGGAGATCCATGTGCTTGAGCCCGGCCACGCCTTGTTGGGATTGCGGTATCACAAGCAGTACAAGCAGACGCACAATAATTGTGATGCCGTCCGGGGGTTCCTGGCGGGCTTGCCTCAATGGGCCGGTCAGCCACCCGCAGAGGTGAATCATTTGAAGTGTGAGGCGGATGGCGCGGATTGCTGTCTTTATGACGTTGTCTGGAGAGAGCCCGGCAAGCAGACCCTGGCCATGATTGTGGGTTGGTCGCTCATCGCCATCGCTGTCGGGGTGGGGGTTGAGTATTGGGTGGACTGGGAAACCGGGACGCGGATGTTCGGGGCGACGATCGGGTTCCTCTGTTTTGTCCTGGGTATGTTCAGGGAGGCGCGGAAGGCCATCATCATTGTTCAGGAGCAAAATAAACTGGAAGCTGAAGAATTGAACCGAGCCTTGCAGAGCATCCGTCAGCTCAACGAGGATTTGCAGCATATGGTGGAGCTGCGCACCTCGGAACTAGCCAAGACCAACAAGAGTCTTGAGGAGGCCATGGTTCAGCTGAAGGAAAGCCGGGCCAAGGAACTCCAGGCCGAGCGCCAGGCCGCGATTGGCGTCCTGGCTGCCGGCATGGCCCATGAGATGAATAATCCGTTGCATGCGGTTTCGGTTTCGGCCCAGGGGTTGAAAGTCGATCTCGGATCCGATCCGGATCTGGGGCCCTTTGTCGCCACCATTGAACGGGCCGCTCAGCGGTGCCGGCGTATTATCGGGGAGATCTTGTCGTTCTCGCGGGAAAGCAAGACGGAGATGGCTGATTTGCCGGAGATTGTCAGGGTGGCGGTCAGCACGTTCAGGAATGAGTATCCGCCGTCATTGTCGCTGGAGTTGCAGATTGCGCCTGATCTGCCCCGGATTCTCCTGGATGCAGCCCAGATCCGTCAGGCGGTCAATAATCTTCTCATGAATGCGGCCGATGCCATGGATAAGAAAGGACTCATCCAGATCAGCATCGGGTTGAAGGATGCCCGCGTCACGATTGCCGTCAAGGATTCCGGGCCGGGGATGCCTGAATCCGTGAAGAAACGGGTGTTCGATCCTTTCTTTACCACCAAGCAAAAAGGGGGGCTGGGGTTAGGGCTATCCATCACCTGGCAACTTGTTGAGAAAAATGGCGGCACCATGGAAGTGGAAAGCCAGGAAGGGGCGGGGGCGATCTTCCGGATTATCCTTCCAGTCAGCCGGGGAACACTATGAAAAAGAACAAGCAGAACGAGGCCGATATCAAGCTGCTCCTCATTGAGGATGATGAGGATGCCGCCGAGGCGATGGCCCTGACGCTGAGAAAGTTTGGGGTTCCCGTGAAAACCGTTCCGTCCGGTGAACTCGGAATCGAGGAGTGGAAGGCGGGGGACTATGACGTGGTAGTCAGTGATATCCGGATGCCGGGGATGGACGGCGTCGGCGTGCTGCGGGCCATCCGCGGAGAGGATCCTGATTTTCCGGTCCTCCTCATGACTGCCTATGAGCAAATCGAGACGGCCATTGAAGCGCTGAGACTGGGCGCCCAGGATTACATCCTCAAGCCTGTGACGCATATGGAGGCGTTCCTGCTGTCGGTCCGGAAGGCAGTTGATCATCATCGCCTTTTGGTGGAGCACCGCGCTGTGTTGGCCCGCCTCAAGGCCTTGACCTCCGAACTGCTTCAGATCGAGGAAAAGGAGCGGCGGCAACTGGCGGTAAACCTGCATGATTCAGTCGGGCAGAGCCTGGTGATCACCAAGATGAAGATCGAGAAGATCGCCAGCATTTCCCCGGAGGGAGAGGTCCGGAATCTCGCCCATCAGGGGAGTGATCTGCTGGGCGAGATCCTTCACCAGACGCGATTCCTGATTTTCAACCTGAGTCCGCCTATTCTTTATGATCTGGGCCTGACGGCGGCCTTGGATAGCCTGGTGGTGCAGATCAGGAAGGTCAACGGATTGGCAATCCACTATACGCCCGCCAACCTTGCGCCCCTGTTGAGCCAGGAAATGAACGTGGTGTTGTTCCGGTCGATAAGGGAGTTGCTTTGCAATGCGATGAAACATTCCCAGGCCAGCCGGTTTTCGCTGACTCTATCCCGGGATGATGAGCACGTCCAGATTGTGGTGGAAGATGACGGGGTCGGGTTTGATGTGGCCGGGGTGACGGCTTATGACAGCAATCATTTCGGCTATGGGCTTTTCAGTGTCAGGGAGCAGTTGTCGAATATCCAGGGCGCTTTGGAAATCACATCCCGCAAGGGCGGGGGAACGCGGGCGGTGATCAAGGTTGATGTGAGTGAGAAGATGAAGGAATTGGGTGGTCTGTAATGAAGGAAAAACCGAGCGTGGTCATTACCGATGACCACAGGATCATGCATGAAGGGTTGCGGGCCATGGATGTCCTGAAACTTATGGCCAAATTGACAATTGCGGTCTGGCTGTTAACGCCACTGGCCGTCCTGCAGGCCGCCGATGTGGAGTGGGCGCCGTTTCTCGCCCGGAACGACATGGTCTGGCGGGGGCTGCCCCGGAACTGGGATAGCGGCCCGTTTCTCGGTAATGGCCGATTGGGCACCATCTTCTGGCGTAACGAGGCGGGAGCGCTGCATTTTGAAGTCTCGCGGTCCGATCTCTATGATCACCGCCGCCTGGAGGGGTATGGGCCGCTGTTTGCGCGTTGCCGCATTCCCAACGGGCACTTCGAGCTATCCTTTGGCCAGGGCAGGCCGACAGGCGATATGCGCCTCGACTTGTGGAATGCCGAAGCCCGCGGCCGCGTCACGCTCGGTCAGTCATCCTGGGAGTTGCGCAGTTTTACCCACGCGAACCGGGATGTGATCGTTATCGAGATTACCGGTACCGGGGCGGCCCCAGCCATGGCCTGGTGTCCCGATGTATCGAAGCCGACCCGCAACCGGAATCCCCCCAAGGATTTGAAGGGGTATCCGCCCCAGACGCAACGCGAAGTCGATGGTATCCATGTCAGCGTGCAGGACATGCCGGAAGGCGCCGAATACCATACCGACGGGCAGGGGATTGGCCAGTACGCCACCGCCTGGGGGATTGTCACCACGTCGAACCGCACCGTGGTTTATATCAGCACGCGACTGACCTATCCCGGAGCGACGGCGGCGGATGAGGCGGTTTCCCTGGTGAAAGAGGCCCGGCGTGCGGGCCTGTCCGCACTGGAAAAATCCCATCGTGAGTGGTGGCACGCCTATTACCCCAAAAGTTTTCTCTCGGTGCCGGATTCGGCCATTGAATCCTACTATTGGATCCAACTCTATAAGATGGCCTCGGCTTCGCGGAAGGGCGGGCCCGTGCTGGATCTGATGGGCCCCTGGTTCATGACGACCTATTGGCCGGGGGTCTGGTGGAACCTGAACATCCAGCTTACCTACTGGCCGTTCTACATGTCGAACCACCTGGAAGAAGCCGAGCCGCTTATCGAGTCCGTCTGGAGCCAGCGCGCCAATCTGGCGAAAAATGCCGCCCCGCATGGGGCTGATTCCTATGCGATCGGGCGTGCCACGGGATTGGATTGCCTGATGCCGGTGGGTGCGGAAGTCGGCAACCTGCCCTGGACCCTGCACAACCTCTGGTTGCATTACCGCAGCACCATGGATGACGCCTACCTGAAGGAGAAGCTGTTCCCGCTGATGAAGGGCGGTTTCCGCTATTTGCGCCACATCCTGGTGGTCCAGCCTGACGGCACGCTTGTGCTGCCCAAAACGGCTTCTCCGGAATACACGGAATCGGTGGCGAGCTGTTCCTACACACTGGCCTGCCTGCGGTGGCTGGCCTCCACGCTCATGGTCGCCGATGCGCGACTGAAGGCGGACGATCCTGTGGTTGCCGAGTGTCGCGAAGTGCTTGCCAGGCTGGAGCCTTACCCGATTGATCCCGCGACGGGGATCATGGTGGGAAAGGGAACGACTCTCGCGAATTCGCATCGGCACTGGTCGCACCTTTTCATGATCTATCCGTTCTACGAGTACACGTGGGACCAGCCGGATCGCGTGGAGCTGATGGAACGGTCACTACGGAACTGGACGGACAAGCCTGGCGCCTTTGCGGGATACTCCTGGCTGGGGGCGGCATCGATGCATGCCGCCGCGGGTCGCGGGGATAAGGCGCTTCAGTTCCTGCATTCTTTCCTGAACAAATCGTCCTTGCCCAACACCCTTTACCGGGAGGGCAGCCCGGTGATAGAGACCCCGCTGGCCTTCGCGCGGTCCCTGCAGGAGATGCTGTTGACCAGCCACGGTGACCTGATACGTGTTTTCCCCGGCGTGCCGGTGGCATGGGGCGAGGTAGCCTTTGCTGATCTGCGGACCGAGGGTGCGTTCCTGGTCAGCGCCAAACGCGAACAGGGTGTAACGCGCTGGGTGCGCATTGTCAGTCTTGCCGGCGAGCCCTGCCGCATTCGCACGGGCTTGAGCGGAGCCTTGAAGTCCCAGTCGTCCAAACGGGTTGTGATCAAGGAGCTGGGTAATGGCGTGGTTGAGGTCAAGCTGGCCAAAGGGGCAAGCGTGGTGCTTTACACCGGCAACGAGCCGCCAGCGATCGACTTGGCGCCTGTTCCTCCGTCCGGCCCACCCAACCCCTGGGGTGGCCAGAAGCCCGGGAAGTGATTTCGACCCGGCGCAGAACTGCATTGACTGGAGGGCGAGGGACAGGTACAAGTTTTACCCAATAACGCCGGAATCAGGGGGAGATCGTCGGTAAATTACATAACGCCTTCCCGGGCAACGTGTACGGCATTAAAATCGGGGGAATCCTGTGAAGATCTATATGAATGGCAAGTTGGTGCCTGAAAAAGCGGCCAAGGTTTCGGTGTTTGATCATGGGCTGCTTTACGGGGACGGTGTGTTTGAAGGAATCCGATCCTATAACGGCAGGGTGTTCATGCTGGATGAGCATATTATGCGGCTCTTCCGGTCAGCCAAGGCGATCGACCTCAAAATTCCGATGACGCAAGCCGGGGTGGCCAAAGCGGTAGTCAAGACCTGCAAGGCGAATCGCGTCATGGACGGTTATATCCGCCTGGTTGTGACCCGGGGGGTTGGTTCCCTGGGGCTCAATCCCTATACCTGCGGCACGCCGCAGATCATCATCATTGCCGGCTCCATCCAGCTTTATCCGAAAAAGCTGTACGATGAAGGCCTTTCGATTGTCACCGTGGGAACGATCCGCAACCACACGGAATCGGTGAATCCGCAGATCAAGAGCCTGAACTACCTCAACAACATTCTGGCCAAGATCGAGGCGATCAATTCCGGGTGCATGGAAGCGGTGATGCTGAATCCGCAGGGATTTGTGGCCGAGGCGACGGGTGACAATATCTTTGTGGTCCGGGGCAATACCCTGCTCACTCCGCCGACGTGGTGCGGAACGCTGGAGGGCGTTACCCGGAACGTGGTTATGAAACTGGCGGCTGAAGCGGGGATGGACGTCCGTGAGGAAGTGATGACCCGGTATGAATTGTATACAGCCGATGAGGTTTTCCTGACGGGAACGGCCGCCGAGGTGATCCCTGTGGTGAAGATCGACCGGCGCAGCATCGGGAGCGGGAAGCCCGGGCCGGTGACGCGTCAGCTGGCCAAAACCTTCAATCGATTTGCCTCTTCGAACGGCACTCCGATTGTCTAAATCCGGGAGTGTCCATGCTTTGTGAGTGTTGCCAGCAACATGAGGCGACCATTCATTTGACGCAGATGATCAACGGGCAATCCCGTGAGCTTCATCTGTGCGAGGGGTGCGCCGAGGAGAGCGGCATGAACGTGCAGAGCGTCATGTCCATTCCCGAGCTTCTGTTCGGGATGGGGGCGGAAGAGCCTTCTTTTCCGGGTGATGGAACCGCTGGCGGGAAGAGTTGTCCCCACTGCCACCTGCGCGGCGTTGATTTCAAGAAGACCGCCCGGCTCGGGTGTCCGCGTTGCTATGAGGCCTTTGAGGCGGAGCTGGGGCCGATGCTCGCCGCCATGCACAAGGGCTCCCGGCACTGCGGAAAGATTCCCGAGGGGCACCGCGAAGTGCAGGAAAAAGCCGCCCATTGCGATGTGATCCGAAAAAAGCTGGAGGAGGCGATTCGCCTTGAGCACTATGAGGAAGCCGCCGTCCTGAGGGATCGGCTCCGGGAGGCCGGGCATGGTGCTGGATGACCTCCTGAAAAATGAGGGGTCCTGGCTGGCCGCCCCCTCGGGATCCGATCCGCTATCGGGTATCATTGTCAGCAGTCGCATCCGGCTGGCCCGCAATCTTGAAGGGGTGGCCTTTCCCGGCTGGGCCGGTGAGGAGGAGTGCGTCCGGATCCAGGCCCGGGTCTGGGACACGCTCGGCTCGTTGCCCTGCCTTTCCCCCGGCCTATCGCTCGACATGGTGGCGTTATCCCCGGTCGATCGGGAATTTCTCCGTGAGCGGCACCTGATCAGTCATGACCTTGCCCGGAAGTCGCGGGGCAGTGGTGTGGTGATCCGGCAGGACGAGGTGTTGGGTGTGATGGTGAATGAGGAGGATCACCTGCGGTTACAGGCGATGCGGCCGGGGTTCCAGTTGCCTGCCTTGTGGCAGGAGATCAGCACGCTCGACAACGAGCTGGAGCAGCGCATCCCCTTCGCGTTTTCCGCAACACTCGGGTATCTGACCTCCTGTCCGACCAATGTCGGGACCGGCCTGCGGGCGAGCGTGATGGTACACCTGCCCGGGCTTAGGCTGATCCGGGAACTCGACCCCATCATCAAGGGCCTGACCAAGATCGGTCTGGCGGTGAGGGGGTTGCAGGGCGAGGGGACCGAGGCATCGGGCAACATGTTCCAAATTTCCAACCAGACGACCTTGGGCGAATCCGAATCCGTGATCATTGAGCGCCTGATCCAGATTGTGGGGGAGGTCGCCCAGCATGAGTCCAATGCCCGGGCGCGGCTGCTGGAGCAACGCCGGCCGATGGTTGAGGATTATGTGGGACGCGCCTACGGGGTGCTTCGCCATGCACGGCTCCTGGCCTCGCAGGAAGCGCTGGACTTGTTGTCCGCGTTGCGTTTGGGGTGTGAGATTGGTATGATTAAAAGCTTGGACATAGCCGGGGTGAACCGGCTGATTCTGCTGGCGATGCCGGGTCATCTCCAGAAGTCCGAAGGCCGGCCAATTCCGCCGGATGAACGGGATCAGGTCCGGGCACGGCTGGTCGGGGAAACGGTCCGGCAGGTGGCACTTTAAGTCGTGATTTAAGGAGATTTATGGATAATTCAGGAAACTACACGCCGCGTGCACGGGAAGTGATTACCTTGGCGAGGGCGGAGGCGGACCGGTTCAACCACGCCTATGTGGGGACTGAGCATATCCTGCTGGGGTTGCTGGCCCTGGGGCAGGGGGTGGCGGTTACGGTGCTCGAGCGCATGGGCGTTTCGCTGGACGGCCTGCGCCTGGAGGTGGAGAAGGCGGTCGGGCAGGGGCCGGAAACCAAGACCTCGGGCAATGTTCCCTTCACGCCCCGGGCCAAGAAAGTGCTCCAGCTCGCGTCGGCGGAGGCTCGTTCACTGGGTCATACGTATGTCGGTACCGAGCATATCCTGCTGGGGTTGCTGCGCGAGGGCGAGGGCGTTGCCGCCCAGGTTCTCCGGAACCTCAACGTGGATCCTGACACGACCCGCGAGGAGGTCATGAAGGAACTCGATCCGAATTACGAGCCTGACGACAAGACGATTCCCGATCCCAAGACCAAGCCACCCCCGCAGCCGCAACAGGGGGAGAAATCCAAGACGCCCGCCTTGAACGCCTTTGGACGCGATCTCACCGAGCTGGCCCGCAAGGGCGGGTTGGATCCCATGATCGGGCGGGAGGGTGAACTGGAGCGGTGCATCCAGATCCTGTGCCGGCGCACCAAGAACAATGCCGTTCTGCTCGGGGATGCGGGGGTTGGCAAGACGGCGATTGTCGAGGGACTGGCGCAGGCGATTACAGCTGGCTTGGTTCCGGAGATTCTCCGAAACCGCCGGGTTATTGCCCTGGACCTTGCGCTCATGATTGCCGGCACCAAGTATCGCGGGCAGTTCGAGGAGCGCATCAAGGCGGTGATGGATGAGATCCGCCGGAACGGCAATATCATCCTGTTTGTGGACGAGATTCACACCATCGTGGGTGCGGGATCCGCCGAGGGGACGATGGATGCCTCCAATATCATCAAGCCGGCGCTGGCGCGCGGGGAGCTTCAATGCATCGGGGCGACGACGCTGGATGAATATCGCAAGTATATCGAGAAGGATGCAGCCCTGGAGCGCCGGTTCCAGACCGTGAAGGTGCCGGAGCCCTCCATTGAGGATGCCATCCTGATCCTCAAGGGAATCCGCCATAAATACGAGGAGCATCACAATGTGCGGATCACCGACGAGGCCATCGAGGCCGCCGTCCGGTTGACCGACCGGTATCTTTCCGGGCGACACCTGCCGGACAAGGCGATTGACACCATTGACGAGGCCGGCGCCCGGTCACGCATCATGGCCACCACCCGTTCCCCCGAACTCCGCAAGAAGGAGCAGGCGATTGAGAAGATCCGCCTTGAGAAAGAGGTGGCGATCAAGGGTCAAATCTTCGAGGATGCCGCCCGGTTGCGTGATCTGGAGAAGCGGGAACGCGATGCTCTGGAGGCGACGGTCAAGAAGTGGCAGGACGCCGCCAAGAAGAAAAAGGTCAAGGTTACCGAAGAGGATGTCATGGCGGTCGTCTCCAAATGGACCGGTGTGCCGCTCAAGAAGATGGAGGGCAAGGAACTGGCCCGCCTGCTCAATATGGAAATGGAGCTGGAGAAGACGGTCATCGGGCAGCAGGATGCCATTGTAACCATCTCCAAGGCGCTGCGCCGGTCGCGGGCCGACCTCAAGGATCCCCGGCGTCCAATCGGGTCGTTTGTGTTCCTGGGCCCGACCGGCGTCGGCAAGACGCTGCTTGCGAAGACGTTGGCCGAGTTCATGTTTGATGATGCCAATTCGCTCATCCAGCTCGACATGTCGGAATACATGGAGAAATTCACCGTCTCGCGCCTGGTAGGCTCGCCTCCGGGCTATGTGGGGTATGATGAGGGGGGGCAGCTCACGGAGAAGATCCGTCGTCGCCCGTATTCCGTGGTGCTGTTCGATGAGATCGAGAAGGCGCATCCCGATGTCATGCACATGTTGCTCCAGATCATGGAGGAGGGGCGGTTGACCGACAGTGCCGGGCGGAATGTGGATTTCCGGAATACCGTCATTATCCTGACAACCAACCTGGGTGCCGATTACATTCGCAAGGGCGGGCTTGGATTCACGGAGTCGGGAGCCGGCATGGATTATGAAGCCCTGAAGGCCCGGATGCTGGAGGAGGTCAAGCGGCTGTTCAAGCCCGAGTTCATCAACCGGCTGGATGAGATCGTGGTATTCCGCCAGTTTGCGCGCCCCGAAATGGTCCGTATCCTGGAGCTGGAAATCCGCAAGGTCAAGGCGCGGCTGGAAACAAAGGGAATCAAGCTGGTTCTGACGGCCGAGGCGGAGGAGTTCCTGCTGGACAAGGGATTTGACATCTCCATGGGCGCACGTCCCCTGCGGCGCGCGGTACAACGTTACCTGGAGGACCCGCTGGCCGAGGAGATATTGAGGGGCGACCTGAAAAATTCAGGGACGGTGGACGTGATCAAGGGGGACGGTGGACTGGTGTTCCGGCCTACCGGCAAGGTCAAGGCGTAAGGGGGCGGCTTTGTTTGATTCCCTGACCAATTCACTAGAATCAGTATTCCGCAAGCTTCGCGGCTACGGCCGGCTTAACGAGGAGAATGTCCGGGAAGCCATGCGGAATGTGCGCATGGCGCTTCTCGAGGCGGATGTCAATTTCGAGGTGGCCCGTGACTTCGTGGCCCGCGTCAGCGCGCAATGTCTGGGCGAGGAGGTGTTGCACAGCATCACGCCCGGCCAGCAGGTCGTCAAGCGGGTGCACGACGAACTGGTGGAGCTTCTCGGAGCCGGGAAAAACAGGCGCTTGGAACTCAATCCCCTGCCTGCGCCCGTGATGCTCGTGGGGCTCCACGGATCCGGAAAGACCACCACGTCCGCCAAGCTGGCCGCCCTGTGGAAGAAGGACGGCAAGAATGTCCTCCTGGTGGGCGCGGATATCCGGCGTCCTGCGGCCGTGGATCAACTCGCCGTGCTGGCCAAACAGATCGGCGTGGACATGCTCGCCCCTGAGCCGGGGGAGACGGTGCCCGCGCTGGGGCGGCGTGCCCTTGACAAGGCTGAACTGACCGGCCGGGATGTGGTGCTGTTCGATACCGGCGGCCGTTTCCAGATTGATGATGAGCTGGTTCAGGAATTGAAGGAGTTGCGCGAAACGGTTAAATGCCGCAACACCGTGCTGGTGGTCGATGCCGCCATCGGTCAGGAATCAGTGCATGTGGCGGAGGTATTTCATAAGGCTCTGGACTTGAAGGGATTGATCCTGACGAAGCTGGACGGTGATGCCCGGGGCGGGGCGGCACTCTCCATCCAGGCGGTAACCGGCTGTCCCATCCTCTATACCGGCGTGGGCGAGAAGCTTGGTGAGCTGGAGCCGTTTTATCCCGAGCGGATGGCGTCCAGGATCCTCGGGATGGGGGACATCATCAGCCTGGTGGAGAAGGCACAGGAGAATGTCGACCTGACGCAGGTTGCGGAGATGGAGCAGAAGCTCCGCAAGAACCGGATCGACCTCGAAGACTTCATGGTGCAGCTGGGCCAGCTCAAGAAAATGGGCTCCATGGAAAGCCTGATCGACATGCTTCCGATGGCGGGACAGATGAAGGCGAAAATCCGGGAGGCGGGCAAGGGGCAGGATTTTGCGAAATCCACGAGCCGGGCGGAGGCCATTATCCGCAGTATGACCCGCCACGAACGGCGCCGGCCGGAAGTGCTGAACGCGAGCCGGAAACGCCGGATTGCGGCGGGCAGCGGGACCCAGGTACAGGATGTCAATGAACTGCTCAAGCAGTTTGAGCAGGCCCGTGAAATGGCCAAACGGATGGGGGGTATGCAAAAGAGGTTGCGCAGGCGGTGAGAATGTGAGATAGTGCGCCGCTTTTTGAGTCTTAGCGCCGGATCCCAAAAGGGACTTCCGGGGCGTTTTTGTGTTTGAGGGAGGCATTGAATGGCAGTTAAAATCAGAATGACCCGTACAGGGGCTAACAAAGACATCAGCTACCGCGTGGTGGCGACCGACAGCCGTTGTCCCCGTGATGGGAAGAACCTGGAAGTTATCGGCTGGTATGATCCCAAGAAAAAGGGAATCAATTTCGGGCTGAAGATGGAGCGCATTGATTACTGGGTCAGCAAGGGCGCCCAGGTCAGCGATACCGTCAAGAGCCTGATGAAGAAGAACCGCAAGGCGGCTAAAGCGAGCGCATGAAGGACTTTGTGACGTTCATTGTCCGGGCACTGGCTGAATATCCCGACGAAGTCGCGGTGACAGAAGTGGTGGGCAAGCAGACGACGATCCTGGAGTTGCGTTGTCATCCCAAGGATGTCGGACGGTTGATCGGGCGGAGCGGCAAGACGATTGCCGCGATCCGGACTCTGGTCAGCAATGTTGCGGCCCAGCAGGGATGCCGGGCGGTTCTTGAAGTGGCGGAATAAGCCATGGATACGCCCTTGAGGATAGATGTTATCACCATCTTTCCGGGAATGCTGAAA